>NZ_JBHXLU010000138.1:0-24549 GCF_042720695.1 Streptomyces sp. NPDC058457 | reverse complement strand
GGCCGGCGGTCTGGACGCCCTCGCCCACGCCGCCCGCGCGGTCCGCCGCGGTACGGACGTCATCGTGGCCGGTTCCACCGAGGCACCCATAGCTCCCTACTCGGTGGTCTGCCAGCTCGGCTACGAGGAACTCAGCCGGGAGACCGACCCGGCCCGCGCCTACCGCCCGTTCACCGAGCAGGCCTGCGGGTTCGTGCCGGCCGAGGGCGGCGCCATGCTCGTCGTGGAGGACACCGGCTCGGCCCGCCGGCGCGGGCTGCCGGTCCGGGCCACCCTCGACGGCCACGCGTCGACCTTCACCGGGGCCTCCCGCTGGGCCGAGTCCCGGGCCGGGCTCGCCCAGGCGATCCGCGGGGCACTGGCCGAGGCCGGCTGCGCCCCCGAGGAGGTCGACGTGGTCTTCGCCGACGCCCTCGGCGTGCCGGAAGCAGACCGGGCGGAGGCGCTGGCCATCACCGACGTCCTCGGCGCGCACGGCCGACGGGTGCCGGTCACCGCGCCCAAGACCGGGATCGGCCGGGGCTACTGCGCGGCCCCCGTCCTCGACACCGCCGCCGCGGTGCTGGCGATGGAACACGGGCTGATCCCGCCGACCCCGGGCGTCTTCGACATCTGCCACGACCTCGACCTCGTGACCGGCAGCGCCCGTGCCGCGCGGCCACGCACGGCACTGGTGCTCAGCCGGGGCCTCATGGGGTCGAACTCGGCGCTCGTGCTGCGCCACGGCGCGGCCGAGTGAGTCGAACACACCAGCTGCCCAGCAGCTAAGCAGAAGGAGTTCCTATGAGCATCACCGTGGACGAACTGTCCGAACTCATGAAGAAGGCCGCCGGCGTCACCGTCACCCCGGCCGACCTCCAGGACCGGGCCGACAGCGGCTTCGACGTCCTCGGCGTCGACTCGCTCGGCCTGCTCGGCATCGTCGGCGAGCTGGAGAACCGGCACGGCGTGCCGATGCCGGTCGACGCCGAGCGGTGCAAGACGCCCCGCCAGTTCCTCGACCTCGTCAACAGCGCCATGCCCGCGGGAGCCTGAGATGACCGGACACACCCAGAACGAGATCACCATCGCCGCGCCTGTCGACCTGGTCTGGGACATGACCAACGACGTGGCCAACTGGCCCCAGCTGTTCAGCGAGTACGCCAGCGCCGAGATCCTCTCCGACGAGGGCGGCAAGGTCACCTTCCGGCTGACCATGCACCCCGACGAGAACGGCAAGGTGTGGAGCTGGGTCTCCGAGCGCTCTGCGGACCGCCGCAACCTCCGCGTCAAGGCCCGCCGGGTCGAGACCGGCCCGTTCGCGCACATGGACATCCTCTGGCAGTACGAGGAAGTGCCCGCCGGCACCCGGATGGTCTGGACCCAGGACTTCGCGATGAAGCCGGAAGCCCCCGTCGACGACGACTGGATGACCGACAACATCAACAAGAACTCCAAGGTCCAGATGGCCCTGATCCGCGACAGGATCGAGAAGGCCGCCACCGGCCGGCGCCCCGACCCGGCCCTGGCCGACTGAGCCGGCCGTCCGGAAACAGGAACGGAGAGACACGTGCACCAGGCCCTGATCGTCGCCCGTATGGCACCGGGCTCCGCCCCCGACATCGCGAAGGTGTTCGCGGAGTCCGACCGGGGAGAGCTGCCGCACCTCGTCGGGGTCACCCGGCGCAGCCTCTTCCAGTTCGGTGATGTGTACATGCACCTCATCGAGTCCGAGCGCGAGCCGGGACCGGCCATCGCCAAGATCACCTCGCACCCCGAGTTCAGGGACGTCAGCGACCGTCTCACGGCGTACGTCAGCGCGTACGACCCGGAGACCTGGCGCTCCCCGAAGGACGCGATGGCCCAGCGCTTCTACCTCTGGGAGCGCGACGGCGGCGCGTGACCCCGCGTACCGCCGTACGCCAACGGTGCCGGACCCGCGTACGACGCGGGCCCGGCACCGGCGCGTGCCGGGGCACCCGCGTCAGACGGGCACCGTGCAGTCGAAGGCGTGCAGATACGGGTTGACCGGCCGGATGTCGTTGACGCTCAGGCCCGCGTCGCCCAGCCGGCGCACCATGCTGTCGGTGGTGTGCTTGGCCCCGCCGACGTTCAGCAGGAGCAGCAGGTCCATCGCGGTGCTGAACCGCATCGACGGGGTGTCGTCGACCAGGTTCTCGATCACCACGACCCGGGCCCCGGGACCGCCCGCCGCGACCACGTTGGCGAGCAGCCGCGCGGTGGACTCGTCGTCCCACTCCAGGATGTTCTTGATGATGTAGACGTCCGCGTCGACCGGCACGGCCTCCCGGATGTCACCGGGCACGACCCGCGCCCGGTCCGCGAGGTCCCCGCCCTCGCGCAGCCGCGGCAGGCACTTCTCCACCACCTTGGGCAGATCCAGCAGATAGCCCTTCATCGCCGGGTACTTGTCCAGCAGGCTGGCCACCACGTGCCCCTGGCCGCCGCCGAGATCCGCGACCGACCGGCTGCCGGACAGGTCGAGCAGCGCGGCGACCTCGCGGGCCGACTGCTCGCTGGAGGTGGTCATCGCCCGGTTGAAGACGTCCGCCGACTCCGGCGCGTCCTCGTTGAGATAGACGAAGAACTCCTTGCCGTAGAGGTCCTCGACGACGTTGCGGCCGCTGCGCACGGCCTCGTCGAGCATCGGCCAGGCGTCCCAGGTCCACGGCTCGGTGCACCACAGGGCGATGTAGCGCAGGCTGTGCGGGTCGTCCTCGCGCAGCAGCCGGGAGGTCTCGGTGTGGGCGAACGTCCCGTCCGGCCGCTCGGCGAAGACGCCGTAGCAGGACAGGGCGCGCAGCAGCCGGCGCAGCGGCTTCGGGTCGGTCCGCACCGCGGAGGCCAGGGTCTCCACGGTCATCGGGGCGTCCCCGAGCGCGTCGGCGACGCGCAGCCGGGCGGCCGCGCGGACGGCGGCGGCACAGGCCGCCCCGAACACGAGCTCGCGCAGCCGCATCGACGGCGGCGGAGCGTCCTCCTCCAGCCCCTTGGCCGGCGTCCGGAGGTCGCGTGCTGGTGCGGTCATGTGCCGCCTTCCTTCCTTGTGGGGTGTCGTACGGCCGTCAGGTCAGCACAGACCCGCGGGCTTGGACTTCTTGCAGGTGTTCTGCTTGAAGGCGTTGCCGCGCTTGGCGGCTTCCTGGTTGACCAGGTCGGCGGGGGCGTTGCCCGACAGCTTGTTGCGGGTGACCTGGTTCTTGTCGCTGCTGGCGCCCACGAAGCTCTTGAAGACCACGACACCGCCCGACAGCGGGGACTTGCCGGAGTTCCCGGTGACCGTGTTCCCCGTCACCAGGGTTTTCTCGGTGCCGGTCAGGACGATGCCGGAGCCCTGCAGGAAGGCCAGCCGCGCGGTCTTCTTGCAGTACTTGTTGTTCTTCACGACCTTGTTGTCGGCGACGGTCAGGTGACCGGCCTTCGGCTTGTTCTCGTCGCCGACGACGAACACGCCCGCGCAGTTGCCGGTGACCGTGTTGTCCGAGACGGTGAGGTTGCGCAACCGTCGGACGGTGACGCCGATCCGGTTGCCCTCCAGACGGTTGTGCTCGACGACCGTGCCTTCGGTGTCGACGGCACCCTTCTCCGTGGTGACGGAGTTGGCGAGGAAGATGCCCGCGTCGCCGTTGTTGCGGGCGACGTTGTACCGGTACGTGCTGTGCACCGAGCGCTCCTCGGCGAGGCCCCACTGCCCGTTCTTCACGGCTTCCACGCCGTGCACGTGCAGGTTGGCCGCGCCCACGGCCATGACGCCGATCCGGGAGAACCCGGTCACGGTCATGCGGGCGATGGTGACGTCCTCGACGGGCTTCTTCTTGGCGCCGACCACGCAGATGCCGTTGCCCATCTCGGCGCAGGACTTCACGGCGGCCTTCTTCGCCGTGCTCTTCACCTTCTTGCCCGGCTTGAGCACGGTGTCCGGGCCCACGCCGCGCAGCGTGAGGCCGGGCGTGGTCACCTTGACGCTCTCGCGGTAGGTGCCGGCCGCGAGGAGGACCGTGTCGCCGGGCCGGGCGGCGTCGACCGCCTTCTGGATGGACTCACCCGGGTGCACCCGGAGAACGCGGTGCGAGGGGGTCGCCGGAGCGGCGCCGATGAGAGAGCCGCACAGGGCGGCGCTGCACGCGAGGTATGTGATATGGCGTTTTGTCACATTTGGAAGGTTAGGAGCAGATGACCCGATTAACGGCTGGATGCTCCGTTCGGCGGCGTGTCATCCAGGGGTGCGGGGCCTTGTCAATATGCGGCTCCGCCGCGTGGGCGCGAGAAACCACGACGGTGCGGCAGCCGCGAACGCAACCACCGCGCCCCGAGCTCGCAGGCGTGCTTCCCCCGGGCCGGGCGGCAACATCATTGAGCGAACCGAGGCCACGGCGGTTCGGCAAGCTGATCACCGCGTTACGAGGCGAGAGCGCAGGCCCTGTTCGCAGGGGCCGGCCATGGAGCCTGCCGTTGGGCGACCGGCTGCTACTGGTTGCCTCGTGCCGGCGTGCGAACCGGACACTGCGTCAGCTCGCCCTGCCACCACGCAGGCGATTCCGCTGGGAGGGCGCCGCAGATCGTCGGCCGGCCGGACAGGGCGGCAGGGAAGCGGTAGCTCGACGAACGACGATGGGGGCGCCCGGAGTGATCCGAGCGCCCCCATCGTCGTGGCAGCCGAAGAGCCCGGCGATGCGTAGGCGGCTTCCGGTGATCGACCCAAGCCCGGGGCAGGACAGGTCGGCGGCTGCGTCGGGGGTGCTGTCCTCAGGAGCGGGGTCATGGTCCCTGGCGATCTTCTCGCCGGTCACGGCTGACGCTCGAAGGGAGGCTCGTCGGTGTGCGGTGTGGTCGCTGACCTGGTCTGTTGCTGGTTTGCTGAGGGGCTGGACGGAGTGGCTCCGGGAGGGTGATCGGAGGCGTGAGCTGGGTTGTTGGTGGTATGCCTCAACTGACCAGACTCTGCCCTCGCCAGTGCCAGAATGGCTCCAACCGACTCTTGGCGAGCCATGTCTGGTCTGCCGACGCCTGCGCACGGGGGAGACGATGAGCGGCCTTGCCGATCTGGCCACGGGCCTGGGGGATGAGGAGGTGGCACGGGCTCTGGTCCGGTGGGCGAACCTCCTGGGCATGAGTGTCAGGCCTGTCATTCCTCGCTGGAAGTCGTCGGGCAGGGACTACACGGGCGCGGCGCTCGCGGCCGTGATAGTCAACCCGGGGCCGGGAATCGTCCTGGTGAAGGTGTGCCCGGCAATTCCGCGCGAGGGGTATACCTCCCAGGAGCGTGCATGGCATACCGCCCCGGCTTTCGCTCAGCGCCATCTGGCCAGGCAAGTCTTCGAGCCCTGCCCTGTGGGTGACGGGCGGCTGTTGACATTCCACAGCACCGCAGGCGGCAGCCTGAGGGATGTGAAGGTGATGGCCCGTCTGGACTGGAGGGAGGTGATCGCCACCTTCCGCACTGTGGTCACGGGGTTGGTGACGGACTGGAACAGGGGGATCGAAAACCAGCGCGTCGAGGACCTCTCAGTTTCCCGGTTCTTGCGCGGTGAACTCGGCGAATTACTTGAGAAGGACGGCGAGGTACGGGCGTACGCCGCGGGAGTCGACGCATTCCTGCTGGATGCGCCACGGGCGGCGTGGATCGAGGTCGACGGCGTGGTTGTGCCGAACCCGCTGGTCATGGCCTTGGCGAACCCTCAGTTGCCCGACCCGGGGTTCCAGGTGGTGCACGGTCTGACCCATTCCAACCTGCATCTTCAGAACGTCATAGTGCCCTTTCAGGAAGGCAGTCTGCGCTCTGATGTCTATCAGCTCATCGACCTGGCCAACTTCGCCGAGGCGGCCCCGCTAACGCGGGACATAGCGACGCTGATGCTGTCGGTCCTCGCCGAGCAGGTACCCAGGCACCTCCTCACCTCAGACCAGGAACACATGCTGCTGCCCTACCTGGTGAATCCTCAGGACGCCCAGGGCGCATCTCTCCCTATCTTCGTGAAAGAGCTTTTGGACGGTATGCACGCCGTCTGCGCCGACGTCGTCCCGGACAGCTGGCGGGAGCCGTGGATGGAACAGCTGCTTCTGTCCGTCCAGGCAACGGCGCTGCGCTTCACCACGTACGAGGGCCTGCGCGACGACGACAGGTGGCGGTTCTTCCGTCTGGCGGCCTACGCGGGCGGAGAGCTGCTGTCACGTCACGACACGGCACCCCCGCCATCCGCGCGGCAGGTCATACCGCCGTGGTCGACGGCCACCGTGGCCCTGGCCGAGCGACCTGCGCGTGAGCCTGCAGCACAGGTCGGCCCGTCGGGCGAGTCGCGTCTGCCAAGGCATAGCGGCACGCCGATGAAGACTGCGGCGGCTCAGCGGGAGCCCGGCAGCGCAGACCTGGTCTGCCGTGCCACTCGCACAAGGTTCCGTGCTCTCGCCACCAATATGACGATACGTCAGATTGTAGAGTCTTGGCAGAACGAGAATTTCGCGCCCGTCCCGGAGGACGAGTTGCGGTACACCGACACCAGCGTGCGCCGCAGGTCCTTCGAGTCCTACGCGGCCGCCGTCGACTGGACCGACTTCGGGCACGTCACCCGGGCGCTACGCGTGTTCGAGGACATCATCCGCACTGGCCTGCGAGAAGGCTGGCACGGAGAGTGGCTGCAGGACATCTCCCAGCGGCTTGATCAAGACGGACTGGCTGTTGACGGTCGGGGTCGCATCACCGGCCTGCCAGTTCCTCAACCACGGAACGCTGCAAGGACAGGCGGCCTGCCTCAAGTGCCGCGCATCACGGAGGTCACCCGCCGCCGCATCTTCGACCTGCTGCGCTGGCAACACACGGCCTGGACCGGCGGTCTCGACGAGATCGCCTTCCTTTCCCGTATGTACGACCTCCAGGCGATGCCCAGCAACGACACACGCTTCACCACCGCCGAGCGAGACATCATCCAGCACCGCTACAACAACCACGACTGGGAGGACGACTGGGTCTACGACGATGCCCGGTTCGCCCTTCTGCAGGGTCCGGACGACACCCTGCTGCGGTTCCTGGCCGAGATGCTCCACCCGGCCGTGCGCACGGCCGCAGACGAGGTGCAGCAGCTGCTCGCGGTCTTCAACGAGGCTCTCGCCCGCGACGGTTACGCCCTGGTCCAAGTCGACACCATCAGCGGCTACCCCGTCTACCGGGGACGCCGACGCGATTCCTTCCCGCCAGACCCCCGGCAGCATCGCCGGACACCCCCGCAACCAGCGGACCATCCCCGGCCAGCGGCTCGGCCCGAAGAGCCGACGCAGGCGAAGGCTGAGCCGGCCGACGCCACCCCCCTGGTACGCCAACACGCCCGCGGAGAGCGCAAGGACTACGCCTGCGAGCGCCTTCCCATCCCGCACGGAGGACAAGCCGACGTCTTCCGCGCCACTCACAAACCGACCGGGGCGATCGTCGCTCTCAAGCAACTGCGCGACAAGTACCCCGCGAAGCAGAAGACTGCCCGCATGGCGCGCGAAATCACCCTCGGCCGCCTTCTTGACGGGCACCCCCACGCGATGCCCGTCCTCGACGCCGACGCGAACCACCGATGGTTCGTCATGCCCTACGCCCAGACCTCAGCGGAGCCCTGCCGGCAGGAACTCTCCGAACCTGCGGCCCTCAAGAACCTGCTGGACGCCCTCTGCTCAGTGCTGGCCAAAGCCCACCAGGCCGGCTGGGTGCACCGAGACATCAAGCCCGCCAACATCCTCCGCCTCGACGGCCGGTGGGTGCTGGCGGACTGGGGCATCGCGCGCCGGCCCCGCGGCCAGACCACCGACGCTCAGCGCACCCGCGTCGGTGCCCGCTTTGGCTCCGACGGCTTCGCCGCCCCCGAACTCTCCCAAAACGCCCACGCCGCCACCCAGGCCGCCGACATCTACAGCCTGGGCCAGCTCATCGGCTGGGCCATCACCGGCACCATGCCCCAGATCAACATCCCACTGATTCCCAAGACAGGCCCCTGGCGCACGGTCGTTCGTACAGCAACCCAATGGAAGCCCACCCAACGCCCCGCCACCATCGAAGAGTTCCAGCGACTCATCACGCAGGAAACGGAAGCCCCGCCACAGCCAGCCATTCTCCGAGGCGAGACGCTCCAACAAGCCCTCAAGGCTGGGTCACCCACAGCAGCACGCGATCTGATCACTCTCACCGCTGCACACACCGACGACGCGGCGCTCTACCGCGACGTGGTGGTCACCGTCTCAGCCGACAGCCTTATGCCCGCTCTCCTGGCCATGCCCGAGCAGGCCGTCGAAGTCGTCCGGGCGATGGCCGCGCTCCTGGGCGCCCACCGCCCACCCGAACGTGGCGAGGTCAACGACACGATCATGTGGCTAGTCACCATTGCCCAGAGGGCAGCCGACGTCGGCGAACTCGACCTCCTGGAAGAATGCTGCAACGGCGCCTTCGAATGGGACGCTGAGTGGGACCAGTGGGCACCCCAAGAACACATAGCCCGGTGGCTCCCCACACTCACACAGGACGTGGCAAGCTCCGTCGCCGCCATGCTGCGCCGACACCCAGCCTGTGCCGCGCACTTCCAGCACCTCACCACAAACCTCCGCGTCGACCACCGGATCCGCGCCGCCATCGACAACGCCACCGCTGGGGAGCGGAGCGATCCGGCGGTCTGAGCCCGCGTGTGACGACCACGGCCGACCCGGCAGAGGGCCGTTGCCACTCCACTCCCGCACCCCCTTCAACAGTCACGATGCCCGGCGCAGCTCTTACAACGGCTAACACAGTGAGCCAAGTTGTCGATGGGTGATGAGATAGCAGGCGAGTTTGAGGAACGCTTCGTGGATGTCGGCCCTGGCGCTGTGTTGGGGCACTCAGGTCGAGGCCCGGCCCCTGCGCACGAACGGCGAAGGTCCCGACGACGCCGTTGCCGCGTACGTGGCCAAGTACGTCACCAAGGGAGCGAGCGAGACAGGCGCCGGCCTCGACCACCCGGTCAGGACCTCGACCGAGATCGAGTCGGCGCGCGTCAGCGAACACGTCCGCACCCTCATGCGGACCTGCTGGCGCCTCGGCGGTCTTCCCGAGTACGAGCCGCTGAACCTGCGCACCTGGACGCACACTCTCGGCTACCGAGGCCACATCCTCACCAAATCCCGCCGCTACTCCACCACCTACGGCGCACTGAGCCCTTTCCAACCTCAGTCTGAGCTGGCCAGATGGAGGATGAGGACGGCATGGACGAGGCTCGTGATCCGGGTCGTCGAGCAGCGCAGTTTGCGCAGGAGCCTCCAGGATTTGAGGGTGGCGATGGCTTGTTCGACCAGTGCCCGGATCTTCGCGTGGGACCGGTTGACGGCCTGCTGACCTGCGGAGAGGCTGTCCCATCGGCCGCGGTAAGGGAGGCGGACCGTGCCGCCTGCGCCCTGGTAGCCCTTGTCCGCCCAGCAGTTGATGTCGGCCTGGGCGAGAGCGTCGATGATGCCGTGCTCGCGAGCGGCCCGGACGTCATGGACGGCGCCGGCCAGGGCGGGTGAAGCCCACAGGAGACGGCCCTTCGGGTCGGCTATGACCTGCACGTTCATGCCGTGTTTCTTGTGTTTGCCCGAGTAGAAGGGACGGTCGGCGGCGATCCGGTCGATCGGCAGAAGTGTCCCGTCCAGGATCAGGTACGCCTTCATCGACGCGGCCCGTACTGCTTCGGCGAGCGTGGGGGCGAGGGCGGCCAGGAGTTTGACGGCCTCGGTGACGTACCGATAGACGGTGGTGGTGCCGATCCGGAAACCGGCCGCGAGCTGGGCATAGGGCTGGCCGTTGCGGAGGTGGGTGAGGGTGAGCAGGGCCTGCCGCCCCGCGCTCAGGCGGCGCCATCGGGTGCCGAGAACGCGACGGTGTTCCCTCAGACGGGCGGCGAGGAAGCGGAGGGCAGAGCTGGACACGTCGACGCCGGACGGGTAGACAAGCATGCGAAGCCTCTGGTGGAGACGGTTCTCTTGGTCGAAAACCCATCTACCAGGGGCTTCATCCGTCTGTCAGGCCAACTGGCCAGCCGACATGCGAGGTTGGCAAGGGCTCAACAACGCCAACGGCACCTGGCCTCATCTTCCTTGTGGAGAGCCGGGCTACCTCCTCCGATGAGTTTCGGCCACAGGAGTGGTCCAACTTCCGCAACGACTATGAGGAGTGATCCGAGTGGACCTGTACAGCGTCATGTGCGTGAGTGACCGGATCAAGGCACAGGAGTGGTTCGAGGTGTTCTTCGGGCGCCCAGCCGACGAGATCATTGGCGAGGAGTACCTGTGGCGGGTCGGTGAGAACGCGTGGGTCGTCGTTGACGATCGAGACATGCGCGCTGAGCGAGTAGGCGGAGCCATGATCACGCTCGGCGTGCACGACCTCGACGACATCCTGGCCCGACTCGACGCACACGGGATTGACCATGAACCGGTCGAAACCTACAGCAACGGCGTACGCCACGTCGTCGTGCTGGATCCCGACGGGAACAGCCTCTCGCTTGCCGAGGCACCCACCCAGTGAGCCATTTTCAACCTGCGCGGTGCTGGATCACACTGCATCTGACCTGCTCAAATTGAGGTTGGAAAAGGCTCACTGCGTGAGGAACGAGCCGAATATCAACGTACGGACATGGAGCCAGGCGAACCCCCAGCCCTTGTCATGAAGTCGAACTGGCGCTATGTCGGCTCTGGCTACACCCCCGGCGCAGCTCTGTTTGCGGCCGGTATCGCGGAAG
Organism: Streptomyces sp. NPDC058457; assembly: GCF_042720695.1. Classification (NCBI taxonomy): domain Bacteria; kingdom Bacillati; phylum Actinomycetota; class Actinomycetes; order Kitasatosporales; family Streptomycetaceae; genus Streptomyces; species Streptomyces sp. NPDC058457. The sequence continues at coordinate 13,828 of NZ_JBHXLU010000138.1, read as the reverse complement.
GCATCGCCACCAGTCGTGAGCTCGCCCGCGAAGCGTTGGCCGACGAATGGGGGGCTGGGGGATGAGTCGGAAGTGCAGAGAAAATCGGTCGAGTACCGGAATTCGGTTGGAGGGGCCGCAGGATCCCGGTGAAACGGCTCCTGGTCGCAAGGGCATTTGGCGTGCCACGGAGCGGCCTGGCTCGCAAGCGGCGCATCGTCGAATGCTGGAAATTCTGTTCGGGTCCGAGTGAGGCGATCACCACGTATAGTCGATTCAGCACATGGGTGACCCCGGCAGCGTTGGCGCGCTCCGGGGTCTGGCCAGTCTGGAGGGACTGACATGGGCAAGACTCTCACATCCTCAATCGATGTGGCAGCAGGGGCGAACGCGCTCCGGGCGGTCGACTACCTGAGGGTTTCGACCGAAGATCAGGCCAAGGGCTACGGCGTCGCCTACACGTCCAAGAAGACCGCGCGCTACATCGAGCGCAAGGGTTGGAACCATGTTGGCACCTACACCGACGAAGGTGTGAGCGGCAGCCTGGAGGCTCACGAGCGGGGCGACCTGAAGCGGCTCATGGAGGATGCTCACCGCGAGCCTCGCCCCTTCGACATGGTGGTGGTGAACGAAGGCCGGGCTATCGGTCGTACCGGCCGGGCGTTCTGGCGCTGGGTCTGGGATCTCGAAGAACTCGGGATCTTCGTTGCTGTCGTCAAGGATGACTACGACAATTCAACGGCCTCCGGACGCTCGAAGATGCGAAAGGACGCCGACTACGCGGAGGAAGAGCGCGAGAATATCCGCAGTCGTACGCAAGGGGGAATTCAGGAGAAGGCGGAAGACGGCGGTTTTCCTGGCGGGCAGGCTCGATACGGATACCGGATCGCCAATCAGGGAAAGAAGGGTGAGCAGAAGCTCGTCATCGATGAATGCGATGGTGAGGAGAAATGCTCGCGAATGTCTCCCTGTACGACCCTCCATGAAGGTGTGGTGCTTCGTAGGGCTCGGGTGTTCGCGGTCAAGTTCCGAGGAAACTGGCGAAAAGTGGCACTGAGTCTCAATGCTGAGGGACTGCTGAACCGGTCCGGTAAGCCCTGGAGTCACGCCAATATCCGTGCGCGGCTGATGAACGAGGATCTGCTGAACGGCCGATTCATCTTCAGGAACGTCAAGAATGCCGAACTGGGGCCGGACGGTCGTCCGGTGTGGGGTGAGAGCATCGTCATGGAGCTGGACCCCATGTTCACCCCGGACGAGGTCGCCGAGCTGCGTCGAGCGACCGCCAAGCCTGCTCGTGCAAGTGCGGGTCCCGGACGCGTGTACTCGCTCTCGGGCCGGATCATGAGCCCGTGCGGCAAGCACTATGTCGGGGCCACTCGCGCTGACGCAACGACCCGTCACTACCGCTGCACGGGCAAAGCCGAGGCTTACCCCGGCGCGCCCACCTGTTCCTGCTCTCAGATCGACGCCGGCGGCGTGCAGAAGTGGGCATGGACGGAGGTCTGCAAGCTACTCGGTGACGCCGAGCGTCTTCGGGCCATGGCAGAGGAGTGGGTGGGAACCACGGTCGGACAGAACGTCGACCTGTCGTCGAGGCTTGCCGAACTCGATCAGCACATCGCGGAGCAGAACGACACGATCGACGTCACTACCGTCGCGGTGACCAAGCGAGAACTACGGAAGGGGCGCTCTCCGAAGGAGGCCGAGGCTGCCGTCGAGCGGGCCGTCAAGCCCTTGCTGGAGGAGTTGGCGCAACTGGAGAAGACGCGTGAAGAGGTCGCCGCGTGGCAGGCTGAGGTAGCCATGGGGGAGGAGCGCGCGAAGAACCTTCAGGCTCTCGCGGAGATGGCACACCGTCGTCTGGAGGAGCTCTCCGACGAACAGCAGCAGGAGTTCATGGAACTCCTCAACATCCGCATCAAGGTGACCGGTCCTCCTCCGCCGATGCGTAAGGGGCTTGTCTGCTCGGTTGCGGAGTGGTTCCGGATGAACGGGCGCTTGGTCCCGACGCTCACGGACGAAGCTTGGGATCGGGTCGTGCAATCAGCTCGCTTCCCGGGCGGTAGTCTCACCGCTCGCCAGGAAGGCGGGCTCGCTCCGCGAGTCGTGCTGGAAGTGTTCTTGGAGAAGGCGCGTACCGGTGCCCGTTGGCCTGAGCTCGATACGAAATACGGCTCGACGGGGCTGCGCGGGCACTGGCGGCGCTGGACTGCGTCGGGTCTCTGGGAAGAACTCATGGGTGCCCTGGAGGGCTGCGAGGGCATGCCTCCCGCTGAGCCTCACCCCTTGCCGCCCATGGAGATGAGCCGGGAGGTGAGGCCGGGTGTCATCCTCGCGGCATCCGGGGGGAGCGACCGCCACCGCCACGTCCGGGCATCGGACCCTTTGGCAGCGGCATGTTGCTCATCAGGTCGCCCATCGCCCGCAGTCGGTCGTTGGTCGTCGTCACCTGGGGGCCGGTCAGCACGCGGGGGAACTTGAGCATCGTGGTCCGCAGCTTCTTCAGCTCGACCTGGCCCTCACCCGTGCCCACGATCACGTCGTGCACCGGCACGTCGGCCACGATCCGGGCCATCTTCTTCTTCTCGGCGGCCAGCAGGGTCTTCACCCGGTTCGGGTTGCCCTCGGCGACCAGGACGATGCCGGCCTTGCCGACCGCCCGGTGCACCACGTCCTGGCTGCGGTTCATCGCCACCGCCGGCGTCGTCGTCCAGCCCCGCCCGATGTTGTCCAGAACGGCGGCCGCTGCGCCCGGCTGGCCCTCCATCTGGCCGAAGGCCGCCCGCTCGGCCCGCCGGCCGAAGACGATCGCCGTCGCGAGGAAGGCGAGCAGCAGGCCCAGGATGCCCAGATAGACCGGGTGGCCGATCAAGAAGCCGATCACGAGGAAGACCGCGAGGGTGCCGAGACCGACACCGGCAAGCACCAGACCGATCGTCTTGTCGGCCTTGCGCGTCATCTTGTACGTCAGGACGATCTGCTTCAGTCGTCCCGCATTCGCAGCGTCCGCTGCGGGTTCCTTCCTCGCCATGCCCCGAAGTCTACGTGGCCCCGGGAGTGCCTACGACGGCAGTGTCCCGACAAGGGCGGCGGAAGGGGGTGTCAGGAGCGGCCGGCGGCCTGCTCCAGGAAGCGCTGGGCCTCGACGCGGTCCTTGGCGCGACGGCGGTCCTCCAGCACGGAGGTCCAGGCGTTCTGACGGGCGGTGCGCTGGCCGCCGCTCATGAGGAGCGACTCGACGGCGCGCAGCGCGTCGGTGAAGGACGGGATCGCGGTGGCGCGAACGGGCGCGGCCTGCATGGTGGAGGTCCCCCCTCGAAGTGGGTGTACTTGCTGTGATACCAGGGTCACTGTTCGGTGTTACCAGGGCGTGACCGACCGGTCAAACGCCAATGAAACCTTGATACGCGGGTCCGGAACGCTGACGCGGCCCTGACGTATGCCCTCATCAGCGAGGACGGTCAGGACCGCGTCCATTCGGTCATTACTGACCGGTAGTAGTTTGTGCGTGAATTCACACGCTCGGCGGCCGGGCCGCGTCGGGCCGTCAGACCGCCTGTGCGGCGACGAACGCGCCCCGCTTCTCCACGGCCATCTGGTACAGGCGTCCGGCGCGGTACGAGGACCGCACGAGCGGGCCCGACATGACACCGGAGAAGCCGATCTGCTCGGCCTCCTCCTTCAGCTCCACGAACTCCTGCGGCTTGACCCAGCGCTCCACGGGGTGGTGCCGGACGCTCGGGCGCAGGTACTGCGTGATGGTGACCAGCTCGCAGCCGGCCTCGTGCAGCTGGCGCAGCGCCTCGCCGACCTCCTCGCGGGTCTCGCCCATGCCGAGGATGAGGTTGGACTTGGTGACCAGGCCGAAGTCGCGGGCGGCCGTGATGACCTTGAGTGAGCGGTCGTAGCGGAAGCCGGGGCGGATGCGCTTGAAGATCCGGGGCACGGTCTCGACGTTGTGCGCGAAGACCTCGGGGCGGGACGAGAAGACCTCGGCGAGCTGCTCGGGGACCGCGTTGAAGTCGGGGGCGAGGAGCTCGACCTTGGTGCGGCCGGCCTCGCGCTCCGCCGTCTGCGCGTGGATCTGTCGGACCGTCTCCGCGTACAGCCAGGCGCCGCCGTCCGCCAGGTCGTCGCGGGCGACGCCGGTGATGGTGGCGTAGTTCAGGTCCATGGTGACCACGGACTCGCCCACGCGGCGCGGCTCGTCGCGGTCCAGTGCCTCGGGCTTGCCGGTGTCGATCTGGCAGAAGTCGCAGCGCCGGGTGCACTGGTCGCCGCCGATGAGGAAGGTCGCCTCGCGGTCCTCCCAGCACTCGTAGATGTTGGGGCAGCCGGCTTCCTGGCAGACCGTGTGCAGGCCCTCGCTCTTCACGAGGTTCTGCATCTTCGTGTACTCGGGGCCCATTTTCGCCCGCGTCTTGATCCACTCGGGCTTGCGCTCGATGGGGGTCTCGGCGTTGCGGACCTCCAGGCGCAGCATCTTGCGTCCGTCGGGTGAGACTGCGGACACGACCGGCTCCCTAGCGATTGATTCTTCGGCGACCTTCAGGGTACGCCCGTGGATTCGAATACCCGGTGTGGGTGCTGACCTGTGGGGGCTGCCGCCCCCGGGCCCCCGCTTCGGCCTGAACGGCCTCGTCCTCGGACTCCCCCGGAGGGGGTGCCCCCGGACGGGGTGCCCCCGGACGGGCTGTCTGTGGCACCCCTCGTCCTCAAGTGCCTGGCGGGCCTGTTTATGCCACCGGTGTCGGCTCGATCACCCTCGGCTTGAGTTCCGCGTTCTCCAGTACGGCCTTCAGGCGCCGCTCCACCACCGGCAGCACCTCCTCGATCGTCACGTCCCGGCCCAGCTCGCCGGCGAGGGAGGCGACGCCCGCGTCCCGGATGCCGCACGGGATGATCCGGTCGAACCACTTGTTGTCCGGGTTCACGTTGAGGGCGAAGCCGTGCATGGTCACGCCCTTGGCCACCCGGATGCCGATCGCGGCGATCTTGCGGTCCTCACGGCGCTGGCCGGCGTTGGAGGGCGCGTACTCCGGGCCGTTGAGGCGCGGGTCGAACTCCTCGTCCGTCAGCCGGGGGTCGAAGTCCAGGGAGAGCCCTCCGAGGGCCTGCGGCCGCTGCTCCACCGGGTCGCCGAGCACCCACACCCCGCTCCGGCCCTCGACCCGGGAGGTCTCCAGGCCGAACTCGGCGCAGACGCCGATCAGCGCCTCCTCCAGGCGCCGCACGTGCGCGACCACGTCCACCGGGCGCGGGAGCTTCTGGATCGGGTAGCCCACCAGCTGGCCCGGGCCGTGCCAGGTGATCTTGCCGCCGCGGTCCACGTCGATGACCGGGGTGCCGTCGAGCGGCCGCTCGTTGTCCGCGGTGCGGCGGCCCGCCGTGTACACCGGGGGGTGTTCGAGCAGCAGGACCGTGTCGGGTACCTCGTCGGTGAACCGCGCCGCGTGCACCCGGCGCTGCTCGTCCCATGCCTCCTGGTACTCGACGGCATCCGCGCCGAACCCCATGCGGACGAACCGCAACTCACTCACGGCAAGCGCCTCCCTCGGCGATAAGGCGATAAGTGCGTCAGGCACGTAACGCGCCCAAGCCACTGTACGTCCGCCTGTCGCGCGTCAGCCCTGGGGCCAATCCTCACACGATCGGATGAATGAACGTCGAGATGTGCGATCGACTGCTCACTCTCCGCTACATTCGCGCCGTCCATGAGTGCCAAAAGGGCAGCTCACCGGCAATCCGGGCACAAGCGACCGAGCTGAGCCCGAAGGCAGGAGACCGCACCGCAGATGACGGACCGACCCGCGCAGCGCACCCCCAACCGCCAGCTCGCCGCGCTCATCGCAGAAGCGGGGTTCTCCAACGCGGGTCTGGCCCGTCGCGTCGACCAACTCGGTCTCGAACACGGGCTGGATCTCAGATACGACAAGACATCGGTCACCCGGTGGCTGCGCGGCCAGCAGCCCCGGGGCACCACCCCCGCCCTGATCGCCGAGGTCTTCACCCGGCGCCTCGGCCGCCGGCTCACCGCCCAGGACCTCGGTCTCGACGCCTGCGCCCCGGTCTACGCCGGGCTGGAGTTCGCCGCCACCCCCGAGGAGGCCGTCGACATCGTCAGCGGGCTGTGGCGCAAGGACTCCGGCAGCCACGCCGAGCTCCGCAAGATCGCGTTCACCCCGGCCGGGCTGGTCGTCCCCAGCCGGGACTGGCTGATCGGCCGCGCCGACGACAGGGTGGCCCGCGGCGAGCCCGCGGCACCGGCGGCCACGGCCCGGGTGCCGGCGCAGACCCGGCCCGCCGCGCCCAAGCCGGTGCCGCTCGCACCGGTGCGGCCGCGCGGGCAGGCCGAGCGCGGGCCCGGCCAGAAGGTGACCGGCGGAGACATCGCCGCGCTCCGCTCGGTCGGCGAACTCTTCCGCTCCCTCGACGACCAGTACGGCGGCGGTCATGCCCGGCAGGCCCTCGTCCGCTACCTGGAGCACGAGTGCGAGCCGATGCTGCGCGGCACGTACGGCGAGCAGACCGGCCGCAAACTGTTCGGAGCTGCGGCCGACCTGACCCGGCTCGCGGGCTGGACGTCGTACGACATCGCCGCGCACGGCCTCGCGCAGCGCTACTTCGTTCAGTCACTGCGGCTCGCCCAGGCGGCGGGTGACCGGTCCTACGGCTCCTACGTCCTCGTCACCATGAGCCGCCAGGCGGTCTACCTCGGCCACGGCCGGGAGGCGGTGCAGCTCGCGCGGGTCGCCCAGCAGGGGGTGGGCACGAGCGCCCCGCCGGTCGTCCAGGCCCTTCTCCACGCGGCCGAGGCGCGCGCCCACGGGGTCCTCGGCGAGGTGCGCGCCTGCACGGGCGCGCTCGTCCGCGCCGAACGCGCCCTGGAGACGGCCCGTCCCGGCGACGAGGTCCCCTACTGGGCCCGCTTCTTCGACGAGGCGCAGCTGGCCGACGAGTTCGGCCACTGCCACCGCGACCTCCAGCAGTTCCGGGCATCCGCCCAGCACGCCGAGCGCTCGCTCCAGCTCCGTGCGCCCTCCTATGCCCGTAGCCGCCTCTTCTGCCGCGTCGTCCTCGCCACGGCCCGCCTGGGCCTCGGCGAACTCGACCAGGCGTGTGCGCTCGGCGTGGAGGCGGCCGGGGCGGCAGCGGAGATGCGCTCGGTCCGCGCAATCGAATACGTCAAGGACTTCGAACGCCGCCTGGAGCCCTACAAGGACGCAGCACCGGTGAAGGGCTACCGGGAGAGGGTCGCGGCGCTGGGCTGACGAACCGCTGCGCTGGGCGGGGGCCGACGTGCCGCTGCGCTGGACCGTGGCCGAGGGCTGGTGGACTGGGCGAGCCGATTTCCCACTCGGCTCGCCTCTCCGCCGGGCAGCCCTTCTTCGCCGCTCACCTTTCTTCTCCGCCGCAACGGTGCTCAGCCACGACGGCGTTGTTCGGCGGTGTCGAGCCGGCCGTTGCCACTCGCCGTTGCCGGTTCCGGTCGGTTGTCTGGTGCGGCGCCGTCGTGGCTTGTCGCGCAGTTCCTCGCGCCCCTGAGGGGGCGCTATGCCGCTCGGCGTTGTAAAGGTTCGGCCCTGTTCAGGGAGCCCGACGTGCCGAGGTCGGTCAGGATTGCTGCTGTTGCTCGGTGGGCTGAATGGAGCGCGCCCTGGACCGTGCTGGTGTCGCGGTGGTCGCCGCAGACGTAGAGGCCGGCCAGGAGGCGGACGGGGCGGCGGAGGTCGTGTGGGGGGCGCATGGCGGGGATGGCCTCGGGGGTGTGGTGGACCGCGAGAGTCTCCCAGCGGCGCGTCGATGTGCCGTAGAGGCGGGAGAGGTGCATGCGGACCGCTGTGTCGATGTCGGACGGGGGCTTGCCGAGGACTGTTGAGGAGATCAGGGCTCGGCCCTGCGGGGCGCGGCTCGGGTCGATGTTGCTGACGACCGAGGTGTGGGAGACGGGGCCGCCCCGGTCCGCGTCCAGGAGGAGGGACGTTCCGGTTGTGAGGGTCGCCGGCTCGTCGGTCGTGTGGTGGACCACCGTCACCCGGTGGAAGTCCGGGACGCGCAGGCCGGGGAGGAGTTCGGCGGCGGCTCGGGCATCGGTCGCGAGGAGCACCGCCCGGCAGCGGATCTCGCCGTGGTCGGCCGTCGTCACCGATGTGGTGGAGATCGAGGTGACCCGTACGCCGGTGTGGACGGTGCCGGGCGGGAGGGCGCGGGCGAGGAGGTCGGGGAGGGCTTCGGCGCCCCCCTCCGGCACGCACAGCCGCCCGCTCGCGAAGGAGCGCAGGGCGAGGTCCGCGCAGCGGCTGGACGTCGTCAGCTCGGGGTCGCAGAGCAGGGCCGCGAGCAGCGGGCGCAGGAAGCCGTCGATCGTGCGGGCGGGCACCCCGCGCTCCGCGAGGGCGTGGGCGGCGGGGAGTTCGGGGCGGGCGAGGATGCGTTCGACGGGGGTGGTGGCGATGCGGCCCAGCGCGGCGCCGAGGCGGGCCTGGTCGACCGCGCCTCCCATCGGCGCGGACGATCGCGGCGGTGCCACCGGCGAGCCGCCCCTGGGGGCGCTTGCCAGGGCGCGCACGGCGTACAGTGCGCCCCTCGCGCTCCCTCCGCCCGCCGGAGCGCCGGCCCGGTGCCTGCGCCCGTCGCGATGCAGCAGCACGCCGGGCGCGTACCGGCGCAGCACCAGGGCGTCCAGCCCCGGGGCGAGGCGTAGCTCCGGATAGGACGTGGACAGGAGCTGGCCGATCCGGTCGAGCCGGAAGCCGTCGACCTTCTCGGTCGCCATACGGCCGCCCACGTAAGGGGCGGCCTCCAGGACCGCGGTCGTTACTCCTGCGCTGTTCAGCCGATGAGCCGCGGAGAGTCCGGCGATACCGGCTCCCACGATGACGACGTCCGCCTGGTACGCGGGCTCATGCACGAGGCCCCTCCTCGATTGCGCGTCCGGTGGAGACGTGATGCCCCCAACAGGCTCCGGGGATACCCGAGTTCGGGTCGAGGTTAGGACGGTGATCGGTCAAGGACAGTCGCGCATGAACAGGGCACGGTCGCACGCCGGTCGCATGCGGTCACAGGGGTCGTCAGGCCGCGCGAATCGCTTCCTCGATGCCCGGGAACGCGAAGGTGAACCCCGACTCCAGCAGCCGCTTCGGCACCACCCGTTGGCTGCCGAGCACGTCCCCGGCCATCTCGCCGAGCACCGCCCGGAGCACCGGGGAGGGCACCGGGAAGCGGGCCGGACGGCGCAGCACGCGGGCCATCGCCGCGGTGATCTCACGGTTCGTCAGGGGGTGGGGTGCGGTGAGGTTGAAGGGGCCGGCCAGGCCCTCGGTGTCCATCAGGAACCTGATCGCGGCCACCTCGTCGTGCAGCGCGATGAACGACCAGTACTGCCGGCCGTCCCCCAGCCGCCCGCCGAGCCCGGCCCTGAAGAGCGGGAACAGCCGCCCCCAGGCCCCGCCGCCACGGGCCACCACCAGGCCCGTGCGCGTGAACACCGTCCGCACGCCCGCCTCCTGCGCCGGGGCCGCCGCCTCCTCCCACTCCACGCACAGCGACGGCAGGAAACCGTCCCCGGGCGGGGCGTCCTCGTCCACGACCCGGTCGCCGGTGTCGCCGTAGAAGCCCATCGCGCTGCCGCTCACGAACACCCGTGGCGGCTCCGGCAGGGCCGCCACGGCCTCGGCGAGCGCGGCCGTGCCGAGCACCCGGCTGTCCCGGATCTCCCGCTTGTAGGCGGCCGTCCAGCGCCGGTCGCCGATCCCCGCCCCGGCGAGGTTCACCACCGCGTCGCAGCCGGCCAGTCCGGCGGTGTCCACGTACTGCCCCTCGGGGTCCCAGCAGACCTCCGCGGTGCCCCGGGCCGCGCGCCGCACCAGGCGCACCACCTCGTGCCCGTCCGCCCGCAGGGACCGCACCAGGGCGCTGCCGATGAGACCGGATGCGCCGGCCACCGCGATACGAGAACGTTCCATGGGTCCCAGCATGCCGGGAAGGACGGGGGAAAACCCGTGGGGCCCCGGTGCCGGCCGACTTAGGGTGACCGCATGCCGGAACCCTACATACGCACCGCCCTGCCCGACGACGACGAGGAGCTCTCCGTCCTCGACCGCGCCACCTGGTCGTATCTGCACGCGGTCCTGCCCCGGCCGCAGCCGCCGTACGACCCCTTCTTCAGCGAGCGCCACACCCCCGAGGACACCCTGGTGGCCGAGCTCGACCGGCGCGTCGTCGGCTACGTCCGGCTCGGCCTCGCCTACAAGGTCGCCTCCAACGCGCACGTCCGGCAGATCCAGGGCCTCGCGGTCGCGGAGGAGGCCCGCGGCCGGGGCGTGGCCCGGGCGCTGCTGCGGGCGGCGATGGAGGAGGCCCGGCGCCGCGGCGCCCGCCGGATCCGGCTCGGCGTCCTCGGGCACAACACCCCGGCGCGCCGGCTCTACGCGTCGGAGGGGTTCGCCGTCGAGGGCGTGCTGCCGGGGGAGTTCTTCCTGGACGGCGAGTACGTCGACGACGTGGTCATGGGCCGGTCGCTGTGACGGTCAGGACGATCAGGACGTGATCAGCTCGCCGGTGTCCACCGGCGAGGTGGCGGTCGCCCCGCGTGTGGCGTCCGAGGCGACCTCGTCGGCCGTCAGGACGTACCCCGTCTCGTCGTCCGACGTGGAGCGGGCGAACACCACGCCGTACACCTTGCCGCCGGTGGTGAGGAGCGGGCCGCCGGAGTTGCCGGGGCGGACCGTGGAACGGATCGAGTAGATCTCCCGGGTCACGGTCGCGTCGTTGTAGATGTTCTGGCCGGTGGCCTGCACCTTGTTCGCCACCGTGGCCGCCTGGAGGTTCAGGTCGCCGTCCTGCGGATAGCCGGCCACCACCGCGGAGTTCCCGCGCGCCGCCGTGGTGTCGAGCCGCAGTACGGGCGCCCGCAGCTGCGGCACGTACAGCACCGCCACGTCCCGGTCCGGGTCGAAGAGGACGACCTCCGCGTCGTACGACTGCCCGACCCCGCCGATCCGCACGCTCGGGTTGTCGATGCCGGCCACCACATGGGCGTTGGTCATCACATGCTCCGGCGCGAACACGAACCCGCTGCCCTCGCGGCCCTGGGTGCCGGAGGAACCCTCGATCTTGACCGTGCTGCGCTTGGCCGCGTTCGTGGCGGCCGCCGTGACGTTGTCGCCCGACGGCTTGGCGACCCGGGCCGTCGACTCGTTCTCGAACGGGTTGAAGACCTGGGGGAAGCCCGCCTCGGTCAGCGCCGAGGTGGCCCGCGAGAACCAGGCCGGCGTGGTGTCCGGCATGGTGTTCTGCACCGCCCCCAACAGCTTCGAGTCCCGGATCGCCGTCGTCACCGCGGGCGACGAGGACGCACCAAGGACGCTCGCCGCCACCCAGGCCACGATCAGCACCGCCACCGAGTTGGCGACCGCCCCGCCTATCCCGTCGGCCACCCTGAGCGGCCCCTGGTCCAGCTCCCGGCGCAGCCGCAGCGCCAGCCGCCCGGCCAGCTCGTGCCCCACCACCGCCGGCACCAGCACCGTCAGCACCGCGACCACCGTCGCCGTCGCCGTCCCGCGTGTGACCAGCTCCATCACCCACGGCAGCACCCACACGCCGATCACCGCGCCGCCCACGAACCCGGCCAGCGAGACACAGCCGGCCACCAGCCCGCGCCGGTAACCGGACGCCGCGTAGACGAGGACCACCAGTACGAGCACCAGGTCGAGCAGGTCCACGGAGCCGCCTTTCTCTCGGTGCCCTTAATACGGTCGGGACAGGTCCGGTGATCAGTTCACGCGCGCGAGGCACCCCGGAACCGGCCACGTGTGCCTGTACCCCCTGAAACGCCCCGGACCAGGACGATGGTTCCACCAGGTGGCACAGCACACATCGCGGGCGGAGTCGATCAACCCGAGAGTGGGTGCCATGCGTGTCATCCCACGAGCGGGGCGGCGCACCAGGATCACCGCCCTGACGCTGCTCGGCTGCCTGCCCGGCCTCGCCGCCGTCCTCACGCTGGTGCTGTGCACCCGGGACGCCGACCGCCCGGTCGCAATCCGCCTGGCCGCGCCCGCGCCCGCCAGCCCCGCCACCCGCTACCGGGCACCCCGGCCGCACATCGTGCCGCGCTCGGCCTGGCTGAACGCCACCGTCAGCCGCACCCAGCCGCCGCCGCGCTACGACGACAAGGTCGTCGCCGTCTTCGTGCACCACACCGACTCGCCCAACGGCTACTCCTGCGCCCAGGCCCCCGAGATCATCCGCCGCCTGTACACCGGACAGACCGGCGACCGCGCCTGGGACGACATCGGCTACAACTTCCTCGTCGACCGCTGCGGCACCATCTACGAGGGCCGCGCGGGCGGCGCCGAGCGGGCCGTCACCGGCGCCCACACCCAGGGCTTCAACCACCGCACCGCCGGCATCGCAGCCCTCGGCACCTTCACCGCCGGGGTGCCCGTGCCACGCGCCATGGCCGACTCGATCGCCGCCGTCGCCGCCTGGAAACTCGGGCTGGCCGACGTCGACCCGCGCGGCAGCGCCCGCCTGGTCTCCAGCAACGGCCTCAGCCGCTACCGGGAGGGCGCGGTCGTCGCCCTGCCGGCCGTGGCGGGCCACAAGGACGGCTACATGACCAACTGCCCAGGAGCCGCCCTCATCGCCCGCCTGCCGGAGATCAGGGCAGCGGCGGCCCGGCTGCAGGGCAGGGCCACCGAGACGGGAACCCCCCTGAGCACACTCATGGAAACCCCCCTGGCAACCTCCCTGGGACCGCCCGCGAAGGCGTCCACAGGAACGCCATAGGCGGCACGCAGGCCGTTCAGATCCCCGCGCCCTACCGTCAGGTGCATCAGCAGCCGACTGGAGGTGGGGATCATGAACAGCAGTCGTACCGAAGCCCGTTCGGAGGCCACGGAGAAGGTTGGTCGGGTCAGGTCGTCCAGGGGACCCTGGGCCGTGGTCTGCGCGGTCGCGACGGTCGTCCTCGGCCCGGCCGCGGTCACCGCGTCCGCCCTCGACCAGGCCAACGCGGCGCCGATGCACCACGCGGTCAAGGCCGAGCAGACGCAGGCGTACATCCCGTCCGACGCGACCCGCCGCCGTACCGCCGCCTGATCCCTACTCCTTGAAGCGGTCCCACAGTCTGGGGAACCGCTCGGAGAGCACCCGCGCGCTCTCGAAGTCGACCGGGGTGCCCTCGGGTTCGGAGGGCGCGGGCGCGATGCCCAGGTCCGGCGCCACAGTCCCGGTGAGCTGCTCGTACGCCTCGTCCGCCGCGTACCCCAGCTCCTCGCCGTCGCCGTCGATCTCCTCGTCGAAGTCGCCCAGCAGCTCCGCCAGCGCGTCCGGGTCGTGCAGGGCGCCCTCGAAGATCTCCCGGCCCTGGGCGATGAGCCAGCACCGGAAGAAGTCGAACGCGTCGTCACTGGCGCCGTCCAGCAGGACCCAGGCGGCGCCCCACAGGTCCCAGCGGTAGGCGCGGTTGTAGCGGGCCTCGAAGTGACGGGCGAAGTCCAGGACCAGGTCCGGCTCCAGCTGGAGCAGCCGCTCCACGAGCAGGTCGGCCTGCTCCTCCGGGTCGCCCTCGGCGGCCTCGCGGGTGGCGTCGACCAGCTCCCAGAACTCCGTCTCGTCCATCACGGGTCCAGCATCGTGCCTGCGCGGCGGGGGCGCACGCGGAGTGGTGCGGATTGTTATCCGCCGCAGTCCCGCCGTGTCCGGCGGCGACCCGCCCTGTCCGCCGCAGTCCCGCCGTGTCCGGCGGCGACCCGCCCTGTCCGCCGCAGTCCCGCCGTGTCCGGCGGCGGCCCGACCGCGAGCGGCAGACACGACGGCGCGGTCCGGCAGTCGCTGCCGG
>NZ_JBHXLU010000137.1:0-26572 GCF_042720695.1 Streptomyces sp. NPDC058457 | reverse complement strand
GACGGCGCCTACGCCACACAGGCCAACGCCGTCGCCACCTCCATGACCTCCGAAGCCAACACCAAACGCATGTCCTCCCCCCAGGTCATCGCCGACGCCATCGGCAAAGCCGTCACCGCCCGCAAACCCAAGACCCGCTACGCCACCGGCTTCGGCGCCCGCCCCATGATCACCCTCCGCAGCATCCTCACCGACCGCGGCTTCGACACCTTCATCTCCCGCGCCACCGGACTCCCACGCAACTGAACGACCTGGTGTGCCTGCCTGGCAGGCGCACCGTCCAGTGCGCCACGGCCGCCGCCCTTGATCTGCGGTCATTCTCATCCCGACTCTCGGGGGCACGGTCTCCGTGGCCCCGAGAGGACCGGCGAGGTCGCCTCGCTGCCTCCGGCCCATGTCGCTGTCTGGGCCATTCCTTCCGCGCTGTCGGCCGTGTCTCGCCCATCCTGCCGAGACCCGACACCGCGATCACACACCTTTCCTGTACTTGCGGGCCAACGCGCCCTTTATCCATGCCAGTTCAAGACTTGGAGCACATCATGAGCAAGACCTGGTTCGTCACCGGTGCCGGCCGGGGCTTCGGCCGTCAGTTCACCGAGGCCGCCCTGTCCCGCGGCGACAAGGTCGCCGCGACGGCTCGTAACCTCGCCACGCTGGAGGACCTCGTCACCGCCCACGGCGACGCGGTGCTGCCGCTGGAGCTCGACGTGACGGACAAGGCCGCGGTGTTCGCGAGCGTCGACCGGGCCCACAAGCACTTCGGTCGCCTCGACGTGGTCGTCAACAACGCCGGCTACGGCCTCTTCGGGGCCATCGAGGAGCTGAGCGAGGAGCAACTGCGCGGTCAGCTGGAGACCAACGTCTTCGGCGCCGTGTGGGTCACCCAGGCCGCGCTTTCGCACCTGCGTGAACAGGGCTCCGGCCACATCGTGCAGATCTCCTCCATCGGCGGTGTCGCGGCCGGGCCCCTGCTGGGCGGCTACCACGCCTCCAAGTGGGCGCTGGAGGGGCTGACCGAATCCCTCGCGCAGGAAGTGGCCGGTCTCGGCATCAAGGTCACGCTGGTCGAGCCCGGCGCCTTCGAGACCGACTGGATCGGCTCGTCCGCGGTGCACGCCGAGGCGCTGCCCGACTACGCACCGGTGCGGGAGCACCTCGCGAAGCTCATGGCGGAGTCGGAGGCGGGTGACCCCGTCGCGGCCGGCCGCGCACTGCTGGAGGTCGTCGACGCGGAGAACCCGCCGCTGCGGGTCTTCTTCGGGACCGCGGGCAATCAGTACCTCCCGCACATCTACGCCGACCGCCTGAAGACCTGGGCCGACTGGGCCGACCTGTCCGAGCGGGCCCAGGGAGGAAAGGCCGCCTGACCGGAGGGGACGCCTGAGCCCCCTCGCCCACGTCATCAGCCTCGGGCGCCCGGCCGGCGCCACGAGTCGAACCAGCCCGCACGCGTCTACCGATCCGTTGTTGAGCAAGGAGCTCTCATGACCATCACCAGCCCGCCGCAACGCGTGGCGGAGATCTTCTCCCGACCCGTCACGATCAACGGCCTCACCCTGCCGAACCGCATCGTGATGTCGCCCATGACCCGGATGCAGTCGCCGGGCGGCATACCGGGCGAGAACGTCGCGTCGTACTACGCGCGCCGTGCCGCCGCGGGCGTGGGCCTGCTCGTCACCGAGGGCACGTTCATCGGCCACGAGTCGGCGGGTGGGGTCGACACCATCCCGCTGTTCCACGGTGAGGAGCAGCTCTCCGGCTGGAAGGCGGTTGCCGACGCGGTGCACACGGCGGGCGGCAGGATCATGCCGCAGCTCATGCACGTCGGTGTGCAGCGTCCCGCCGGCGGTACGTTGAACGCCGACGCGCCGACCATCAGCCCGTCGGCCATCGGCCTCGACGGCACCGAGGGCGTCGGCAAGGCGATGACTCTGCGGGACGTGGACGACGTCATAGCGTCGTACGCCGAAGCGGCCGCGGCGGCGGAGCGGATCGGCTTCGACGGCGTGGAAGTACACGGTGCCCACGGCTACCTGATCGACACGTTCCTGTGGGCCCGTACCAACCGCCGCACCGACGTGTACGGCGGCGACCTGACGGCCCGTACGAAGTTCGCGGCGGAGGTCATCGCGGCCATCCGGGACTCGGTCTCGCCGCAGTTCCCCGTGCAGTTCCGCTTCTCGCAGTGGAAGAACGGCGTCTACGACGCTCGCCTCGCCGAGACTCCTCAGGAACTGGAAGCGATCCTCACCCCGCTCGCCGCGGCCGGCGTGGACGCCTTCCACGCCTCCACGCGCCGCTACTGGGTGCCGGAGTTCGACGGCTCCGGCCTCAACCTGGCGGGCTGGGCGAAGAAGCTCACCGGCAAGCCCACCGTCACGGTCGGCTCGGTGGGCCTGGGCGGCGGTACCGACTTCGTCGACACGCTGTTCCACGGCAAGGGCGCCGAGCTCCGGGGCATCGACGACCTGCTGGACCGCCTGGAGGCCGAGGAGTTCGACCTGGTGGCGGTCGGCCGGTCCCTGCTGCAGGACCCGGAGTGGGCGGCGAAGGTGCTGCAGGGGCGCTTCGACGAGCTGACCTCGTTCGAACCCGCCGCCCTGGCCACGCTGAGCTGAGCCAACGGCCTGGACGGCCCGCTCGTACGGTCGGCCGTCCCTCGCCGTCCTCGGGCCGAACCACGTCAGCCGAACCAAGTCAGTGAACGCGCGAGCCGGCAAACAGCCCGGACACCTCAGCGATCACTGCAACCGATGAGAAGCGTGCCCGAACACCTCCAGGGCGCGCACTTCACAAGACCGGGGCTGCGTCGAGCGGCAGCGGCCCCGTCGCGCCGAATCTGTGGGGACGGGATCGGCGCTCCCGGGCCCGGCGGCCGGACATCCCCGATGTCCCTGCCGCCGGGCCCGCGGAAGCACTGTCCCTCGATCGTCCTGCCGGCCTCTACGTCCCGCCGGTGGACCCCAGACTTCCAGGCCGTCACCGACGACGTGCCACAACCACATGAATCCCGAAGGGGTATCCCCCATGTCCGAGGCAGCCCACAAGGCTCCGGGCGCCGCCGGAGCGAACCGCTGGACAGCGCTCGTCTTCATTTCCATGGCGCAACTGATGGTCGTGCTCGACGCGACGATCGTGAACATCGCCCTCCCCTCCGCCCAGCAGGACCTGGGCATCTCCGACGGCAACCGCCAGTGGGTGGTCACGGCGTACGCCCTGGCCTTCGGCGGCCTGCTGCTCTTCGGCGGCCGGATCGCCGACATGTGGGGCCGTAAGCGCTCCTTCATCACCGGCCTGCTGGGCTTCGGGGCGGCCTCCGCACTCGGCGGCGCCGCCACCAACGAGACCATGATGTTCGCCGCCCGGGCCCTGCAGGGCGCGTTCGGAGCGCTGCTCGCACCGGCCGCGCTCTCCTTGCTGGCAGTGATGTTCACGGATGCCAGGGAGCGCGCCAGGGCGTTCGGTATCTATGGCGCGATCTCCGGCGCCGGCGGCGCCGTCGGCCTGATCCTCGGCGGCGTACTGACCGAGTACCTGAACTGGCGCTGGACGTTCTTCGTCAACATCCCGTTCGCCGTGACCGCCGCGTTCGGCGCGCTGTTCTTCGTCCATGAGCCCAAGGGCGAGAGCCACCGCTCCACCCTCGACATTCCGGGCGTGATCCTTTCCACCACCGGCCTCGTCTCGCTGGTCTACGGTTTCACCCGCGCCGAGTCCAACGGCTGGAGCGACTCCGTGACGGTCGGCCTCTTCGTCGCGGCGGCCGTGCTGCTGCTGGCCTTCGTGGTCGTCGAGACGCGGGTCAAGGCCCCGCTGCTGCCCCTGCGCGTGGTCACCGAGCGCAACCGCGGCGGGGTGTACCTCTCGCTCGGTCTCGCGATCATCGCGATGTTCGGCATGTTCCTGTTCCTCACCTACTACCTGCAGGTCATCAAGGGCTACACCCCGGTCAAGACAGGGTTCGCCTTCCTGCCGCTGATCGGCGGCATGATCACGGGCTCTGCGGTGATCGGCGCGCGGCTGATGACCCGCCTGCCCGCCAGGTTCCTGATGGGCGCCGGCTACCTGGTCGCCGCCTCCGGGATGTTCCTGCTGACGCGGCTGGAGACCGGCTCTTCCTACACCTCGCTGCTGCTGCCGGCGCAGCTGCTGCTCGGCCTCGGCATCGGCACGGCGTTCATGCCGGCCATGTCCCTGTCCACCCATGGAGTCGAGCCGCGCGACGCCGGTGTCGCCTCGGCGATGGTCAACACCTCGCAGCAGGTGGGTGGCGCGGTCGGTACGGCCCTGCTGAACACGATCGCCGCATCGGCGACCACGTCGTACATCAAGGACCACATCGCGGGCGCCGCCACCCGGTCACAGCAGCAGCTGATCCAGATGCAGGGCATGGTCCACGGCTACGCCAACGCGATCTGGGTCGCCGTCGGCATCTTGGTCACAGCCGCCGCCATCGGCCTGACCTTCGTCAACGTCGGCCGCCAGTCCGGCGGCACCGGCGTTGTGGCCGGGGCGGAGGGCGAGGCACAGGTCCCGATCGCCATGCACTGAGGCCGGCCCTGTGAGGCCGCCGCAGAGCGTGAGTCCCGGCACCGCTTCGGCGGGGCCGGGACGGCTCCGGTTCCGTCCGGGCGGCGGACAGAACCGGAGCCTGCGGTCGCGGTGGACCGCGGACGGGTCACTGAGCAGGCGAATCGGCCGGCGCGAAGCGGGCCACGAACTGGGCGAGGAGTTCGCCCCACTCCTGCAGGAACTCCTCGCTCTCGGGATCCCGGCCGGTCGCCAGACGGACCACCTTCGGCAGCATCGCGGGCACGATCTGAAGGGAGAGGACCGCCAGGTAGAACAGTGCGGGGTCGACGGCCGGGTCGATCTCACCCTGGTCCTGAGCGTTGCGGACCCGCTCCACGAGCTTGTCGTAGACCGCCTGGCGCTCGGCCTCCTTGTGGATGCCGCGTTCGTTGCTCAGGGCCTCGAACATCAGCAGGCGGTGGAACAGCTGTGTGTCGCGGGAGTTGTTGATCCGCAGCTCCTCCATGGTGACCTCGGAGTACTTGCGGTCCTCGCCCGGCGGGAAGGCCCGGCTGGTGTTCTCGGCGATGACCTGTTCGAACACCGCCTCGTAGATCGCCTGCTTGCTGCCGAAGTAGTGATAGACGAGTTGCTTGTTCATGCCGGCCCGGCGGGCGATCGCGTCGATGCGCGCCCCCGCGAAACCGTGGGCGGCGAACTCCTTGACCGCGGCGTCCAGCAACCGCTGGCGGGGGGCTTTCCTGGGCCGGGCCATGCGTAACTCCTCAGTCGGTGTCCGGGACGGTCCCGAGCGGTTTCGGGGTCCTGACGTGGGTCGATTCTAGGCAGTCGGTTCACACGGCAAACAAAAGGTTGTTTGACCGGCGGCTCTGCGGTCACCTCCCGGCCGCGAGGTCCGGTGCGTGGTTTTTCATCCTTACTACCCCTTGCATGAACCAGTATCACCAGGTAGACCTGGTTTATATCACCCAACCGTTTGGTTGAACTTAGAGGATGTGAGCCGTGATGGCGAGGACAGTGTCCAGGCAGGAAGCGGTCGTGGTCGGTGTCGGTACGACGGATTTCGGCGCGCAGTACCGCAACCGGGATGCCAACCGGTCCGAGTACCAGCTCGGTATCGACGCCCTGAAGATCGCGCTGGACGATGCCGGTCTCGCCAAGGACGACATCGACGGAGTCCTGACCTGCCGCCTGCCGAACTACGAGAAATTCGGCACGCTGGCGGGCATCCGGCATCCCAAGGTCGTCAACGCCTACGAGGGCTCGGGCCGGATGGCCGGCGTGGTACTCCAGCACGCCATCACCCTCGTCGAGGCCGGGCTCGCCACCACCGTCGCCTGCGTGTACGGGAACAACGGCCGCTCGGTCGGTATGACCTACGGCGGCGAGAGCGCCGGACGCGGACCGGGTGACGACACCGGTGCGTACGACCTCGCGTACGGCATGACCTCGCCGGGCGCCTACGTCGGCATGATGTACCGCCGGTACCAGCACCTGTACGGCGCTCCGGACGGCACGCTGGCCCCGCTGGCGATCAACAACCGGACCAACGCGGCGCTCAACCCGGTCGCGGCGATGACCAAGCCGCTCACCGAGGAGGAGTACCTCTCCGCGCGTTACATCTGTGATCCGCTTCGGCTGTTCGACTACTGCATGATCAACGACGGTGGCGTCGCGATCATCGTGACCACGGCGGACCGTGCCAAGAACCTGCGCAAGCCCGCCGTGCGGGTCATCGCCACGGCCGGGTCCGCGGACCTGACGGGCCATTACACCAAGCCGGACTTCTTCGACACCGCGGCCCGCGACGTGGCCGGCCGGGTGTACGCACAGGCGGGCCTCGGTCCCGAGGACGTCGACTGCGTGCAGATCTACGACAACTTCACGCCCATCGTGCTGTTCTCGCTGGAGAGCTTCGGGTTCGCGCCCCGCGGTGAGGGCTGGCAGTGGATCAAGGGCGGGCGCATCGGCCTCAAGGGCGAGACCCCGATCAACACCAGCGGCGGCCACACCAGCGAGAGCTACATGCAGGGCTGGGCCCTTCAGGTGGAGGCGATCCGCCAGGTGCGCGGCGACGCCGGCGACCGGCAGGTGGCCAACTGCGAGACGTCCCAGTACATCTGCGTGGCTCCGGTCGTGAACTCGCATGTCTTCCAGCGCGCGTGACACCGCTCGCGGCGCTGTCAGTCACCCGCGACCACTCGTTCCCCACTGTCTTCAGGAGCCACAGCCATGACCACGCAATACGCCAAACCCCTGCCGCGCGTCCATGACCTCAACCGTGCGTTCTTCCTCGGCGCACTCGACGGCAGGCTGACCCTTCAGCACTGCGACTCCTGCGGACACGTCTGGTTCCCCTCGGCCCAGAGCTGCCCCAAGTGCCTCTCCCAGCAGATCACCTGGAAGCCGGTGTCCGGCCGCGGGCGTGTCTGGTCCTGGGTCGTGATGCACCAGCGCTACATCCCTGCCTTCGCCGACGACCTGCCCTACGCGGTGGCCTTCGTCGAACTGGAGGAAGGCCCGTTCATGATGACGTCGATCGTCGGCGCGGAGCCGGAGGACCTGGTCTGTGACATGCCGGTGGAGGTCGTCTTCGACCAGGTCACCGACGAGATCGCGCTGCCGAAGTTCCGTCCGGTGACGGGGGAGGCGTCGTGAGCGGCGCGGGAGGCGCGCTGGCCGGCCTCCACGTGGTGCAGGCGGGAGACAGCGTCGCCGCCGGTTTCTGCGCGAAGGTCTTCGCAGGCCTCGGCGCCCGGGTCACCAGGATCGTCCCCGACCAGGGCGGCACGCCCTACGGAGACACGCAGCTCTTCCTCTACCTGGACGCGGCCAAGGAGATCCGCCGGGCCAACCAGACGGACGGCGAGGTCGCCGAACTGCTCGCCGGCTGCGACGTGCTGCTGGTTCGCGACACTCTGCTCCTCGACTGGGCCGAGACGGTGGCGGCGTTCGAGACGGAGAACGCGCGCCTGGTGGTCGCCGAGTTCGGGGACTTCGGCGACCGCGGGCCGCAGGCCGACTGGCAGGGCGGCGAGCTGGTCTGGCAGGCCGCGGGCGGGCTGCTCGCGCTGCTGGGCGACCCGGACCGCGAGCCGCTGATGCTCGGCGGACATCAGATCGCCTACTCGACGGGCCTGCTCGCCTTCACCGGCGTCATGACCGCCCTCGCGCACCGCGACCGCCCGGGTGCCCCCGGCAAGGGGCAGCGGCTGCGGGTGTCCGGCCTGGAGACGGTCGCGTACCTGGAGTGGAAGGGACCGGTCTACTACCAGGCCGGCGGAAGTCTCATCCCGCGCGGCAAGGAGAGCGGCCCGGTCGTACTGCCCTGCGCCGACGGCCACCTCGCCTTCTACTACCGGGCGACGGACTGGCCGCGCGTGCTGGAACTGTTCGCCTTCGACCCCGTGCTGTCCGAGGAGCGGTTCTCCACCCAGAGCGGCCGGATGGCCGAACAGTCGGAACTGGTCCAGCGACTGTCCAAGATCACCATCCAGCGCTCCAAGTACGAGTGGTATCAGGCGGCGCAGACCCTGAACATCCCGGTCGGCTACGTGGCCGACACCCGGGATCTCGTCGAGTCCCCGCAGTACCGGACGCAGGAGTTCATCGACACCGCGCCCGGACTGCCCTTCAGGTTCAACGGCCGGCGCCCCGCTGCTGTGGGCCACTGACCCCACTCTTCACGAAAGGCCCCTCACCACCATGGGTGACTCACTGATCCTCACCGACATCCGCGACGGCTACGCGAT
This sequence comes from Streptomyces sp. NPDC058457, assembly GCF_042720695.1. Lineage (NCBI taxonomy): Bacteria > Bacillati > Actinomycetota > Actinomycetes > Kitasatosporales > Streptomycetaceae > Streptomyces > Streptomyces sp. NPDC058457. Next base: position 18,287 of record NZ_JBHXLU010000137.1, on the reverse strand, counting down.
CGTGACGCTGAACCGCCCGGAAAAGCGCAACGCGCTGAGCCGGGCCGCACAGGCGGAGCTCCGCGACGCGCTCGACGAGATCCGCGACAAGGGCAGCAAGGCCGTCGTCATCACCGGAGCGGGAGACGTCAGTTTCTGCTCCGGCGCCGACACCCGCGAAGGGGCGCCCACCCAGCGGCGGCCCGCCAGCGCACCGGACTCGTGGCTGTACACCCAGCACCTCATCACCGACCACCCGGCGGTCTTCATCGCCGCGGTCAACGGCTTCGCGCTCGGCGGCGGTCTGACACTGGTCCACAACTGCGACCTGGCCGTCGCCGCGGACACCGCGACCTTCGGCGCTCCCGAGATCACCTTCGGCATCTTCCCCGCCCTGGCCGGACCGTCCACCGCCAAGCGGATCCTGCCCAAGCACGCCGCGGAGCTCATCTTCACGGGCAAGCGCGTCGACGCCGCCACAGCACTGCGTTTCGGCCTGGTCAACCAGGTCGTCCCGGCCGCCGAACTGCTGACCACCGCCGTGGCACTGGCCGAGCACATCGCCCAGTTCGACGCCACCGCCCTGGACTACAGCAAGCAGGGCTACCGCACCTCTGCCGATCTGCCCTGGCACCAGGCCCTCGACCACGGGGTGCGCAGCACCGCGGTCATCAGCGCCCAGCGCGCCATCGGCACCACGTGACCGCCACGACAGCGACGAGCCAGTGAGGACAGCCATGAACACCTTGGCACTCGACCACATCCGGGTCGCCGACCTCGGCATCATCACGGCCGGAGCGGCCACGACACAGGTGCTCGCCGACTTCGGAGCCGATGTCATCAAGGTGGAGTCGACGACGTACACCGACCCGTTCCGCCAGTGGACCCAGGTGGCCGCGAAGAGCAACGGCCCGGCGGACCTCAACGCCAGCCCGCCGTTCCAGTCGGTCAACCGCAACAAGCGCGGTGTCGGCATCGACCTGAAGCACGCCCGGGGCCGGGAGGCGTTCCTGAGGCTGGTGTCCGTGTCCGACGTCGTCGTCGAGAACTTCCGGCGCGGAGTGCTGGAGCGGCTCGGGCTGGGCTTCGACGAACTGCGCGCGGTCAAGCCGGACATCGTCCTGGTCTCGCTCACCAGCCAGGGTCTGACCGGACCGGAGAGCGGCTACATCTCCTTCGGCTCCACCCTCGACGCGCTCGGCGGACTGATGTCCGTCACCGGCTATGACGACCAGACCCCCCGCTGGTCGGGAACGAACGTCAACTACCCGGACCAGCTGGTGTCCTTCCTCGCCCCGGGGGTCATCCTGGCCGCTCTCCGGCAGCGGGACCTGACCGGCGAGGCGATCCACGTCGACTTCTCCCAGCGGGAGTCCGTCACCAGCGTCATCGGCGAGTCGGTTCTCGGCTACACCACCACGGGCGAGGTCGCCCGCCCACACGGCAACCGGGACCCCGTCGCGGCCCCGCAGGGCGTGTACCCCTGCCAGGGAGAGGAGCAGTGGCTCGCCCTGTCGGTCCCGGGCGACGAGCAGTGGACCGAGCTGTGCCGGGTGCTGGATCTCCCGGCCCTGGCCGAGGACGACCAGTTGCGCACGGCCTCGGGGCGACAGTTCGCGCACGACGTCCTGGACAAGCAGATCGCCGCGGCGACCGCCGGACGGGACAAGCACGACCTGGCCGCCCGGCTCCAGGAGGCCGGCATAGCGGCTTCCCCGGTCCTCGACGCAGGTGAGGTCCTGGACTCCCCGCAACTGGCGGCGCTCGGCTTCTTCCAGGACGCCGCCCCCGGCGGTTTCCCCGCCCACCGGCAGCGCGGCTTCGCCGCCGAACTCCAGGACACCCCGGGCACCGTACGGCAACCGGCGCCCCGTCTCGGCGAGCACACCCGGGACGTGCTGTCCGCGCTGCTCGGCTACTCGGACCAGGAGATCGCGGAGCTGGCCGATGCCGGTGCGATCTCCCTCGACGAACACTGACCACCGGGTCCGGCCACCAGGCCGGTCGCCCGCTCTCACCACCACCCGCGAAAGGCACGTCAACATGAGCACCCTCAACGGCAAAGTCGCCGTCGTCACCGGAGGCGGTCGCGGAGTCGGCCGCGGCATCTCGCTGGCCCTCGCGGCAGCAGGAGCGCAGGTCGTCGTCAACGACTTCTTCAAGGACAGCGAAGGTGCCGCCGCAGACAGGACGGCGGACGAGATCACTTCGGCCGGCGGTACCGCGCTCGCGAATTACGGCGACGTCTCCACCTTCGCCGGGGGCGCGGCCATCGTCGACGCCGCGGTGGAGCGCTTCGGCCGCATCGACATCCTGGTGATGTGCGCGGGCAACTTCGGCCCCGTGCCGACGCTGGATGTCACCGAGGACCACTGGGACCTCACCATGTCCGTCCACCTCAAGGGCCACTTCGCCTGTTCCCAGGCGGCCGCCCGGCACATGGTGGAGCAGGGCGACGGCGGACGGATCATCACCTTCGCCTCCCGCGGCGCCTTCTACATGACCCAGCCCGCCTACGCCGCCGCCAAGGCCGGAATCATGGGCCTCACCACGGCACTCGCCGGAGACCTCGGCAAGCACGGCATCACCGCCAACTGCATCCTGCCCAGCGCCGGAACGCAGCTGTTCCCCGGCAACGACCCGAGGGCACGCACCTTCGGCGGCATGCCCGCGAGCCGCAGCCTCGACCCCGAGGACATCGCACCCATCGTCACCTACCTGGCTGGCGACGACGCGAAGGACATCACCGCCCGCTTCTTCTACGCCTCCGGCGGCGACATCTGCGCCTTCGCCCAGCCCCTGGCCGTCCGTGGCGGCAGCAACACCTACCTCCGCAAGGACGGCCGCTGGACCCCGGAGGAGCTCGGGGAACTGCTGCCCGGCGTCCTCGGAGTCGGGCAGTAGCCCGGCCGGTACGGACGAGACCGACAGGAGACGGACCATGACACTTCCGGTGACCACGGACGAGGACACCACACCCCGCGACTGGCCCATGCTGATCGACGGCCGACATGTCGAGGCCAAGGAAGGCGGCTGGCTCGACGTCGTCGACCCCGGGACGGGCAGGGCGTTCGCGCGCGTGCCCGACGCCCGCTCCGCGGACGTGGACCATGCGGTTGCCGCCGCGCGTTCTGCCTTCGACGAGGGCAGCTGGGCCGGCCTGCCCGCCGAGGAGCGGGCCAGGCTGCTGTGGCGCATCGCGGATCTCATCGAGGGCGCCGGAGAGGAACTGGCCGCCCTGGAGAGCCGTAACCAGGGCGCGCCCGTGATGGCGGCCCGGGGCGGACAGGTCAACGTGGCGGCGAAGACCTTCCGCTACTACGCCGGAGCGGTTCAGCGCATCGGCGGCAAGGCCACGGACCTCAACTCCTACGGGCTGCGCTTCCACGCGTACACCCGGCGCGAGCCGATCGGTGTCGCCGCCCTGATCGTGCCGTGGAACGCGCCGCTGTCCCTCGCCTCGTGGAAGCTCGCCCCGGCCCTCGCCGCCGGCTGTACCGTCGTGCTCAAGCCTGCCGACGAGACGCCGCTGTCGGCACTGCGTCTGGCCGAAATCTGCCGGGACGCCGGCGTCCCCGACGGGGTCGTCAACGTCGTCACCGGCATCGGCAGGGAGACGGGCGCCGCGCTCGCCGCCCACCCGGACGTCGACAAGATCTCCTTCACCGGGTCCACCGAGGTCGGACGGGCCATCGTGCACGCCGCCGCAGGCAACCTGAAGAAGGTCAGCCTCGAACTCGGCGGGAAGTCCCCGGTCGTCGTCTTCGACGACGCGAACCTCGCCGAGGCGATCCCCGGTGCGGCGGACGCCATCTTCCGCAACTCCGGCCAGGTGTGCACGGCCGGCTCCCGGCTCCTGGTCCACGAGGGGCTGTACGACCAGATGGTCGACGGACTCAAGAAGGCGGCCGAGTCGCTGCGGCTGGGATACGGGACCGACCCGTCGAGTCAGCTGGGTCCGCTCATCTCGGAGCGTCACCGGGAGCGGGTCGCGGGCTACGTACGCAGTGGCATCGAGCAGGGAGCCGAGGTCGTCACCGGGGGAGAGCCGCTTCCCGGAGACGGGTTCTTCTTCCCGCCGACGGTCGTGGCACGGGCCACGCCCGAGATGCGTCTCGTCCGCGAGGAGATCTTCGGCCCCGTGGTCGCCGTCCTCCCCTTCACGGACGAGGACGAGGCCGTCCGCCTGGCCAACGACACCACCTACGGTCTGGCCGGCAGCGTCTGGTCGCGCGACGTGTCCCGGGCCCACCGGGTCGCGGCGCGACTGCGGGCGGGCCGGGTCGGCATCAACGTCCATCCGATTCCCGACGTGGCGATGCCCACCGGGGGATACAAGCAGTCCGGCTGGGGACGGGAGCTCGGCGAGGAGGGCCTCGACGCCTTCCTGGAGACCAAGTCCGTCCTCACCCGTCTCTGACCGATTTTCCGTACCGATCCGGACAAGCGAAAGAAGTGATCAAGGTGAGTGATGTGCTGCGGCACTACATCGACGGTGCCTGGGCCGAGCCGGCCGACAGCACGACGGCGGACATCGTCAACCCGGCGACCGGGGAGACGACCGGCCGGCTCGCGCTCGGGACCGAGGCGGACGTCGACTCGGCCGTCGCGGCGGCCCGGCGCGCGTTCGTCTCCTACTCGCAACTGAGCGTGGCGGAGCGGGTGGAGCTGCTCCAGAAGATCGCCGCGGAGTACGAGCGTCGCGCGGACGACATGGCGGCGGCCGTGACGGCGGACATCGGCACACCCCTGTTCCTGGCCCGGCTCTCGGCAGACGCCGCCGTCGGGTCGATCCGGGAACTGGTGGAGATCCTGCCCGAATACGCCTTCGAGGAGCGGCGGGGCGGCTACACCGTCCGAAAGGAGCCGATCGGGGTCTGCGGGCTGATCCCGCCGTGGAACTACCCCGCCCTCCAGATGACGGAGAAGGTCGTCCCCGCGCTGGCGGCCGGTTGCACGACGGTTCTGAAGCCCGCGGAGATCGCGCCGTACAGCGCCCAGGTCTTCGCCGAGATCCTGCACGCTGCGGGGGTCCCGCAGGGCGCGTTCAACATGGTCGTCGGCAAGGGCTCGGTGGCAGGCAGTGCGCTCACCAAGCACCCCGACGTCGACATGATCTCGTTCACCGGCTCGACCGCGGTCGGGATCCAGATCCAGAAGGACGCGGCGGACACGGTCAAGCGGGTCACCCAGGAACTGGGCGGCAAGTCGGCGCACATCATCCTGCCCGACGCCGACATCCAGACCGCCGTGGCCACGGCCGTCCAGGGCGTGATGGGCAACTCCGGCCAGACCTGTGTCGCCCCGACCCGGACACTGATCCCGCGTTCCCGCCGGGACGAGCTCGTCGGCGCGATCACCGCGGCGGTGGAGGCGGTCACCGTCGGCGACCCGCAGACCCAGGTGTTCATGGGACCGGTGTCCTCGGAGCGCCAGTGGCAGACCGTGCAGCGCTACATCCAGGCCGGCATCGACGAGGGGGCCACCCTGGCCACCGGCGGTCTGGGGCAGCCGGAGGACGTGAAAGGCGGCTGGTTCGCCCGCCCCACCGTCTTCGCCGACGTCACCAACGACATGACCATCGCGCGGGAGGAGATCTTCGGCCCGGTCATGTCACTGATCACCTACGACACGGTCGACGAGGCCGTCGACATCGCCAACGACAGCCCGTACGGACTGATGGCCTACGTCAGCGGCGCGGACCAGGAGCAGGTTCGTGACGTGGCCGCGCGCGTGCGCGCGGGACAGGTCCTCCTCAACGGCGCGCAGCTCGACCTGACGGCACCGTTCGGCGGCTACAAGCAGTCGGGCAACGGCCGTATCTGGGGTGTCGCGGGCCTGGAGGAGAACCTCGAAGTGAAGGCCGTCGTCGGCTAGCAGGCCGAGCCGGTCCCTCACCCCCGATCCGCCCTCTTCCACCGGATGTCCGCCAGGGAAGGCCTTCCGGTGGAAGAGGGCCCCATCGCGGCAGACACCGCGATGACCGACAGACATGAGCGGTCACCCCCCGGGCCGCTCGGCAGCAGTAGAGAAAGAAGAAGTGCCATGCATGTGGAAGTCGACGTCCCCAAGTGTGTCGCGTCGGGACAGTGTGTGCTGCTCGCCCCCGACGTCTTCGATCAGCGCGACGAGGACGGTCTGGTCGTCCTGCTCGACGACAACCCGGCGCCCGAACTCCACGACAGCGTCCGGGAGTCGGCCACGGTCTGCCCCGCCGCCGCGATCCGGCTGACCGAGTCGTGAGCGCGGCCATGGACCGGATAGTCATCGTCGGAGCGTCCTCGGCCGGGCTCGCGGCCGCCGAGACCCTGCGCCGCGAGGGCTACGCGGGCACCATCACCCTCGTCGGTGACGAACCCCATCCCCCCTACGACCGGCCGCCCCTGTCCAAGGAGATCCTCTCCGGAGCCTGGACCTCCGGCCAACTGGCCCTGCGCGCCACCGCCGACCTCGACGCCCTCGGCCTGGACACCCGATACGGGTGCCGGGCGGTCCGGCTCGATCTCCACGCCCGGTCGGTGCATCTGTCCGACGGCTCCGAGGTGGGCTTCGACGGACTGATCGTGGCGACGGGCGTGCGGCCCCGGCACCTGCCGGGTGAACGCGCCCACGTGCTGCGGACGGTCGACGACGCCCTGGCCCTCAAGGACCGCATCGGCCCGGACCGTCACCTGGTCGTGGTCGGTGCCGGGTTCCTGGGTGCCGAGGCCGCCGCGGTCGCCCGCGGACTCGGTGCTCGGGTCACCCTGCTGGAACCCGCGCCCGTTCCCCTGGCCCACGCGGTGGGCGAGACGGTCGGTCAGGCCCTGTCCCGGGCCCACCTCGACCACGGCGTGGACCTGCGCACCGGCACGGCCGTCAGTGAGGTCACCGCCCAGGGCGTCCGGCTGAGTGACGGAACCGTCGTCGAGGCCGACGACGTGCTCGTGGCGATCGGCTCGCACCCGAACACCGAGTGGCTGGAGGGCAGCGGACTCACCGTCGACAACGGCCTCGTCTGCGACGAATTCAGCGCAGCGGTCGGCGCGACGGGCGTCTACGGTGCCGGCGACGTCGCCTCCTGGCACAACCCGTTGTTCGACACGCGCATGCGCATCGAGCACCGCACCAACGCGACAGAGCAGGGCATGACCGCGGCCCGCAACCTCCTCGGCGCCGGCCGGCCGTTCACTCCCGTTCCCTACTTCTGGTCGGACCAGTACGACATGAAGATCCGGGCGTTCGGCTACCTCCGGGGGCACGACGAGGTACGCATCGTCCAGGGCGACCTGGCGGAACGGAAGTTCCTGGCCGTGTACCGCACCGGCGACCGGCTCAGCGGCGCCCTCAGCGTCGGCATGCCGCCCAAGGCCATCAACACCTGGCGCCAGTCCATCGCGGTCGGCGCCCAGTGGGCGGACGCCGTGTCCACGGCCGCCGCCTGATCGCGCGCAACACGATCACACCACCCCATCTCGTTTCTTCGGACCTCTTGGAAAGCGACCGTCATGACCCAACCTGCACCCGCCCCCGAATTCGTCTACGACCGACCGAAGGAAGCGCCACTCGGTCCTTCGCCCCTGCTCGTCGCGCTCCGGGACGAGAAGCCCATCACCCGGGTCTCCGTGTGGAACGGCAAGCTCGAATCCTGGCTGGTGACCCGCTGGGAGGAAGCCCGCGAGGTACTCGGCAGCCCGTCCCTCAGCACGAACCCGAACAACGCGGGGTTCCCGGCCGTCCGCGAGGGCGTCAGGCAGCGCGAGCGGGGCTTCTTCCAGATGTACGACCCGCCCGTCCACACGGCGATGCGACGCACCCTGACCCGTGAGTTCATGGTCAAGAAGATGGACGCGCTCCGCCCGGCCGTGGCGCGGATCACGACCGAGCTGCTCGACGACCTGACCAAGAAGAGCGGACCGGTCGACTACGTCGAGCACTTCGCCCTGCCACTGCCCTCGCTGGTGATCTGCGCACTGCTGGGCGTTCCCTACGAGCACCACGAGTTCTTCCAGGAGAACTCCAAACCGTTCGTCGACCTCACCGCGACCGCGGAGCAGGTCACGGAGGCCTACGCCAGGCTGTCCGCGTTCCTCAAGGAACTCCTGGCGGCCAAGCGGACCAACCCCGGCGACGACGTCGTCACCCGGCTCGGCGAGCAGGTGGACGCCGGCGACATCACCGAGCAGGAGGCCGCGGACCTCGGCGCGCTCCTGCTGTTCGCGGGACACGAGACCACCGCGAACATGATCGCGCTCAGCACCATCACCCTGCTGGAGAACCCCGAGCAGATCCCGCGGCTCTTCGGCACCCCGGAGGAGCTCGGCAACGCGGTGGAGGAGCTCCTGCGCTACATCTCCGTCCTGCACGGCGGGCTGCGCCGCGTGGCGACGGAGGACCTGACGATCGGTGACGTCACCATCCGTGCCGGAGAAGGCGTGATCGTTCCTCTCTCCGTCGTCAACCGAGACCCCGCGCTCTTCACCGATCCCGACCAGCTCGCCCTGGACCGCTCCAACGCCCGTCAGCACCTGGCCTTCGGCTACGGAATCCACCAGTGCCTCGGGCAGCCGCTGGCCCGCGCCGAGCTGCAGATCGTGCTGCCCGAGGTCTTCCGCCGCATGCCCGAGCTGAAGCTCGCCGCCCCCTTGGAGGAGATCACCTTCAAGGCGTCCAGCATGGTGTACGGCGTCCAGGAGCTGCCGGTCACCTGGTAGTACCCGCGTTCCACAGCGTCGTCGACATCGATCGACCTGGGCCGTGACGTCCGCGCGGTGTGCGGACCCGAGACGGCTGTTCGCACACCACACGGAAGGGCAACAAGATCGTGAAGGCATCCGTCACCAAGGGCCTCGGCCAGGGTTTCGTGGTCGAGGAGGTCGAACTCGCCGATCCGGTCGGTCGCGAGGTCAAGATCGAGGTCAAGGCGGCCGGTCTGTGCCACTCCGACCTCACCATCGCCACGGTCGCCGGACAGGACTTCCCCGTGGTGCTCGGCCACGAGGTGGCCGGCGTGGTCACCGCGGTCGGCCCCGAGGCCCGGCAGGTGAAGATCGGTGACCATGTCGTCGCCAGCCTCATACGCGCCTGCGGGGACTGCGCCAACTGTCTCGCCGCGCGGAGCTACATCTGTCTGCACCCCGAGCGGACTCAGCGAGCGGCCGACGAGCCCTCCCGCATCACCTGGCAGGGCCGTCCGGTCGCACTGGGCCTCGGAGGCCTCGCGGGCTTCGCCCAGGAGGCGCTGATCCACGAGAACCAGCTCGCCGTGATCCCGGAGGCGATGCCCTGGGCTCCCGCGGCGCTGCTGGGCTGCGGTGTGATCACCGGCGCGGGCGCCGTGCTCAACAGCGCCGACGTCCAGGCGGGGCAGTCCGTCGTGATCATGGGCGCGGGCGGCGTCGGCATGAACGCGGTCAGCGGCGCGCGGCTGGCCGGCGCGGAGTCGATCATCGTCATCGACGTCGAGGACGTGAAGCTCGAACGGGCCGCGGACTTCGGCGCCACTCATGTGATCAACTCCTGTACGACCGACCCGGTCGCGGAGGTGCGGAAGATCACCGGATACGGTGCGGACCACGTCTTCGACTGCGTGGGCCTGCGCCATGTCACCCGGCAGGGCCTGGAGATGCTGGCGAAGGGCGGCGGCCTCTACCTCATCGGTGTGGGCGGCCTGGACGCGGGCATCGATGTGCAGACGATCGCCGTGCTCACCCAGTCCCAACGTGTACAGGGCGTCGACATGGGCTCGTCCCACCTCAAGCGGGACATCCCGATGTACGCCTCGCTCTACCTTCAGGGGCGGATGAACCTCGACGACCTGGTCTCCAAGCAGATCAGCCTCGGCGAGATCAACGAGGGATACGAGTCGCTGAAGGACGGAAACACTCTGAGAGTGGTCGTCACCGACTTCTGCTGAGCGGACGCGATTCGCGTCATGTCGGGCTTCGCCGCGACGGACCACTACCTTGAGGTGACGCTGCGGATCCGGAAGCCGGCGGTGCAGTTCGAACCCGTGGGCCTAGAGCCGGTGCGCGTGGAGATACAGGCGGAGAGTCTGGACTGGCTGCCGACGATGCGCCGCCCTCCTGCTCCGGTTCAGGCTTCGTCTCGGAGGGGTGCCGGACTCTCGCGCAGGGCTGTGAGCACCCTCTGGCACGGTCTGCTTGGGTGCAGGACCATACGGTACGGGCGGGCTTGACGAGGCGGCCGCAGATGCGGCAATGGACCGAGGCTGCCCGTCTGCGGGGGGACGAGCCGGAGCGGCTCTTTTGCCTCGGTCAGCTGCAGCAGGCGGAAGCGTTTCCCCGGCTGTGGGAGTGCGAGGTTCAGCTGACCCTCGATGAGTACTCCGAGGCCGTGCGTGTTCATCAGTGGATTCGGCACGAGCAGGACCTGGCCACTCTCGATGTCAACCATCACGAGGCCATGGCTGCGGAGTTGCGGGCGACACGGCGCTTCCACTGGTCACAGGACGGTCATCTGATGCTTGTCGCCTTCAGACCTGAAGATCGCCGGTTGATCATCAACCGGGAAGTGCTGACGGGTGAGTCGGCCCGGGCGCTCAGCCGTGAAGTGCCCGCTTTCACAGAGATTTTGACCCGCTACGCGCGGAACCAGGCGGCGGGCCTTGGACATGAAGGCATTCCCCTGGACACCACACCGCTTCCTGGCCCGGGTCCCGTACTCCCCGAACGCGTATCGGGGCGCACGGCGCCTCTCCGGTGGGCACCCCGGCGCGGCATACCTGCCGCACCGCGGCGGCTTCTGCGGGCCCGCCACTCGTGGCGGCCCCGTCGGGGGAGCCGGTAGCATCTCGGCGGCCCACCACCAACGTAGCACCGGCCACAGCAACGAAGCTCCTGGCCAGCGCGGGCCGCCCAGCCCGGTCGCCCGACGACCACGAAGAGGTCCATTGGAGCGACTTCGTGTCGCACGCTGAGCGCGCTAGTTGGCCATTCTGAGCATGGCAGTGGGCCGCACGGTCTCTTCACGCGCGTGCCGCCGGCCGTCCATGCGTATCTGGGGCACGACGTTTGGGTGATCACCCGTGAAGCACCGAGACGGTGCCGATCGGTCTACCCGTCTTCGCTCTTGCCGCGGCCGATGCAGCGACCTCAAAGTTGTACGTCACGACCTTGGGGGTGGCCGGATGAGGCGTACGCGCGCTCGTCAGTTAGTGGTTTCCGCTGTGGGCGCGTGCGCTCTACTCGCTGCGGCGGCCTGCGGTGGCGGCGCAGAACGAGCCGCCAAGTCCTCACATTCGACAGCAGTATCGCGCACGTACACCAGCCGGTCCTTCGCGACGCCGCTCACGATCACCGTTCCCGCCTCACTGGGAGCGCTGCCGGTATCGGACACGGGCACCTTCCTGACGTGGGTGAAGTCGAGCAACAAGGTCCGGTTCCTGCTGCCCGCGGTCGTGTACCGGCCAGGGGGCAGTGGTAGCCCCGAAAAGCCGCCTGCCACATACAAGGGCTACGTGGCATTCCTTGGCATGCTCCGGACCGTCAGATTCCGATGATTGCAGATCCTTGTGGCAGTGGACGACGCGCGGCTGCTGAACGAGGTGTCCACGCTCCTGCTGCACGACTTGGCGCTTCGGGGACTGTCGGAGTGCCCGGCACGGCGCGTACGGGCGAACCTGCGCCGGACGCGGTGACCGCACTGTGAACGAGGGAGCGCCCGAGGGCGCAAGGAGGTGTCAAGGTGAGAAGGATCCTGGGAGTCCCGGCGCTGCTGCTCGCGCCACTGCTGGCGCTCGCCGCTTGCACGTCGGGCGCACCGAAGGCGCAGCAGTCCACATCCGACTCGACGGGAGCGTCCCCAAAGGTGGTCCATCTGACGATGGCCGTGCCCTACGGCACCACGTCTTCGGTGGAGAGGTTCATCCAACGGGTCGCAGAGGCGACCGGGGGATCTCTGCAGATCGACGCCAAGCTCAAGTGGCGGACGGGCCAGCTCGCCTACGAGGACGGCACGATCGCGGACGTCCAGGCGGGCAAAGCGGATCTGGGGGTAGCAGGCACGCGGGCCTTCCCCGGCCCCGTGCGGATACTCAGCGCGCCAGAGCTGATCACCAGTTACGCAGCCCAGGAACGGCTGTTGAAGAGCCCCCTCTACAAGCGGCTGGGCACCGCACTGAGCGTCCCGGGGATCACCGGCCTCGGCCTGCTCCCGGGCCAGTTTCGCTACCTGTTCACCGCGAGTCGCTCGGCCCCGACCCCCACCGGCCTGCACGGGCGGCTCGTCGGCGTGGCACAGTCGAAGCTGGCAGACGACACCTTCCACGCTCTGGGCGCACGCACCCGCTGGTATCCGCTGTCCGGATCGGTCAGCGACATGGACGGCATCGAGTCCTCGATCGCCTCCTTCAACCACGAAGGCTACGTCTCCTCCAAGAAGTACCTCACAGGGAATCTGGTGCTGTGGCCCCGCATGGTCGTCCCCTTCATCAGTGACAGCGCGCTGAAGCGCCTGAGTCCCGAACAACGCCAGGCGCTCACCCAGGCCGCGTCCGCCGCCTTCGAAGACACGATGTCGGAACTGCAGGCAGAGGATGCGGATGAACTCACCCAACTCTGCGCGGGAGAGCTGGTCGTGGGGCAAGCCGGTGCGGCGCAGCTCGCGGCGTACCGTGTGGCCGTCGCTCCGGTTGACACCCGGCTGGAGCACGATCCCCAGACCGGCGAGCTGTTCACGCTGGTGAAGTCGCTGGTGAAGGGAGCGAAGCCGGAACCCGCCCTTCACTGCTGATGCCCCTGGACCTTCCCGAGCGGGACCCGCGGACGGCCTTGGGTCGCACGATTCGGGGTTGACCGGCGGCTGAGCCTTCCCGAACGATCCGGCGGGCAGGGAGACGATTGCCGCGGACAGGATCGCCTTCGGCGACCATCGGGGCCCGAGGGGAGGGCAGTGTCTGTCACCAACACGAAGCCGGGGTTTTGACGGCAGGATACGTGATCCTTCTGGACGCTCCGCACTCTCCAGCGGCGACCGTCCACCCGACCGCCTCCAGCAGGCCCCGCAGCAGCGGCGTCCGGCGGCCGTAGAAGTAGGTCAGCCCTTCCAACCGCTCGGCGAAAGTCCTCCGACCGCACGCTGCGTTGTCACAGAACAAGCGCCGCACGGTCAACTGGGCAAGGGCGTGACCCGTCGGCCCCTGGACGGGCGTGACCCCCAACGACTGGTCAAGGCTCCCGAGTTGCCTGCGCCCGGCGACCTTGGGGACCGCGCGCGGGACTTACCGCCCGTGGACAGGCTCCCCGTTCCGTATGACCAGCACTACCAACTCGGCGGACGGCTTGGCCAGGCTCGTCTCCAAAGGCTCACCGAGAAGGCATAGATCGGCGGGGGAGTCTGCCTCGACGCGCCGAGGCGGGGCGCCGGGGGACCGGAGCGGCGAGAGGAAGCCGGAGAGTGCGATCCGGGCGTCGACCTGTTCATGAGCGCCCAGCACGGTCCCGGATCGGGTGCGACGGGACGACGCGGCCGCGATGGTGCGCCAAGGGTCCGGATCGCCGAACGGGGCGTCGCTCGAAGGCGCTGTCGGCACGCCGTGTGCCAGCAACGTGGCGTAGGGGTAGAGGTGTTCGACATCCCGAGGATCGACCGAGGCCAAGTAGTCGTCGCCCCGGGTGGCGATGAACGAGGGCTGGGTGACCACCGTCAGCCCCTTGGCGACCAGTGCTTCGCACAGCTCCGGCGGTACCACAGCGGCGTGCTCCAGGCGGTCACCCTCGCAGGGGCCCACGATCTCCAGAGCGGCCAGAGTGAGCAGCAGGGACTCCCGAGTCACGCAGTGCACGGCCACCGGTCGGCCGGCCTGGTGCGTCCGGCCGATCACGTCCGCGAGATGATCAAGGCCTGGAAGATCGTGGTCGCGAAGGAGGATCTTGTGCGGCCCGACGGACATGGCCGGGAGGAGCGGAGTCCCGGTCGCGGCACCCAGCAGCTGCACCGCCTGCGGCAGGCGTCCGTCGTGTACGGCGCTGGTCAGCAGCTCGAGGCCCTTCTCATCAAGATCCGGAGTGGCATCCGTCACCCCGGTGATTCCGTACGACGCCAACTGGGCTCCCGTCGACGTCAGATCGGGCGGTGCAGCACCGACCGCGGCACGCAGGCGGTCGTCGTAGCGCCACAGACGGCCGGTCGGCCGGCCGGCCGCGTCGCGTTCGACGTCCAGGGTCTCGTCCAGAGCGTGGGCGACGGCTGTCAGCCCCGCGCTGTTGAGGATCCACAGCGCCCCACCCCTGTGCTGCAGCCGTACGGGGTGGTCGGGGACCATCTCGTCCAGGGCGACCCGGTCCAACAGGCCGGCCACCGACTCGCTGTACCCGGTACCCCGAACCCAGCTGCCCGGTGGAAGGCCGCTCGCCGCCTTGCGCAGGGTTGCACTCAAACCGGCCGCATCGCTGACCGTCGGGGGACCGCAGACGACAGAGTGCTCCGCCGCGGCCATCGCCAGCAGATGCACATGATGGTCGTGCAGCCCCGGCAGCAATGCGCCGCCGCCGGCGTCCACGACCTCTTCGTCCGGCAGCGGCCGCAGTCGCTCTGCGATCTCCGCTACCTGTCCGCCCTGCACGCGGACGTCGACGAGGCGGCCTTCGACCTCCGTCCGTGCGATGAGCAGCCTCACGGGCACCACCGGGCGAGTACGTGTTCGGTGTCGTCGCCGGATTCCGCAGCCCGCCGAGGCGCCCGCCGGGCGCGGGGCTGCCGGACCGGGAAGACGCCGTGCTCGGTTTCCACCCACCAGTCGTCGACGGGTCCCTGCCGTACGACGTGCGGTTCGGCCGGTCCCTGAGCGGCGAAGGCGGCGACATCTCGCATGGAGACATCGATGAGGCAGCCTCGGTCCCCGGCGAGAGCGGCTGTCGTGGCGGTGGCCGCGTGGACGCCGGCGAGCGGGTCGGCGAGGGCGTCCCCACAGGGCAACGGTCCGTGCTCCGTCCACACGACCAGGCCTGCGCCGGCTGCGACGTCGTCACCGAAGCCCACACGGTTCGCCCACGGTCCGGTCCGCCCGTAGGCCGTGATGCTGGTCCACACCGTGCCCGCGGCGACCGCCTCCTCGGCGTCGATGCCGAGCTGGCGCAGTGCCCGGGGCCGGGAGGCCTCAAGGACGGCGTCGGCGGACTCCACGAGCCGTCGCAGGGCTGCGACGCCGGTCGGTGAGGCGAGATCGAGAGATACAGAGGCATGCCCCGCATGCAAGAGGTCGTAGAAGGCCGGCGGTCCGAACCGGGCACCGTCGAGACGGTGCGGGCTCTCGACCTTGACGACGTGGGCTCCGGACAGACTCAGCAGCCGGGCGCACAGCGGTCCGGCCCACAGAGAGGTGAGGTCGACCACGAGTGGTTGCGGACGCCGGTGCCTGCGCGGCCCACCCTGCTGGATCAGCACTGGGCTGGGGTCGAATCCGGCCGATGCGGAGCGATGGGCGCTCTGCTCGTCTTTGAGGCGGAGGGGCGTCGTTGCGACGGCGGCCGCCGGGATGCCCAGCAGTTGTGCACGGTCGGCCACGTCCCTCGCCCTCTGACCCGAGGCCCAGTGTTCCAGGGCGGCCCAGATATCGGTTTCGATGCTGTTCTCGACGAGGGCCGGAACGAGTTCGACGTCGTCCTGCCGGGCCAGGGAGATGCCCACCCAGCCGTCCGCGGCGGGGAGGATGCGGAAGGCTCCGCCGGCCGACCACGGTCCTCGCCGGGACAGTCCCGCGATGGCCGCGCGCTCGCCGAGCAATTCGGTGCCGGGCAACCGGATCGGTTTTCCCGTACGAGTCTGGCTCAGGGCTGCGGTCGATTCAAGGGCGCGGCGAAGCACGCCGGCCGGCGCTCCCGGAGCCGCGAATGGCGGTCCGCCGGGCCGGCCGGTCAGGGCCATGGCCCCGGAGTCCGCCCAGTCGCGCAGGCTGTTCACCGGGGGACCTGCACAGCAGCCGTCCAGCAGGGCCGCCGTCGGCTCGCCGAACGCGGCGGTCAGCCACGAGGCTCGGTCGCTGGACTCGGAGTCGGAACCGGAGGAGAAGGTGGGCATCAATCGGGTCCCCGTAACGGCACTGGCTCTAATCCGACATGTCAGCGGAGTTCAACACAGTGATGGCGGAGTTCAACACGGTGGTGATTGAAATGCCGCCGACGTTCGGAGAGCTGGTCCTGCTTTCCTGAGCCAGGTCTCTGGCTCCCCAGGAATACAGTGTAATGCCTATGGCAAAGAGGACGGCATATCCGATGAATCGGTGGACTGCTTGTCGGTTCATGGTCCGCTCGGCAAAGCTGAGGTCTTTCTGTCGAAAGACGGTGAGATGACGATTGTCGGAGATCTTCCCGACCGTTGCGCGCCTCAATTCACCTCGGCGCCCAGGCGGTTGATCTCAAGGCTGTACAGCACTGCCGGACCCCGACCCCGCAGCCGCGCCGCCGCGATCATCGCGCGGCCCAGGTGTTCGGTCGTGGTCACATGCTTTGGCGTCAGCCGAAGCAGCACGGGATAGAGCCACCCCGTGAGCCGGTACAGCAGACGGTAGACAGGCACCCGGGCGGACGCCCCGTTGCGGGGCTGGATGAAGCCGGGCCGGAACATGTAGGCGTTGAACGGCATGGCCAGCAGCGCGTTCTCGGTACGGCCCTTCACCCGAGCCCACATGGAACGGCCCCGCTCCGTGCTGTCGGTGCCCACCCCGGACACGTATGTGAAGGTCAGGTTCGGGCTGTCGGCGCTCACGGCGTGGGCCGCGGCCAGGGTGTAGTCGTACGTGATCCTGGTGTACTCCTCCTCGCGGCGGCCGACCGAGGTGACGCCCAGACAGAAGAAGCAGGCATCGAGGTTCTTCAACTCGCCCTGGATCGCCGTGTAGTCGGTGAAGTCCGTGTGCACGAGCTGGCGAAGCTTGGGGTGGTCGGCGTTCAGAGGAGTACGTACGACGGCCAGAACTTCGGTGACATCCGGTTCCAGGAGACAGGCGCGCAGGACGCCCTGTCCGACCATGCCGGACGCCCCGAAGACGATGACGCGCATGTGCTGCTCCAGTGGGTGGATGAGGTCGGGTACGGCACGCTCGGGATCCGAGCGGCGTCGATGTCGTTCAGCCTTGTGCGGCGCGCGAGAGATTTTCCCACTCGGCCCAGGTCTGCAGACGCTGCGCGTACAGACCCCTGACGATGTCGACGGGCTGGCTGCCGAAAAGGACTCGCAGCGGCGGGTTCTCGGCGTCGACGATCTGCAGCAGGGCCCGGCCGGCGGCGACGGGATCGGCCGGCTGCCTGGCGTCCCGCATGGCCTGGATGGCCTTGTGGAACTCGGCGTAGGCGGGATGCGGTGTGGCCTGTACGGCGGAGCTGTCCGCCCAGTCCGTGTCGAAGCTGCCCGGTTCCACGAGGGTGATCTTGATGCCCGTTCCCTGCACTTCCTGGGAGAGGGACTCGCTGAATCCCTCCAGCGCCCACTTGGAGGCGTTGTAGCCGCCGACGAACGGGAACGCGGTGATCCCGTTGACGCTGGAGATCTGGACGATATGACCGGAGCCCTGTTCACGCAGCAGCGGCAGGACCGCCTGCGTGACCCAGAAGGCGCCGAAGAAGTTGGTCTCCATCTGTCCGCGCAGCTGCTCCTCGGTCAGCTCCTCGATCATGCCGAAGAGGCCGTAGCCGGCGTTGTTGACGACCACGTCCAGGCGGCCGAAGTGCTGGTGCGCTGCGGTGACGGCGGCGGTGACGGCAGCCCTGTCGGTCACGTCGAGCGGCAGCGGCAGAACCGCGTCGCCGTACCTCTCGACCAGATCGCCGAGCGATTCTGGGTCGCGAGCCGTGGCCGCGACCTTGTCGCCGCGGCCGAGCGCGGCCTCGACGAAGGCGCGGCCCAGGCCGCGGGACGAGCCGGTGACGAACCAGACCTTGCTCATGGGGTTCTCCGTTTCTCGGATTCCGGGGCAAGTGGTGGGCATACCGCGCCGTGAGGGTGCGATGCCGTGTACCCACCGGCCGCGGCCGGTTTGCTGCATGGGCGCGGAGGCGGAAGCACGAGCGTCACGTGCGGGTGATCGACCGCGCTCGCCTCGGCGGACTGCCGGACATCCGGGATCAGGCCGACCGTGGGAGTCCGGTGGCGCGGGAGATGAAGGTGTCGAAGCCGCGGTCGGTGAGGAGGCCGCGGAGGGTGATCATGGGGCGGGCGCCGAAGCCGGTGGCGTAGCGGGTCTTGGGTTTGCGGGCGGTGGCGGCCTTGCCGATGGCGTCGGCGATGACCTGGGGGGAGGAGAGGCGTTTGGTGTTGGCTTCGGAGGTCATGGAGGTGGCGACGGCTTCGGCCTGGCGGGCGTAGGCGCCGTG
>NZ_JBHXLU010000136.1:0-27542 GCF_042720695.1 Streptomyces sp. NPDC058457 | reverse complement strand
TTGCCGAACACCTGATCACGGACACGGATCGGGACACCCAGGAACGTGCTCATCGGCGGATGATTCGGCGGGAAACCAAACGAGGCCGGATGCTCAGAGAGCCTGGTCAGACGCAACGGCTCAGGATGACGGATCAACTCCCCCAGAATCCCGTGCCCCTCCGGGAAAGGACCGATCCGGGCGATCTCCTCCTCACTGACACCCACCGTGTGGAAAGCCGACAGCCGCCTCCCGTCCGGACCGATCACACCCAGAGCCCCGTACTCCGCATCCACCAGCACGGCCGCCGCCTCCACGATGCTGCGCAGAGCCTGCTCCAGATCCAGTTCCCGGCCGACCGAGAGCACCGCCTCCAGCAGACTGTGCACACGGTCCCGAGTACCACGCGCGGCATCCAGCCGAGCCTGCAACTCCTCCAGCAACTCATCCAGCCTGAGCTGCGGCAACCGCACCCGGGCCGCCTCATGGCTCTCCACCGCACCCCTCCCGATCCCGTCGACTCACACACCGGCAGGTCCGGTCAAAGCCCACCGTAGTAGGCACCGACCACGCCGGGCACCCGGATCGGGTCAAGTCGTCGGCACCTACTACGGAGCCGCCCGGCCGTGCAGAGCAGAGGGGCAACACCTGCTTCGGCCCGGGAACTCGGGCTCCCTGAACGACACGCTGACCGTCGTCCGGCAGCAGCGCATCGCGGCCGACGACCATGGTCGAGCTGCTGGCACCCGACAGGCTCGGCAGCGGGCAGGACGGTCGCGACCGGTGCGGCCGCGTGGCGCAGCACCGCGTGTGTGACCGGGCCGATGTGCGGGCCGAGGGCGGCCCGGCGGATCCGGCGGCCGACGACCACCAGGCAGGCCCCCTGCGAGGCGTCCGCCAAGTGGGCGCCGGCGTCGCCCACGACCGACTCCTCGGTCACCTCGACACCTGGGAACCTGGCCATCCATGGGCTGAGAATTCGTGTGTGTACGGCGGTCTGCTCGTCCTGTGGCTCCGGGCCGCTCCGGCCGTGCACCACACGCAGCCCTGTCGCCCGCCGGGCTGCCGCGGCGAACGCGAAGCCGAGAACGGTGTCGTCGGCGTCGCTGAGATCCAGCCCGACCACGACCTCTCGGTAGGGGGTCGCTTCGGAAGGCGTCCCGGCGGCATCGGACAGATGCTCGTCCTCGGCGCCGGCTCCCGCGCGGACGAGCATGACCGGCTGCTCGGTACGGGCGACCACCGCCGACGCCACCGAACCGAGCAGGAGGCCCCCGGCCGCGCCCAGGCCTCGCGACCCGAGCACCAGCAGTTCCGCGTCGCGCGCGGCGCCGACCAACACCGGCACCGGCTGTCCCGGGAGCTGGTCCGTGTCGGCCCGCAGGCCAGGACGACGATGGCGCAGCCGGGCCGCGGTCTCCCTCAGCAGTGCCGCAGAGTGGTCGACTTCCGCCGGGGGCAGCGGATCGCCCGCGAACGGCACGTAGTCGTGCGGCTGTTGTCCGCCGACGTGCACCAGTCGCAGGGGAAGGTCCGACATCAGGGACTCACGCGCGGCCCAGTCGGCTGCGGCGAGGGGCCGGCTCTGGCGCGCTGCGCACATAGCAGCACCGCGCCGTCACCGTCCAGGACGCAGTCGACAGGCAGCACCGGGTCGCGCGTCCCGTGTGCGTCGGTAGTCTCGGCCACCGTTTCGCCCTGAGTGGGTGCGTGGCTACTCAGGCACCCGGCCCGGCGCGGATTCGACGGTGATACGGCGCCCGGTCACGGAGCGGGGCTCGATGCGCACCCACAGGTCGCGATCGCCGCCCGCCCACGGAGTGCTGTGAACCGACATGGTGAGCCGGTACACCTCCTCCGCCTCGCTCACCCGGCGGGCAGGTCCGCGTACCAGCACGCTCCAGCCCTCGCCGAAGGCGTCGTCGATGCGGTCGACCTCGAAGGCCACCTGCCGGCCCGGGGCCATGGACGGTGTGGTCTCGTCCGCGGTTCTGAAGACGATCGTGCCGTCGACGACGCTGTAGTTGACGGGCAGGATGACCGGGCCCGATGCGGTGTCGACGCCGAGGCGTCCGACGCCGTGCGAGCCGAGCAACGCCCTGCATTCGGCCGGGCTCAGCTCGGTGAACTCGGGGCGGTATCCCGCCCGGCCGGGTCCGGGCGGGGTGTCCAGGTCGCCTCCGGTGAGGTGCGACACAGTGGTGTGCAGGACGTCGGCGAGCCTGAGCAGGGCGCCCGTGCCCGGCGCGGCCTCGGGGTGTTCCTCCAGGTACCGCAGATAGCCGGGGGCGATGCCGGATCGTTCGGCCGTCTCCTCACGGGTGAGGCCGAGTTCCTGCCGGCGGGCCGCCACGCGGCGCCCCAGGTCTCCCAGCGCTGGTCCTTCTGCCGTGTTCGGCCGTACCTGTTCGGCCATGACCGGTCACATCCTCTCGTCGGTCAGGTCCCGCGGACGGCGACCTCGTGCTGTTCCCCGCCGAGTACGACCTTGAGCGCGCCGGTGTCGGCGGCGCGGGCGAAGACCTCGTACGCCTCGGCCATGTGGTCCAGAGGGAAGGTGTGGGTGACCAGTTGTGCGGTGGGCAGCCGGCCGGCGGCGGCCATCCGCAGCAGGGTGGGGGTGGAGTGGGTGTCCACCAGGCCCGTGGTGATGGTCACGTTCTTGATCCACAGGTCTTCGAGGTGCAGCGTGACCGGCCTGCCGTGCACGCCGATGTTGGCCACGTGCCCGCCGGGCCGGACCATGCGGGTGCACAGTTCGAAGGTCTCCGGTACGCCGACGGCCTCCATGACGACATCCGCGCCGAGTCCGTCGGTGAGGTCGGCGATCAGCTGTTCCGGGGCCTCCCGGGCGTCCGCGACGGCGTCCGCGCCGAGCGCCCTGGCCGCCTCCAGCCGGGCTGGGGCCAGGTCCACGGCGACGATCCGCTCCGGGGCGAACAGCCGTGCCGTGGTGATCGCCGCCAGGCCGATGGGGCCGGCGCCGACGACGGCGACGGTGTCGCCGGGGCGCACCCGGCCGTTGAGGACGCCCACCTCGTAGGAGGTCGGGAAGATGTCCGCGAGGAGGACGGCGTCCTTGCTGTCGACCGTGCTGGGCAGGGCGTGGACGGACAGGTCCGCGAAGGGGACGCGGACGTACTCGGCCTGGGTGCCGTCGATCAGATGGCCGAGGATCCAGCCTCCGCCGCCCCTGCACTGGCCGTACATGCCTTCCCGGCAGTACGAGCAGCGCCCGCAGGAGCTGATGCAGGAGAGCAGCACACGGTCTCCGGGCCGTACGGTCCGTACGTCACTGCCGACCTCTACGATCTCGCCGACGGCCTCGTGACCGAGGACCGTGCCCGGCTGCACCTCCGGGACATCGCCCTTGAGGATGTGCAGGTCCGTCCCGCAGATCGTGACGGCGTCCACCCGTACGACGGCGTCGGTGGGCTCCTTGACGGCGGGATCGGGGACCTCTTCCCAGGCGGACTGCCCGGGGCCGTGGAAGACGAAGGCCTTCATGTCGTCACTCACCGTCCTTGGTCCGCTGCGGGGCACGGGATCGGCGGACGCCGACGGCAGGTGCCGGCCGGACGTCGGGACAGTGCCGGTATCGCCCCGCAAGTCCAGCCTGTCCTGTCTCGGACGGGTCCGCTTGGGCCGTCCGGCCCACATGACCTGCCGGACGGCCGCCCCTCCCGAACAACTGGACACGGGCCGTTCGAGGCAGACTGCGGCTGGTCACGCCGGACGGCGGCTTCCCTCGGTTGCTGCGCTGCACGGGCCTGGGCGGCGCCTTCGAGCTGTATCCCGGCCTCCGCGAGGCTCTCGCCGGCAAGGGCTCCCCTGGACCAGCCTCCGCCGTGGTCGCCTGAGCCTGTCCCGGCGAGGGCTGAACGGCCCATGTGTCCGGTCGAGTTGCCCCCCGAGCAGCCCTACGGCGGTCCCTGGTCGGCCCATGTCCCGGCACCGGGTCGACTGACACCTTCGGGAGTGTCACCACGGCTAGGAGCCACGACAAGGAGGAGGTGCGGGCCGATGCGCAGGACCCGGCGTGTGAAGAAGCCGCTGTGGCGGTGGCGGAGCAACCCGCTGCGACGCCACGACGATGTCGTCGAGGCCTGGGTGGTCCTGGCCGTATGGGCACTCGTCGTGGTGGGAGGAACCGTCGCCGGGCTGCTGGCCGCCCGGGCCGCGGACGACGTCTTCGCGCGGCAGCGTGCGGAACGGGAGGCCGTGCGGGCCGTGCTTCTCGTCGATGTCCCGAAGAGCACCTCCAGGCTCGGCACGGAGAGCGAGCGCACGCCGGCCACCGTGACCTGGACCGCACCCGACAGCTCCACGCGCACCGGCCGGACTCTCGTGGACACCGGTACCAGGGCCGGTTCCCGAGTCGTGGTCTGGCAGGACCGCCAGGGCCGTCTGACCACCAGGCCGCCGAGCGCCGGTTCGGCCGCCGTCGAGGCGGGGGTCCTGGGGACGGCGGCCGGCTGCGCGCTGGCCGGAGCGGTCTTCGGGGCCGGAGCGGTCGTCCGGTGGCGGCTGGAGCAGCGGCGGCTCGATCTGTGGGGCCGCGAGTGGACCACCGTCGGACCTCGCTGGGGTCACAAGACCGGCTGAAGTCGAGCCCCCTCGAACTCGCAACGACTCGGAGGCGAACGCCGATGGAACCCGTGATCCTTGCCCGCAGCGGCAGGTCGACGCCCGGTCGGGCCGTGATCGACTGGGCAGCCCACGAGGCACAGATGCGGGGTGTGGTGCTGCGCGTGCCGCACAGCCCGTCGCGCGAGCCCGTCGGGGCTTCGGTGATCGTCTGCGGCGTGCGCGGGGACGACGACGCCCCGCCGTTGCGGCCCGGCTCCCTGTCGGCCACGCTCGTGGGCACCGCGCACGGCCCTGTCGTACTCGTCCCCGACCTTCTCGCGACTTCCCGCCGCCGGGCGGGAGTCACTCTCGGTGTCGACGCCCGTGCCCCCTCCGACGCGGCCCTCGGCTTCGCCTTCGAGAGCGCCCGGCTCCGGGGCGTGCGCCTGCATGCCGTGCATGCCTGGGCGCTGCCCGCGGGCGCCGCCGAGCGGCCCTTCGGCGTGCCGGAGAGGGATCGCGCCGCCTGGGAGGACCACGAGGTCCAGTTGCTGGGCGACGCCCTGCGCCCGTGGCGCGAGAAGTTCCCCGACGTGCGGGTGCTGGAGGACGTCCGGCTGCTCAGCCCCACGGAGGCGCTGCTGCACTGCTCCGAACACGCCGCACTGGTCGTGGTCCCGCACGACTCCGGGACCACCGTCTGGAAGGAGGCCGCTCGGGCCCTGCTGCGGCGCGCCACGTGCGCCGTGGCCGTCGTACCGTCGTGAGCCGGGGCCCCTGCCGGAGCCGACCGACCGGTAGTACGGGGGCGTGCACACGTTCACGCTGGTAGCAGGACCCGAGAGGTCTCCTTCGAGCCCTGGCTCCCCGCAGCTGTGAGGAGAACACCATGACCGGCAGCCACCATCAGGTGGGCGACATGATGACGCGTGCCGTTGTCTCGGTGGGCCGTGAGGCCCTGTTCAAGGACATCGTCCAGCACATGGACGGAGGGAGGATCAGTGCCCTGCCCGTACTGGAGGGCGACGGCTGGCCGCGGCGGACACCTGACGGGGAGCCGTGACGTACCGTTCACGTGTTCCGGAAGCGACGCCTTTCCGGTCACTCAGGTCCGGGCTGCCGGATCATCCGTGGGCCACGACGGCGACGGGTGCACCTATGTGATGCAGGGCGGCATGGGTGACATGACCGATGCGGGTGCCGAGGGAACCGGTACGGATGCGCCGGCCGACGACGGCCAGGGACGCGTCGCGGGCCGCGCCGACGACGACCTGCGCGGCGCTGCCGCAGCGGCTCGCCTCGATGACGTCGACGCCCGGGAACTTCTGCCGCCAGGGACGCAGCGCCTCGGCCAGAGCGGTGCGGTGGCTCCGTTCGAGGTCGTCCTGGAGTTCCGCGTCGCCGGGGAAGCGGTAGTAGGACACGGCCGTCTCCGGCCAGGCGTGCACCACCCGAAGGAGTGTTGCCCGGCGGGCTGCGGCGTCGAAGGCGAACTCCAGCAGCGTGTCGTCCGGGTGATCGACATCGAGGCCGAGCACGACCGGCCGGAACGGCGTGGCGGCGGACGGCACGCCCGCCGGATCCATCCCGTGCTCGTCCGCGGCCTGCTCGCCCTCACGCACCAGCACCACGGGCCGTTCCACGCGGGCCACGACGGCCAGGCTCACCGAGCCGACCACGAACCCGCCGATGCCGCCGAAACCCCGCGAGCCCAGCACGAGCAGATCGGCGGAGTCCGCCGCCTCGCAGAGGACTTCGGGCACGTCACCCGTCAGCTGTTCGGTGAGTACCTCAAGACCCGGGTGCCGCAGACGAAGACCCTCCGCGGCCTCGCTCGGCATCTGCCGCGTCCAGTGCTGACGGGTCTCGGGGCCCACCAGCGGAGCCTGCGCCACAGGCACGGGGGCAGGCTCTCCGACGTGCACGATCTTCAGCGGCAGGCCGCGCAGCAGGGCTTCGCGCGCCGCCCACTCGGCGGCGGCCCGGCTCTCGGGCGACCCGTCGAGACCTACGGTGACGGTTCGGAACATGATCTCCACCTCCGGGGAGCGTTCCCTCCCAGCGTGACGGCACGCTCCCGGGCAGGTAAGGGCCATACGTCCCCCTACAGGACCAACCGGCCCACGCGTCCTCGGTGGGGCCGAAGGCCGCCGCACCTGCCGTCGACGAGGACCGGTGCCGCATGCTGGAGGTAGTCGCTCCGCTTCCTCTCGGACCCTACGGAGTCGTCATGTACGGGACCCCGCATCTCGTCGGCGACATCATGACCTGCTCGGTCGCCACCGTGGGCCGCTGGGCCTCGTTCAAAGACATGGTCGGCCTGATGCACGACCGGGGGCGCGTCATGGCCCGGAAGAAGTTCGACGCACGGCTCCCCAGGGGATCGTCGGACCAACCGCAGGGACCAATGGCCCCTGGTACGTCGGCCGCACCGCCACCTGCAATGGATATGGAACCGGCGGCGGCACTCCCCGGCGCCGCCGCAGGGAGGAGACGAGGGCGATGTCCGCTCCCGTATCAGCATCAGCGAAGCAGACCGGCCGGGCAACGACGGCCACCGGGCCCGAGGCGAGGGGCGCCTCGATGCACGCCCACGTCGGCGACGAGATCGTCGTACGCGGTACCGGGGTCGGAGCCGTCGCGCGGGACGGCGAGGTCGTCGTGCTCCACCATCCCGACGGCAGCCCGCCCTACGACATGCGACGGGCCGACAGCGGACGGTTGACCGTGTACCTCCCGGGGCCCGGCTCCTGCGTCAGGCATCTGACGTCCGCGGCCCCCGCAGCCGGCGATCCGGAGAGCGGAGGCCGTCATGACCCGGCCCGGTGATCCCCGACCGATCGTGGTGGGCGTCGATCCGGACCCGGCTCACCGGATGGCACTGGTCTGGGCGGCGGACGAGGCCGCCCGGCGCCGGTTGCCGCTGCGCCCGGTCCTCGCCGAGGGCGTGCCGACCCGCGGCTACGGGAGGGGCCGGACACCGCCCTCCTGGGAGGAGTGGAACGAGGCGCTGCACAAGGCGGGCCGGCAGGTACTGGACGAGGCAGCGGAGTTCGTCGGGGAGCACCATCCGGGGCTCCGGGTGGACCCGCTGCTCGCGGAGGGCGATCCGGCGTGGGTGCTGCGGGAGCAGAGCCGTGACGCCACGGCCGTCGTGCTGGGCTCGCGGCATCTGACCCGCGCCCAGGAGGTGTTCGGCTCCGCCTCGGTCGCCGTGCCCCTCATGGCGCACGCCCGCTGTCCGGTGGTCGTCGTACCCGAACCGGAACACGTCACCCAGGACCCGGCGTACTACGTCGTCGGCGTCGACGGCAGCCCGCACTCCGCGGCCGCCGTGGACCTGGCGTTCGAGGAGGCCGCGCTGCGCGGTGCCGGGGTCCGGGCCCTCTTCGTCTGGGAGCCGGGGCCGCTGCGGATCTTCGACGAGTACGGACCGCAGCAGGAGGCCCGGCGGTTGCTCTCCGAGATCGTGGCCGGTCGCGGCGCCCGCTGCCCGCAGGTGGACCTGCGCCACGAACTGGTCACCGGGCACCCCGTGCAGATCCTCACCGACGCCTCGGCCCACGCGCTGGGCCTGGTGGTGGGCACCCGGGGCCGGGGCGGATTCACCGGCATGCTGCTCGGCTCGGTCAGCCAGGGGGTGTTGCACCACGCGCGGTGCCCGGTCATCGCCGTGCCGTCCGGGCCCGCCTGATCCGCGAGTCCGAAGCGAAGGGAAGCCACCATGACCGCAGAACCCGTCGACGCGCACACCGTCGAGACGCTCGTGGCGGACGCCGTCGCCGCGCCTTCGCAGCACAACGCACAGCCTTGGAGGTTTCGTTACCTCGGCGACATCGGTGTCCTGCGCCTGTACGCCGACCTGGGGCGCACCCTGCCGCACACCGATCCGGAGCAACGCGGTCTGCACCTGAGCTGCGGGGCCGCACTGTTCAACCTACGGGTGGCCGCCGCCGCGGCGGCGCTGGCGCCGGTCGTCCGGCTGCTCCCGGATCCGGACTACCCGGACCTGCTCGCCGAGGTGCACCTGTGCGGCAGCGGGTCGCCGGACCCCGCGCTGGCGCTGTTGCGTCCCGCGGTCGGCCGCCGCCACTCCAGCCGCTACCCGTTCCGTGACGAGGAGATCCCGGCGGCGACCCGCGAGGACCTGTGCGCGGCGGCCAGTGCCGAAGGCGCGCAGTTGCTGTTCCCTGGTGGCTGGCATGTGGGCTCGATCCTGGAGCTGGTGCGGGACGCCGAGGAGTGGGAGGCACTGGACGCGGGGATACGCGGCGAGACCGCGCGGTGGACGCATGCGGAACCGTCGGGGGCCCAAGGGCCGTCCGACGGCATTCCCGCCGAGGCGTTCGGCCCGGTGCGCCGTGGCAGTGGCGCCCCCGTGCGCGACTTCGCCGCCGGACGCCCGATGCCGGACCGTCCCCGGGCGTCGTTCGAGAAGAAGCCGAACATCGCCCTGCTCGGCACAGCCCACGACGGTCCCCCGGACTGGCTGCGCGCCGGGCAGGCGCTGGAGCGGGTCCTGCTGCGGGCCACCGTGGACGGACTGGTCGCCTCCGTGACCTCCCAGCCGCTCGAATGGCCGGACCTCCGGTGGGCGGCCCGCGACCCTCTCTCCGCCATGGGCCATGTGCAGATGGTGGTCCGGCTCGGATATGGCCCCGAAGGGCAGGCGAGCCCTCGGCGGCCACTGGACGACGTGCTCGACATCGTGTGAAACCCGCGAACGCGCCCTCCCACGCACCCTCGCATCACGACTCGACGACAAGGAGCAGCCGCATGAAGGTGGCCGAGGTGATGACCGCGCCTCCCGTGCACGTGGACCCCGGTGTCTCCCTGCAGGAGGTGACCCAGTGGATGACCGAGCGCCGCGTGGGCTCCGTCCTCGTCGTGAAGGACGGGGAGCTGTGCGGCATCGTGACCGACCGCGACCTCGCGCTGCGCGGCCTCGGCGGCGGCCTGGCAGCGGGCTCGACCGTGGACGCGGTGATGTCGGCCGATGTCGTCACCGTCGACGCCGACGACGACCTCCGGGCCGCGTACCGCACCTTCCGCCGTGCGGGAGTGCGCCGGTTGCCAGTCCTCGACCGGGGCCGGCTGGTCGGGGTGCTGACGATCGACGATCTGTTCCTGGACGTCTTCCGGCAGCTGGCCGATCTGCTGGGCCCCGTCGCATGGAGCGTGCTCCAGGAGCCGCCCGGACCGCCCTCGGTCAGCGGCGGTCCGCGTGAAGCCTGAAGCGGTCGACCGGGAACGACCGCACTGCGCGAAAGCGACCCGCCCGACGCAGCCGTAGGCCCGGGAACCGGACCGTCACCGGCCGAGGAACCGGGGCCGCTGGTCGTGCCGGAGCGGGCCTCGCCAGGACGACCTGGTGAGACCCGCTTCTGACGGTACGGAATCCCCCGGATCCGGTCCGGGCCCGGCGAACACGGTCAGGTCTTCAGCTCGGCGGCGATCCCGGACGCCCACGCCTCGACGGCTTCGAAGTCCCGGAAGTCCCCGCCCTTACCCGCCCGTACGATCCTCCGTGCCAGCCACCCCTGCGCGTCCTCTTCGAGGCAGCCCCCGAAGGTGACGTGACCCCGGGCGTGCAGGTCCCGCATCGCGCGCCGCACCGCGCGCACGGGCGGGATGTCCCGCTCGGCGGCGGAGTCGTCGAGCGGGCCGCTGCTGAAGAACCACACGGGCCGCTCGGCAAGATCCTTGCTGTGGCGGCGGACGAACGTCCGGGCGTCCTTGTGCCAGCGCCCCGCGTACAGGCCGCCGCCGACCACGACCGCGTCGTACCGCGTCACGAAGGGCACGGACGCGGCTCGCATCGTCTCGACGGTCAGCCCGTTCTCGCGCAGGGTGCCGGCGATCGATTCGGCGATGTGCGCCGTGGATCCGTTCCTGCTGCCGAAAGTGACTAACACTGTGCCGGTCATGGGATGGTCCCCCTCTCAGAGTCCGCGCAGCCAGTCGTCGGCCGCACCGTGCAGTGCCTGCCCCTCGCGGATGCGGGCGTCGTCCAGGCGGTAGGTCAGGTTGTCGATCACGTCGACCACGCCGTCGATCTGGCGGGTCATGGAGACGGCGATCTCGGTCTCGGTCTTGCGCTCCATGTGGCCGGTGAGCGTGACGACGCCCTCGGCCACGGCCACCTCGACGCCGCGCGGCGGCAGCCACAGGGCGTGGACGAGGACTTCGTCGATCACCTCGCCCCGGATCTCGTCGTCGGGGCGCAGGAACACCTGGAGCAGGTCGCGCCGGGTGACGATGCCCACCAGCCGGTCCTCCTCGTCCAGGACGGGGAGCCGTTCCACGCGGCGTTCGGCCATCGTGCGGGCCGCCTCGACGATGGTGTTCTCGGCGTGCACCGTGACCGGCGGGTCCGACATCAGGTCTCCGGCCGTGCGGGCCCGCGCCTTGGCCGCCTGCTTCCTGGCGCCGCGCGTCAGCTGGTTGAGCGGTGCGCGGTACTTCTCCCCGTGGGGACCCGGCGCGGTGGCCTGGCGGGCCATCAGGTCCGTCTCGGAGACGACCCCGATGACCTTGTCGTCGTCATCGACCACCGGGAGTCCGCTGATCCGGTGGTCGGCCAGGAGCCGCGCGACCTCCTTGAACGGCGTGCTGTAGGCGGCGTGGACGACGTCCGTGGTCATCACCGAGCCCACCTTGTCGTACCTCATCTCGGTTCCCTCCCCGGCCCTCAGCGGAGCCGGCGCAGATAGGGGTCCTGAGGCCGGCGTGGCAGCAGCCGTACTCGTGCGTCGAGCACGGTGACGCCGTCCGGTGTGGCCAGGACGGGGTTGAAGTCGGCCTCGGCGAGCTGCGGCAGGTCCGCGGCCATCCGGGACAGCCGCTGGAGCAGCTGCTCCAGCCCTTCGAGGTCGACGGGTCCGTCGCCGCGGGTGCCGAAGAGCAGCGGCGCGCAGCGCGGGGACGTGATCAGGTCGTGCACGTCGTGGTCGGTGAGCGGGGCCAGCCGGGCCGCATGGTCGGCGAGCACCTCGGTGGCCGTACCGCCGAGCCCGGACAGCACCAGCGGGCCGAAAACCTCGTCCTGGACGACACCGGCGAACAGCTCGGTGCCGCGCCGGGCGAGCGACTGGACGACCACGCCGGTCATCAGGTGGCCGAAGCGGGTCTCCAGGTCCCGGAAGGCGGCGCGGACCTGCGGCTCGCCGCGCAGGTCGAGGTGGACCGCCCGCTCCTGGCTCTTGTGGACGAGGCCCGGCCAGTGGGCCTTCATGACCACCCGGCCGTCGGCGCCGCGCAGCCGTTCGGCGGCGCGCACTGCGTCGTCCTCGGTCTCGGCCCAGGCCCACGGGATCTGCGGGATGCCGTAGCAGGCCAGCAGGTCGGCGCAGGTGCGCGGGTCGAGCCAGCCGCCGTCCGGGTGCGCGGCCAGGTAGGCGTCCGCGAGGGTGTGGGCCTGCTCGGTGTCGACGTCGTCGAGTGCCGGTACGGTGCCGGCCGGGCGGGCCAGCCAGGCCGCGCGGTCGGCCGCGTGGGCCAACGCCCGTGCGGCCGCCTGTGGTTCGGCGTAGGACGGGACGGTGCCGCCCTCGTCGGCGGCGGGCAGCAGCTTCACCGGCAGGTCCTGCTCCAGGCGCACGGCGAGGACGGGCTTGGGCCTGCGGCCGGGCGCCCCTGTGAGGGCGCGTATCAGGTGGTCGCCGGTGGCGGTGGCGACGGCCGTCGGGACCAGGGCCACCAGGACGGCGTCGATGCCCGGGTACTCCATGAGCGCGTTGACGCAGTCCGTGAGCTGTTCCTCGGTGACGGCGGCGGTGGCGTCGACCGGGTTGCCGACGGCCGCTCCGTCGGGCAGGGCGCCGAGCAGTTCGTCGATCATCACCGGGGTGAACGTCGGCAGCGCGAGTCCGGCCTCGGCGCAGGCGTCGGCGGCCAGCACTCCGGCGCCGCCCGCGTTGGTGACGATGGCGACGCGGTTGCCCTCCGGCAGTGTCTGGGAGTACAGCAGGGCGGCCGCTTCGAGGAGTTCGCCGACCGAGCTGGTGGCGGTGATGCCGGCCTGGGTGAACAGGGCTCGGCGGGTCATGGTGGGGGTGGCGGCCGCCGCGGTGTGCGAGGCTGCGGCCCGGCGGCCGGCCGTGGACCGGCCGGCGTCCACGGTCAGCACCGGCATCCGGCGCGCCACCCGGCGGGCGGTACGGGAGAACGCGCGCGGGTTGCCGAAGGACTCCAGGTGCAGCAGGGCGAGGTCGGTGCGGCCGTCGGTCTCCCACCACTGGAGCATGTCGTTGCCGCTGACGTCGTACTTGTCACCGAGCGAGACGAAGGAGGACACGCCGATGCCCAGCCGGGACAGGCCGTCCAGCAGGGCGATGCCGATGCCTCCGGACTGGACGGCGACGCCGGCGCTGCCGGGGCGGGGGTGGCCGTCGGCGAAGGTCGCGTCGAGTCGCAGGCCGGGGTCGGTGTGGGAGATGCCCAGGCAGTTGGGGCCGACGAGCCGCATGCCGTAGGTGCGGCATGCCGTGCGCAGTGCCTGTGCCTGGTCGGGGTCGAGGCCCGCGGTGACGACGAGCAGGGCGCGGACGCCGGCCTTGCCGCACTCCTCCGCGGTGACCGGGACCGCCGCCGCGGGGACCGCCACGACCACCAGGTCCGGGATCCTGGGCAGGGCGCTGACGGACGGGTGGCAGGGCACCCCGAGGACCGAGGTCACGCTGGGGTTCACGGCGAAGAGGCGATGGGTGTAGCCGCCGGTTCGGATGTGGTGGAGGATCGCCCGGCCGACCGAGCCCGGTTTGCGTCCGGCGCCGACGACGGCGACCGTCTTCGGGCACAGCAGCGGCCGCAGGCTCGCCACGTCGGCGGCGCGGCCCCGGGACTCGACGGCCGAGAGGTAGGCGTCGTCCTCGTCGAGGTGGATGGTGCAGCGCGTCTCCGGGCCCTCGAAGCGGCGGGAGGTGCGCAGGCCCAGGTCGGCGAAGAGCCGGAGCACCTCGCGGTTCTCGCTCAGCGCGTCGGCCGTGAAGACGGTGATGCCGTCGGCTCGGGCCGCCGAGACCAGGTGCTCGACGAGAAGGGTGCCGACCCCGCGGTGATGGAGTCCGTCCGCCACGGCGATGGAGATCTCCGCCGAGTCCTTGCCGTCCTCTCCGGTGTCGTACTCGGCGAGGCCGAGCACCCGGCCCCGAGTCTCGGCCAGCAGCGCCCGGTAGCCGGGGCGGGCCGGGGCACACGCCCGGTCGGCGGCCATCGCGGCCGAACGCCGGCTCACCGAGAAGAACCTCAGGCGGAGGTTCTCCGAGGACATCTCGTCGTAGAACCCCTTCAGCCGGTCGTGGTCGCCGGGGGTCACGGACCGGATGCACACGGTGGTCCCGTCCGCGAGCAGCGCGTGGGCGGGGGATCGATCGAGCAGGAAGTCGGTCATCGCGGTTCTCCTCCAAACCGGTTGGCACTACGAGCATCCGACGCGGCGGACTCCGGCCCCATGGGCTGTCCGGGGCGACGTGAGGGCCGATCGGCCCTGATCAGACGGACTGGCCGGGACGGCGGCCGCCGAACGCGGCCGCCCTCGCCGGCGACCGGGGGTCCGGCCGGACGGCGAGGGCGGGTAGAGGTGGCTGCGCGGGTCCGGGTCAGTCCTCGGCCACCAGGGCCGTGAGGTCGAGGAGCCGGTTGGTGTAGCCCCACTCGTTGTCGTACCAGCCGAAGACCTTGGCCAGCGTGCCGTTGGCCTGGGTCAGGGCCGGGTCGAAGACGCAGGAGGAGGGGTCGCCGATGACGTCGCGGGAGACGATCGGGGCCTTCGACACCCGCAGGATGCCGTGGAGCGCGCCCTCGGCCGCCGCCTCGAACGCGGCGTTGATGTCGTCCGGGCTCGCCTCGCGCCCGAGCACCACGGCGAGGTCGGTGAGCGAGCCGTCCTCCACCGGGACGCGGACCGCGATGCCGTCGAGTGCCCCGGCCAGTTCCGGCACCACCAGGCCCACCGCGCGGGCGGCGCCGGTGCTGGTCGGGATGATGCTCAGGGCGGCCGAGCGGGCCCGGCGCAGGTCCTTGTGCGGGCCGTCGAGCAGGGACTGGTCGTTGGTGTAGCCGTGGATGGTGGTCATCACCCCGCGTTCGATGCCGAAGGCCTCGTCGAGGACCTTCACCATCGGGGCGACGCAGTTGGTGGTGCAGGAGGCGGCGGAGACGATCCGGTGCTGGTGCCGGTCGTAGGTCCGGTCGTTGACACCCATGACGATGGTGGCGTCGACGTCCTTGCCGGGTGCGGACAGCAGCACCGTGTGGGCGCCGGCCTTCAGGTGCAGGGCGGCGGAGTCCCGGTCGCGGAAGCGGCCGGTGGACTCGATGACGATCCCGGCACCGTGGTCCAGCCAGCGCAGAGCCGCCGGGTCGCGCTCGGCGGTGACGGCGATGCGCCGCCCGTCGACGGTGATCGAGCTGTCGTCGTGGGTGACGTCCCGCCCTATGTGCCCGAACGTCGAGTCGTACTCCAGGAGATGGGCGAGCGTCGCGGGTGAGGTGATGTCGTTGATCGCGACGACCTCGACGTCCTGGGTGCCCGCCTCGGCACGGTCGAGTGCCGCGCGCAGATAGGTGCGGCCGATCCGGCCGAATCCGTTGATGCCGACGCGTACGGTCATGGCAGTGAACTCCTTTCGGTGGCAGGGGGGTCATGTCGACGGCGTTGACCACCCGCTCGGCCGGCTGCGGCAGGTGCCGGCGCGGCAACCGGGCGGCCGCGGACCTCCTGGGTGGGCACGTCGAGGGTGGGACGCCGCCAGCAGGGGCGGCACGATCACGGGTGACTGCAGGCGAGCCTCTGATCAGCCGGTCACCGCGGTCACGTCCGTTCGGGTACGACGGCGACCGGGCATGCCGCGTGGTGCAGGACCCCGTGGGCCACCCGGCCGAGTTGGAGCCCGAAGTGCCCGGTGTTGCGCCGGGCACCGACGACCAGCAGGTCGGCGGTGTGGGAGGCGGCCAACAGCACCTGGCGGGCGGGACCCTCGACGGTCTGCCGGTGCACGCGCACCTGCTCGGGTACGTCGCGCAGCGCCTTCTCCAGAGTGTCCGAGGCCTCCTGCTCGTGCAGCCGGGCGGGTTCCCCCGACAGCAACGGGTGGTCGGTGGTCTCGCGGGCCGGGGCCCGCCAGGCCCGTACGGCGTCCACCTCGGCGCCCCGCAACTCGGCCTCGCGGACGGCGAAGCCCACGGCCTCCTTCCCCCCGACGCCGAGCACGATCCTGCCGCCGGCCCCGGTGCGGACCCGGTTGTCGTGGCTGCCACGGAGCACGATCACCGGGCAGTGGGCGCCCGCGGCGACGGCCAGGCCGACCGAGCCGAGCAGCATCTCGACGAAACCGCTGCGTCCCCGGGAGCCCAGTACCAGTGCGGCGGCCTCGCGGCTCTCGTGCACCAGCGCGTACTCCGGCTCCTCCGGCAGGACGTCGGTGGTGACCTTCAGACCGGGCTGTCGACGGTGGGCACGCCGGGCGGCGGTCGCGACGATGTCCTCGGCCTGCACCTGGTCGGACGGCTTGGTGAGGTCGTCGGCGAGGGATTCGCCCTCGTACCGCTCCCACAGGGAGGCGTACACCAGCCGGAGCGGTGCCCCGCGCAGGACGGCCTCGTCGGCCGCCCAGTCGACGGCCCGCAGGCTGGACTCGGAGCCGTCGACCCCGGCCACGACGGGCAGGTCCACGGTGCTCACCGCCCCGCGCCCATGTCGAAGACGATCCGGGCCTTGACCTGGCCGCGCAGCACGTCCTCGATCGACTCGTTGACGGTGGCCAGCGGACGGGTCTCGTAGACGACCCTGGTCCGGCCGGCCGCGTGCAGCTGGAACACCTCGGCGAGGTCCTGCCGGGTGCCGACGATCGAGCCGATCACGCTCGTGCCGTTCAGGACGGTGTCGAAGATCGGGACGCGGACCGTGCCGTGCGCGGGCAGCGCCACCATGACCAGCTTGCCGCCTCGCCGCAGGCCGGAGTTGACGGCCTCGAAGGCGGCGTCGTTCACGGCGAGGGCGATCGCGGCGTGCGCTCCGCCGTGCCGCTTGAGGACCTCGCCGACGTCGTCCTTGCGGGCGTCGATGACGAGGTCGGCGCCGAGTTCGGCGGCGAGTTCGAGTTTGTCGTCGGTGACGTCGATGGCGGCCACCCGGGCACCGGCGATCTTCGCGTACTGCAGGGCGAGGTGCCCGAGCCCGCCGACGCCGGAGATCGCGACGAGCTGGGTGGGCCGTACGCCGGCGACCTTGAGCGCCTTGTACGTGGTGACGCCGGCGCAGGTCAGCGGGGCGGCGTCGAAGGGGGTGACGCCCTGCGGCACCGGCTGCGCGAAGTCGGCCCAGGCCAGCATCTTCTCGGCGTACCCGCCGTCGCAGCCGTAGCCGGTGTTGACCTGCTGCTCGCACAGGGTCTCCCAGCCGGACAGGCAGTGCTCGCACCGCCCGCACGCCCTGCCCAGCCAGGGCACGGCGACCCGCTGACCGACGCTCAGATGCGTGACGCCCGCGCCGAGTTCCTCGACGATGCCGACGCCTTCGTGTCCGGGGACGAACGGCGGGTTCGGCTTGACCGGCCAGTCGCCGTGCGCGGCATGGATGTCGGTGTGGCACAGCCCGGAGGCCTCGACACGGACGCGGACCTGTCCGGGGCCGGGCTCGGGGTCGGGGCGCTCCTCGATGACCAGGGGCTCGCCGAAGGCTCGTACGACCGCTGCCTTCATGGTGGTTCTCTCCTCTTGGGTGGGTCAGCCGTGGGCTACGACGGCGACGGGGGCGGTGGAGTGGTGCAGGACGGCGTGGGTGACATGGCCGATGTGTGCGCCCAGGGCAGCACGGCGGATCCGCCGGCCGACGACGACCAGCGAGGCCTCCCGCGACGCCTCGACGAGCTGCTCGGCGGCACTGCCGAAGCGGGACTCCTCGACGGTCTCCACATCCGGGTACTTCTGCCGCCAGGGGCTCAGCACCTCGGCGAGGGCCCGGGACTGTTCCAGGGCCAGTGCCTCCTGCAGAGGCGGGTTCACAGGCATCCCGTACGCGTAGTACGGGGGCGGGAACCAGGCGTGCACGACCCGCAGCGAGGTGGCGCGGCGCAGGGCGGCGTCGAAGGCGAACTCGATCAGCGTCTCGTCCGGGTGGCCGGTGTCGAGACCGAGGACCACGGGCCGGAAGGGCGTGGCGGCGGACGGTAGGCCCGCCTGGTCCGTCCGGTGTTCGTCGGCAGCCTGCTCACCCGCCCGGACCAGCACCACGGTACTCTCGGCGTGGGCCACGACGCTCAGGCCGACGGAACCGACCAGGAAACCGCCGACACCACCCAGGGCCCGGGAGCCGAGGACGAGCAGCGCGGCGCTCTTCGACGCCTCGACGAGGACCTCGCCGGCACCGCCGGACAGCTGCTCGCTGACCACCTCGACGCCGGGGTGGCGCAGCCGCAGCCCCTCCGCGGACTCCCGCGGAATACGCTCGGTCCAGTGCTGGTGGGTCTCGGGGCCGAGCAGCGGAGCCTGTGCCATGGGGTCGGGGACCGGCTCCCAGACGTGGACGACCTTCAACGGCAGACCGCGCAGTTCCGCCTCGCGGGCTGCCCATTCTGCTGCCGCCCGGCTCTCGGCCGAGCCGTCGAGACCTACGGTGACAGTGCGGGTCATGATCTGCACCTCCTGGCGCGAGGGATCCCGCCGGGTTCCTCCGGCGGATCCGGTTCCAGCGTCGAGTCGGGGGGCTTACGGGGGGCAGGGGCCACAAGTCCCGGGCAGAGGCCGTTCGACCCCTGCCCGGCTCCGGGTGGCGGGACCGATGGCGGCCCCGCCACCCGGCGGACGCTCAGCGCAGCCACCCGTTGGTGCGGACGAACGGCAGCCGGGCCCACAGCCGCCCCAGGCCGAGGGCGTCGCCGGCGGCCGTCAAGGCCAGGACGATCAGGACCACGGCGTAGACGAGGTGGTAGTCGGCGAACGGGTTGCTGGACATGCTCACGGAGCCGTCCGAGAGGTGCCTGGCGGGCGGCCACTCGGCCATCCACATCAGCGCCATCATCGCGGTGCCCGCGACGGCGGCGAGCCGCAGCGCGACGCCCGCGGTGAGGGCCAGGCCGATGCCGAGCAGACCGAGCATGAACAGCCAGTCGGCCCAGGTGTCCCCGGCCCAGGAGTGGAAGGTGGACTCCAGCGGTCCGGCGGCGACGGAGCTGAGGAAGCCCTTGGCCGGCGAGCCGCCGTCGATCCAGCCCTTGCCGGAGGGGGTGGCGTAGCCGAAGCCGAAGGTCTTGTCGAGGAACGCCCAGAGGAAGACGAACCCGGTGAGCAGACGCAGGAAGGCGAGAGCGTAGGCCCGTGCGGTGTGCGTGTCGGTCGTCACCGCCACCGCGGAGTCGGAGGCGATCCGGGGCCGGCGGAAGGACGGCAGGTGGAAGCCGGAGCCACGGTGAGGTTGCTCGTGCACGGCCATGGTGGTGATCCCTTCGGGGAGTCGGGGGGCGGTTCTTTCCTTGCCTGACGTCCTTCACTCTCGTGGTCCGCGAACGCCCGCGCCGGATGCCGAAAGTCCGCACCCGTTGGGCTGAACGGCCCTGTCCTCAAGGCCTGTTGGAACCGACGATCCCGCTTGGCACACTGGTCCGCGGCGCCGTTCCGTGCCCGGACGCACGGCCGGTCAGTAGGCCGCCACCCCCTGCTCGCGGAACTGCCCACGCACCCGCTCGACCAGTTCCGCCGACGGACCGGGGGTGTCCCGCAACGCGAAGGGCACCCCGAGCGCCGGGTACTTCGACGCCCCCAGCTTGTGGAAGGGAAGGACGTCGACCCGCTGGACCGCGGAGAGCTCGGAGACGAAGCGGGCCAGGCCGTCGACGGGCTCCGGGGCGTCCGTCCAGCCGGGGACCAGGACGTAGCGGATCCACATCGGGACGCCCAGGTGGTCGAGGCGGGTGGCGAAGTTCAGGGTGGGCGCGAGTTCACCGCCGGTGAGAGCACGGTAGGTGGGAACGTCGAAGGACTTGATGTCCAGCAGGACCAGGTCGGTGTGGGAGAGGAGTTCGTCGGTGGCGCGGGTGCCGAGGAAGCCGGAGGTGTCCAGGGCGGTGTGCAGGCCGGCCTCCTTGCAGCGGCGCAGGATCTCGCCGGTGAAGGCCGACTGGAGGAGCGGCTCGCCGCCGGTGAGGGTGACCCCGCCGCCGGCCGTGGTCACGAAGGCGCGGTACTTCTCGATCTCGGCCATCACCTCGTCCGCCGTCATCTCGTGCCCGTCGCGCATGTGCCAGGTGTCCGGGTTGGCGCAGTACAGGCAGCGCAGCGGGCAGCCGGAGACGAAGAGGACGAACCGGGTCCCGGGACCGTCCACGCCGGTGGACAGGTCCCAGGAGTGGATCCGGCCGCGCTGGACGGTGCTCACAGTGATCCGTGGAAGGTACGGCTGATCACGTCGAGCTGCTGCTCCCGGGTCAGCCGGACGAAGTTGACGGCGTATCCGGAGACCCGGACGGTCAGGTCCGGGTACTTCTCCGGGTGCTCCATGGCGTCCTCCAGGGTGGCCCGGTCCAGGACGTTGACGTTCATGTGGAAGCCGCCTGCCGCCGTGTAGGCGTCGAGGATGCCGACCAGATTGCCCGCGCGTTCGGCCGGGTTGTGGCCCAGGCCCTCCGGGGTGATGGTCGTGGTCAGGGAGATGCCGTCGCGGGCCTGCTCGTAGGGCAGTTTGGCCACCGAGAGGGCGGAGGCGGCGACGCCGTGGCGGTCGCGGCCGTTCATCGGGTTGGCGCCGGGGGCGAAGGGCTGTCCGGCGTGCCGGCCGTCGGGGGTGTTGCCGGTGTGTTTGCCGTAGACGACGTTGGAGGTGATGGTGAGGACCGACTGGGTGTGTTCGGCGTTGCGGTAGGCGGGGTACTGGCGGACCTTCGCCATGAAGGACTCCACCAGGCCGACGGCGATGTCGTCGGCGCGGTCGTCGTTGTTGCCGTACGCCGGGAAGTCGCCCTCGGTGCTGAAGTCGACGGCGAGTCCGGTGGCGTCCCGGAACACCTTCACCCGTGCGTACCTGACGGCGGACAGGCTGTCGGCGGCGACCGAGAGTCCGGCGATGCCGCACGCCATGAAGCGGTGCACGGGGTAGTCGTGCAGGGCCATCTCGATGCGTTCGTAGGCGTACTTGTCGTGCATGTAGTGGATGACGTTGAGCGCGTTGACGTATGTCCGGGCCAGCCAGTCCAGGACGCGGTCGTAGGCCGCCGCCAGTTCCTCGTAGTCGAGGTACTCCCCGGTCAACGGGGGCGCCGAGGGCGCGATCTGCTCCCCGGTCATCTCGTCGCGGCCGCCGTTGACCGCGTACAGCAGGGCCTTGGCGAGGTTGACCCGGGCGCCGAAGAACTGCATCTGCCGGCCGACCTGCATAGCCGACACACAGCAGGCGATCGCGGTGTCGTCGCCGGTGCGCGGGCGCAGCAGTTCGTCGGACTCGTACTGGACGGCGCTGGTGTCGATGGAGACCCGGGCGCAGAACTCCTTGAATCCGGCGGGCAGTCGGGGCGACCACAGCACGGTCAGGTTGGGTTCGGGGGCGGGGCCGAGGTTGTACAGGGTCTGCAGGAACCGGAAGGAGGTGCGGGTGACCAGGGTGCGGCCGTCCGCGCCCATGCCGCCGATGGACTCCGTAACCCAGGTCGGGTCGCCGGAGAACAACGCGTCGTACTCGGGGGTGCGCAGGAACCGTACGATCCGCAGTTTGATGACGAAGTCGTCGATCAGTTCCTGGGCACGCGTCTCGTCGAGGACGCCGTCCGCCAGGTCCCGCTGGAGGTAGACGTCGAGGAAGGTGGAGGTGCGGCCGAGCGACATCGCCGCGCCGTTCTGCTCCTTCACGGCGGCCAGGTAACCGAGGTAGAGCCACTGCACGGCCTCGTGGGCGGTGGCGGCGGGCCGGGAGACGTCACAGCCGTATGTCGCCGCCATCTGCGTCAGCTCGCCCAATGCCCGTATCTGCTCGGCGAGTTCCTCCCGGTCACGGATGACCTCGGTGCCGGACCCGCAGGCGTCGAGTTTGGCCCGCTCGGCCTTCTTGGCCTCGATCAGCCGGTCCGTGCCGTAGAGCGCCACGCGCCGGTAGTCGCCGATGATCCGGCCGCGGCCGTAGGCGTCGGGCAGTCCGGTGATGACGCCGGCCCTGCGGGCGGCACGCATCTCGGGGGTGTAGGCGTCGAAGACGCCGTCGTTGTGGGTCTTGCGGTAGGTGCCGAAGACCCGGGTCACGAACGGGTCGGCCTCGTAGCCGTACGCGCGCAGCCCGTTCTCCACCATGCGCAGGCCGCCGTTCGGCATGATCGCGCGCTTGAGCGGGGCGTCCGTCTGGAGACCGACGATCAGTTCGCGGTCGCGGTCGATGTAGCCGGGCGCGTGCGAGGTGATCGTGGACGGGGTGGCGGTGTCGACGTCGAGGATGCCCCGGCGGCGCTCCTCCGGGAACAGCGAGCTGACCTTCGCCCAGACCGCGCGGGTCCGGTCGGTGGGTCCGCTCAGGAACTCCGGGCCGCCCTCGTACGGGGTGTAGTTGGCCTGGATGAAGTCGCGCACGTCGATCCTCCCCCAGCCTTCGGCCGGGGGGACCCCCACGCGCCAGTGGGTGCCTGCGAAGCCCCGCCAGGCGTCTGTCGTGCGGTTGCCGGCTGTCATGGTTGCAGTCATCGTCGGTCCTCTCCCGATCTCTCACTTGGGATGCTCGTCGCTCGCCGCGCTCGCCGGGAGTGCCGCCCGGTCCCCCGGACCGGGGCCGGACGGCCCCGCTCGGCCCGTCACTCGCCGTCGAGGTCCGGGCGGACGAGCGTGCCCGAGCGGGCGTGGACGATCTCGTACGCCGCGTCCAGGGCGCCGATGGCGGCCAGTCCCCCGGTCCGTTCCACGAAGCGGGCGGCCGCCTCTGCCTTGGGCCCCATGGAGCCCTCGGGGAACCCGGCGCCGCGCAGCTGGGCCGGGGTGGCGTCCAGCACGGGGTGCTGGTCCGGGGTGCCGTAGCCCTCGTACACGCAGGGCACGTCGGTGAGGATGAGCAGGAAGTCGGCCTTGAGCTCCTCGGCGAGCAGGGCGGCCGTGAGGTCCTTGTCGACGACCGCCTCGACACCGGTGAGGGCCCCGGAGTCCCGGTCGGCGGTGACGGGGATGCCTCCGCCGCCGGCGCAGATCACCAACGTGCCGCTGTTGAGGAGGTCGTGGAGGGACTCGGTCTCGACGATGCCCTGCGGGAACGGGGAGGGCACGACGCGGCGCCAGCCCTTGCCGTCCAACCCCATGCGCCAGCCGCGGTGCCGTGTCAGGGCCTTGGCGAGGTCCTGGCCGTAGACCTGGCCGACGAACTTGGTGGGGTGCTCGAAGGCCGGGTCGTCGGCCCGGACCAGGGTGTGGGTGACCAGGGTGGCGATACGGCGGCCGGGCAGGGCGTTGTGCAGCGCGCGGGCCAGCAGGGCGCCGATCATGCCCTGGGTCTCGGCGCCCAGCATGTCGAGCGGGTAGGGGATGGTCAGCGCCGGGTCAGCCGCGCTCTCCATGGCGAGCAGGCCGATCTGCGGGCCGTTGCCGTGGGTGATGACCAGTTCGTGGTCGTGGGCGAGGGCGGCGAGGGCGGTGACGACACGGTCGACGTTCTCCTGCTGCACGGCCGCGTCGGGGCGGTCGCCCCGGCGCAGCAGGGCGTTGCCGCCGAGGGCGACGACGATGCGCATGGTTCAGTCCTCCAGGGTGGCGACGAGGACGGCCTTGATGGTGTGCAGCCGGTTCTCCGCCTGGTCGAAGACGATCGACGCCGGGGACGAGAAGACCTCGTCGGTGACCTCCAGGCCGTCCAGGCCGTGGGCGGCGTAGAGGTCCCGGCCCAGCCGGGTGCTGCGGTCGTGCAGGGCCGGCAGGCAGTGCATGAACTTCACGTCCGGGTTGCCGGTGGCGGCCAGCGTCTTGTCGTTGACCTGGTACGGCAGGAGCAGTTCGATGCGCTCCCGCCAGGTGTCCGCGGGCTCGCCCATCGACACCCAGACGTCGGTGTGCAGGAAGTCGGCGCCGTGTACGGCGGTCTCGGCGTCCTCGGTGAGGGTGATGCGGGCACCGCTGCGCTCGGCGAGCGCCCGGCAGCGGGCGACCAGTTCGCTGTGCGGCCACAGCCGGCGCGGGGCGGCGATGCGGACGTCCATGCCGAGCAGGGCGCCCATCGACAGCAGGGAGTTGCCCATGTTGTTGCGGGCGTCGCCGAGGTAACAGTAGGCGATGTCCTGCAATGGCTTGGCGCTGTGCTCGTGCATGGTCAGGACGTCGCACAGGCTCTGGGTGGGGTGGGCGGTGTCGGTGAGGCCGTTGTAGACGGGGACACCGGAGCGGGCGGCGAGTTCGGTGACGATCGACTGGGCGCTGCCCCGGTACTCGATGGCGTCGAACATGCGGCCGAGCACGTGAGCGGTGTCGGCGATGGACTCCTTGCCGCCGATGTGGGTGTCGCCGGGGCCGAGGTAGGTGGTGTGGGCGCCCTGGTCGGCGGCGGCGACCTCGAAGGCGCAGCGGGTGCGGGTGGAGGTCTTCTCGAAGATCAGCGCGAGGTGCCGGCCGGTGAGCCGGGGCCGCTCGGTGCGGGTGCGCTTCTCGGCCTTGAGGTGGGCGGCGAGGGTGAGGAGGTGGAGGATCTCTGCGGCAGTGAAGTCGAGTTCGCTCAGGTAGGAGCGGCCTCGCAGGTCGACGGTCATGGTGTCTGGTTCCCCTGACTCGCTCAGTTGGCCGGGTCGCGCTGGATCGGGCAGCTCATGCAGCGCGGTCCGCCGCGCCCGCGGCCGAGTTCGGCACCGGCGATGGTGACGATCTCGATGCCCTGCTTGCGCAGGTAGGTGTTGGTGGTGACGTTGCGCTCGTAGCCGACGATCACGCCGGGTGCGACGGCGAGGAAGTTGCTGCCGTCGTCCCACTGCTCGCGCTCGGCGCCCCGGATGTCCTGCGGGGCGGAGAGCATGCGGACCTTGTCGAGGTCGAGGGCCTCGGCGAGCGCGGTCGCCAGGTCGGAGTTCGCGGTGACCTCGAAACCGGTGTCGCGTTCGGTGCTGGGGGTGAGCGTCCAGGAGCGCAGCGAGTCGGCGAGCCCGGGGTAGATCGCGAAGGCGTCGCGGTCGACCATGGTCAGGACGGTGTCCAGGTGCATGTAGGCCCGTGCGGACGGCAGTTGGACCGCGATCAGCCGGGTGGCCGTGCCGTCGGCGAAGAGCCGGGCCGCCAGGTTCTCCACCGCCTGCGGGGTGGTGCGCTCCCCCGTGCCGACCATCACGGCCCCGTTGCCGAGGACGTGGACGTCACCGCCCTCCAGGGTGCCCGCCACACCCTCCAGCAGCGGAGCCCCCGCGAACAGCGGGTGGAAGCGGTAGATCGCCTCGGCGTGCAGGCTCTCGCGACGGCGGGCCGGCTTGGCCATCGGGTTGACGGACAACCGGTCGTAGATCCAGCAGGAGTTGTCGCGCGGGAAGAGGTGGTTGGGCAGCGGCGGGAGCGCGAAGTCGTCGGCGTCCAGGGCGTTCCAGACCAGGCTGTGCGGGGTGGTCAGCGACAGGTCGCTCTTGAGGATGCCGCCGATGAGGTAACCGGCCAGGGTCTCCCCGTCGAGTTCGGCGCACAGCGCGCGGACGGGGTCGACGAGGGCCGGCCCGACGGCGGCCGGGGTGACGACCCGGTCCAGCAGCCAGTCCCGGGCGCCGTCGGCGCCCAGGGCCTGGGCGAGCAGGTCGGCGAAGTAGTGGACGCGGGCGCCGTGGTCGCGCAGGACCTGGGCGAAGGCGTCGTGCTCCTCGCGGGCCCGCTTGGCCCACAGGATGTCGTCGAAGAGGAGCGCGTCGACGTTGCGCGGGGTGAGGCGGGAGAGTTCGAGGCCGGGGCGGTGCAGGACGACCTGGCGCAGGGGGCCGACCTCGGAGTCGACGTGGAAGGTGTTCATGGCGGCCTTTCCGGGGGCGCTGGGTCAGTCCTGGTGGTCGAGGGGACGCGGCTTGTGGGTGCCGCCGACGCGGTTGGTGCGCAGGCCGCGGGCGCGCCGGGGGCTCGGGACCGCCGTCTCCGGGGCGCGCTGCGGGGTCTCGGTGCCGGCGGCGGCCAGGCTCTGGTCGCGCTTGAGCCAGACGTGGACCGGGACGCCGAGCAGCACGACGAACAGGCCGTAGTAGACGGTCTGGTAGCCGCTGCCCTGGATGGACCAGTAGGAGAAGGCGAGCGCCAGCGCGGCGACGGTCGTGTCGCGGGCCAGCAGCTTCCGGCTGAGCGACTCCCGGCCCTTCACCAGCAGCCAGTACAGCTGGGCGGCGGCGGAGAACAGGTACGGGATGACGGCGGTCAGCACGCTCAGCAGCACGATCTTCGTGAAGACGTCCTCGAAGCGGGTGTAGCTGAACACGGTGATCAGCGAGGCCAGCACGGTCGAGGCGACGATCCCGA
The DNA here is from genome assembly GCF_042720695.1 of Streptomyces sp. NPDC058457. NCBI lineage: Bacteria > Bacillati > Actinomycetota > Actinomycetes > Kitasatosporales > Streptomycetaceae > Streptomyces > Streptomyces sp. NPDC058457. Next base: position 1,580 of record NZ_JBHXLU010000136.1, on the reverse strand, counting down.
AGGCCGGCACGTCGTTCTTGCCGCGCAGCCGGGCGAAGGCGGTCGGGAACAGGCCGTCACGGGCGGCGGCGTACGGCATCTCGGCGCACAGCATGGTCCAGCCGTTGAGGGCGCCGATGCCGGAGACGATCGCGGCGACGGCGACCACGTCACCGGCCCAGCTGCCGCCGAAGATGTTGTTCGCGGCGTCGGTGAAGGGCGCGGTGGAGGACCCGAGACCGGTGTGCGAGACGGTCCCGAAGACCGCGAGGGTGCCCAGGATGTAGATGACGGCGCAGATGAGCGTGCCGTACACGGTGGCCCGCGGCACGTTGCGTCCCGGCTCCCGGACCCGGCCGGCGACGACCGAGGCCGCCTCCAGGCCGAGGTAGCTGAACAGGGCGATGGCACCGGCGGCGGAGATCGCGCCCAGCGCGGACCGGCCGCTGGCGTTGAAGGAGCCGAAGTTGTCCGGGTCCACGAAGAACAGCCCGACGGTGGCCATGAAGACCAGCGGGACGAACTTCAGCACGGTGGTGATCACCTGGAAGGCGCCGGTGTTCCGTACGCCGGTGAGGTTGATCGCGGCCGGGATCCAGAGGCCGGTGAGCGCGAGGAGCACGGAGATCCACGTCCTGTGGCCGGTGTTGACGAACACCTCGACGTAGCCGACCCAGGCCACCACGATCGCCGCGTTTCCGGCCCAGGCGGTGATCCAGTACGACCAGGCGTTCAGAAACCCCGCGAACTCGCCGAAGGCCTCGCGGGCGTAGACGTACGGCCCGCCGCTCGCGGTGGTCCGCCCCGCGAGCGAGCCGAAGGTCAGCGCCAGGGCGAGCGCGCCCAGGGTGACGACGCCGAAGGCGACCAGCGCGATCGGCCCGTACGGCGCCAGTGCGGACGGCAGGGCGAAGACGCCGGTGCCGATGATGCTGCCGATCACGAGGGCGGAGGCGGCGGGGAGGCCGAGGGCCGCCGCCACCGGGGCGGCTCTTTTCCCGCTCGTCGGGGTCGTGGACATGGCTGTGCTCCTTGTGCGCGGCACTGCTGACGAATCGATGCGGGACCGATCGTTCTGCGCCACGCGGGCGTGCGGGGAGCGGCCGTACGGGCTCAGGGACGTACTGAAGGTCCCCGGCGACCGGGACCGTTCGGCCCATGCCCGGGCCGGGGCATCCACCGCACGCCGGCAGTAGCAGTCAGTACGCCGCCGTTCGGGAGGTACGCCATGAGCACCGCACCGGCCCTCGGTGCTGCGCGTCGATGTCCGGGAGGGAGTGGTGAAGCTCGTCGGCCGGATCCGGGACACCGCCCTCGTCCCCGTCGCGGCGCGGCTGGTGCGGGCCGTCGAAGGGGTGGTGGAGGTGGAATTCGAGCTGACGGCCGACCGTCCGGAGGAGGCGAGTGAGGCCGGTCGGCCCTAGTACAACCGGCCCCGGCGGGCGATGATCGTCCCGGGCGGTACGCCGTCCGCCCTTCATTCGGGGGACAAGGGGACCTCAATGCCAGAGCCGCGCACCTTCTCGGAGCAGGACCCGATCCGTGTGTTCCTGCTGGACGACCACGAGGTCGTCCGGCGCGGCCTCACCGACCTGCTCGAC
>NZ_JBHXLU010000135.1:0-28228 GCF_042720695.1 Streptomyces sp. NPDC058457 | reverse complement strand
ACGGCCCGGGTCCAGAAAGGCGTCGTAGCCCCGCGCTCGAACAGCCCGGCGAGAGTGTGGTTCCCGCTACTGGAGCTGTTCACAAGGAATTAGGGCCTCCTGGTACTGCGCGGCTGGGATCGCAACCCCGAGCTGCCAAGAGGACCTGCCACCATGCCCCGACCGCCGGGAGACCGCCCGAACAGGAACCCTGCCCGGCGGATCAGGCCTGCCGGACAGTCAGCGGACGGCGGCTCAGAACAGGCCGTTGGAGTGCGGCAGTTCGGCCGGGACGGGAGCGATGACGTCCCAGTGCTCGACTATCCTGCCGCCGACGACACGGAACAGGTCCCAGTAGGCGACCGGCACCCCGAACTCGCCCTCCGACTGAAGGAGCACGAGGTCGCCCTCGGCCACGACCTTGTGGACGTTCTTGTAGACCAGGGTCTTGCCCTGTTCGGCCCACTTGGCCGCGGCGGCACCGAAGCCGTCCAGGCCGTCGGCCGCCTCCGGGTTGTGCTGGCGGTAGGTCTCCGTGGAGATGTAGTCGGTGAGCACCGAGTAGTCGGCGCCCTTGAGGACCTTCTCCGCGAACTCGGCGACCAGTTCGCGGTTCGCCTCGGTCCTCTCCAGGTCGGCCGGCTCGGCCGGGCCGTCGGTCTGTGCGCGGCCGGAAGCGGTCGCCGTCACCACCGGCGTCAGCGCGTCCCAGTGCTCGGCGAGCTTGCCGTCGGCGTCCACGCGGAACAGGTCGAAGGCGACCAGGGGCTCGGGGCCGAAGCCGTGGTACGTGCCGTGCAGCGCGACCAGGTCGCCATCGGCGATCACCCGGGCGCCCTCGTAGCGAAACCCGTCCGGCAGGCCGGCCACCAGCTGCCGCAGCGCCTCCGGGCCGTCCGCCGCGAGGCTGCTGTGCTGACGGTAGTCGGCGGCCACCCAGCGGTCCACCGCGCTCGGGTCCTTGTCCCCGAAGAGCTCGCCGGCCGCCTTGAGGACGGTCTCCTTGTTGCTCATGGCACCTCTCCTATCTGCATCTTCCGGCGACACCTCGCCCGCCGGACTGCATCCACTCTCGCGGCCGGCCCGCGCCGGCACACGGTAGAGTCAGGCATGGCCATGGTCGAAACGGGACAAGCACCGGTGATCGAGCGGGGTTACCGCAACCCGGCCCGGCCGGGTCTGCGGATGGAGGTGCTCCCCTTCAGGGACCTCGCTCGCCGACTGCCGGGCGAGGAGTTCAGGCGTGTGCACCGGCTCGACTTCCATCAGCTCACCCTCGTTCACAGCGGCGAGGCGACCGGCATGGTCGACTTCGTCGACGTACCGCTTCGGCCGGGCACGCTGCTGTACATCCGGCCCGGTCAGGTACAGCACCTGCCGACGGCGTCCGGCAACGCCCCGGCGGACCTGGACGCCACCATCGTGCTCTTCACCCCGGACTTCCCGCCCCGGTCTCCAGCGACCGCCCGTGTGACGGACGACGCCTTCGGCCCGGCCTACTGGCCACTCGGCCCGGCCGACCACGAGCGCCTCCGCCGTGCCCTGGCCGACCTCGCCGCCGAGTACACCGACCTCCCCGAACAGGACCCGGAGATCACGAGGGAACTGCTGCGCCACCTGCTCGCGGCCCTGCTGCTGCGCATCGCCCGTCTCCCCGCCTCCGACGGCCGCGCACCGGCGGTCACGGAGGAGCCGTACCGGCTCTTCCGGCACGAACTGGAGCGATCCTTCGCGGTCCTGCGCCAGGGCCACGAATACGCCGCCCGGCTCGGCTATTCCCTCAAGACCCTCAACCGTGCCTGTCAGCGGGCCACCGGTCACACCGCGAAGCAACTCGTCGACGCCCGGGTCATGCTGGAGGCGAAACGTCTGCTGGCCAACACCGACCTGCCCGTCGCCGCCGTCAGCGCCCGGCTCGGCTTCACCGAACCCACCAACTTCAGCAAGTTCTTCACCAGGGAGAGCGGCCTGACCCCGGGAACCTTCCGCCACACCCAGCGCTGACCGACCGTCCTTCAGGGGACGAGCGCGTCAAGGAGCAGGCCGGCCCCGAAGGGCAGGGACAGCGCGCGGTCGCCGAGGTCGGCGGGGACGTCGGGATGATCGGGGTTCACCCGCACGAGCCGGGCCTGCCGGGTGTGGCGTACCAGGTTCTCCATCGGCAGGCGGATCACGCCCGGGGTGTTGAAGCCGGCGCCGATCTCCAGGACGAGCAGCCTGCCGTCCGCGGGGGCCCGGTCGAGCCAGCGGACCAGGCGCTGCCCGGCGGGGAGGTAGGAGTCGTCGACGAACTCGGGGCCGACCCGGACATTTGGGAAGACGGCGGCACCGCAGCGGGGGCACTGCGGCAGCACGGCCGGGTCGGTCACCCGGCCGCTCTCACGGTCGTACACCGCGAGGATCCGGTCGAAGTACGGCTTGCTGGGCCAGGTCTCGCGCGTGCAGGGCACCGTGCACTGGAGCCGGCCGTAGTCGCCCTGGGGGGTGAAGACCCGGTCCGCGGCGAAGCCGTTGCGGACGAAGAGTGCGTCGACGTTCGACGTCATGACCCAGTGGTCGCGGTCGCCGACCAGTGCCCGCAGCCGCCGGTAGAGCGGGTTGGGGCCCGGACCGTGGCGGATGTCGTCGATGTGGACGGCCCAGTAGCCCCACATCATGTCCGCGGGCAGCGGGACGCCCAGCAAGTAGCGCGACCGCAGTCCCAGCCGGTACAGCGCCGGAAGCAGTTCCTTGAAACGTTCGGCGTCGGCGTAGTCGAAGCCGGCGGCCGCGCTGAGACCCGCACCGGCCGCGACCAGGACCCGGTCGGCCTCTCCGAGCCAGGAACGCAGTGTCTCGACCGCCTGCGGTGCGGAGGTGTGGGTGTCGCTCGTGGAACTCACGATGCCTGGGGTCCTTCCGGTTAACCTGGTGACTGATGATGGTCAAAAACCGACACACTGCCTCGCGGGAGATCCCCGAGCTTCCATTCACCGCGCCTGCGGGTACGCCCACGGGTGCCGAGGTCATGTCGCTGACCGAGCTGCGAAGTCGTGTGTCGCAGACCGCCCTCGCCCGGCCCCAGCGCCCCGGCTTCCACCAACTGCTCACCCTCGCCTCGGGCGAACTCCGGCAGACCGTGGACTTCACCGGATACACCCTCCGGCCGGGTTCCTGGCTGTGGGTCCGCCCCGGGCGGGTGCAGCAGTGGGGGGACCTCACGAAGGCCGAGGGCACGCTGATCCTGTTCCAGCAGGACATGCTCGACGCCGCCACCGTGACGGCCGCCCGGGTCGACGACCCGTACGTCCCCGTCGTCAGCACCCCGGTCGCCGACGAAGCGCGGGCACTGGACCTGGCCGCCGACCACCTGCGGCACGAGTTCCAGGCGCTCGGTCACCTGCCGCTGGAGGTGCACATGGCGGCCCTGCGCCACCTGCTGGCGGTTCTGGTGCTGCGGCTGGCCCACCTGACGGTTCCGGCCGGCAGCCCCGCGCCGGAACCGGACGAGACCTATCTGCGTTTCCGTGACGCCGTCGAGCAGCACTTCACCCGCACCCGGCGCGTGGAGGACTACGCCCGGATGCTCGGCTATTCGGGACGCACTCTGGCCCGGGCCACACTGAACGGCGTCGGGCTGAGCGCGAAGGAGTTCGTCGACCGCCGGGTCGTACTGGAGGCCAAGCGGCTGCTGGCGCACAGCGACCAGACCGCCGCCCAGATCTCCGACCAACTCGGCTTCGTGAACCCCTCCCAGTTCAGCAAGTACTTCCTGCACCGGGTCGGCCGGTCCCCGATCGACTTCCGCGACGAGGTCCGCGGGCGCCGGGCGCCTCATGAACCGACGGGCGGTCAGAACGGGTAGCGGGCCTGCTGGGTGGCGATGGTCACCCAACGGGTGTTGGAGAAGGCCTCGATGCCCCACCGTCCGCCGAACCGGCCGTAACCGGACGCCTTGACACCGCCGAAGGGCGCCTGCGGCTCGTCGGCCACGGACTGGTCGTTGACGTGCACGATCCCGGTGCGGACGCGGCGTGCGACGGCGAGACCGTGGGTTGCGTTCTCGGTGATGACACCGCAGGTCAGGCCGTTGTCGGTGTCGTTCGCGAGCGCTACGGCGGTGTCGTCGTCGGAGAATGTCTCGAGCACGCACAACGGGCCGAAGGCCTCCCCGTAGTAGAGCTCGGCGCTCCTGGGCACGTTGGTGAGCACCGTCGCCGGGTGCACGGCGCGCTCCGCCCGGCCGCCGCCCGTGAGTACGGTGGCGCCCTCCGCGACCGCGTCCCGGACCAGACCGGCCACGCGCTCCGCGGCGGACGCGCTGACCAGCGGGCCCACCACCGTTTCCGGGTGGCTGGGGTCACCGGCCCGCAGCGCGGCGACCTTCGCGGTGAACTTCTCCTTGAACTCCTCGGCGAGCGAGGCGTGGACGAGGACGCGATCGGCCGACATGCAGATCTGGCCCGAGTTCATGAACACGCTGAAGGTGACGGCGTCGACGGCGTAGTCGACATCGGCGTCGTCGAGGACGATCACCGCGTTCTTGCCGCCCAGTTCGAGGACGGCCGGCTTCACATGGTCGGCCGCGTGCATGCCGATGATGCGGCCGACGTTCGTGGAGCCGGTGAAGTTGACGGCACGCACCCGGGGATCCGCGATGAGCGTCTCCGCGATCCGGGCGGCGTCCTCGCGGTCGTTGGTCACGACGTTGAGCACGCCGTCGGGCAGACCCGCCTCGCGGAGCACGTCGGCGATGAGCAGTCCGCAGGCGACGGGCGCGTCCTCGCTCGGTTTGACGACGACCGTGTTGCCCGCGGCCAGGGGACCCGCGACGGCCCGCACACCGAGGATGACCGGAGCGTTCCACGGGGCGAACGCCGCCACCACGCCCAGCGGTTCGCGCACGGCCAGCCCCAGCACCCCCTCCTGCTGGGCACTGAGTACCTCCCCGCGCGGCGCGGTGACCGCGGCGGCCGCCTCGCGCAGGATGTCGGCCCCGAGTCGCGCGTTGAAGTGCGCCCACGGGCGCGTTCCGCCCGCCTCGCGGGCCATGGTCTCCACGACCTGCCCGGTCCTGGACTCCAGCAGGTCGGCGGCTTTCAGGAAGATCGCCCGGCGGACGAACGGGGCAAGCGCGGCCCACTGTGCGAAGGCCGCGTCCGCGGCGTCCACGGCACGCGTCACGTCCTCCGGGCCGGCCGCGGGAACGGTCGCGTACACCTCGCCCGTGTAGGGGTCGATGTCCTTCGTGGTACGGCCGGAGAGCGCGGGCACGTCCTTGCCGTCGATCAGCATGTCACGGGTGAGGGGCATGGGGAGCTTCCTTCGGTACGGGAGGTGCAGGGCAGCAGCGGGCGGCCGAGGCAGCCGCGGGCGGCTGAGGAGGCCAGGTCACGGCGTCACGGCCGACGGCCGACAACCCGTCAGGGCTCGGTTCACGCCGCTGTGCCGAGGGCTCTTCGGTAGGCAGACTCGTCGTCGGCGTCGAACACGGTGAACACGATCCGGTCGAACCGGTCGGGGTGCGCGTCGAGCCAGTCGGAGACGGTGTGCAGGGCGATCCGGGCGGCCTCGTCCTTGGGATACCCGAAGACGCCGGTGCTCACGGCGCAGAAGGCCAGGGTGCGGATCGTCCCCACCTCGGCGGCGAGGCCGAGGCAGGACCGGTAGGAGGAGGCCAGCGCCGCAGCGTCACCGGTACGGGTCCTGCCGTCGGTGATCGGGCCGACGGTGTGCAGGACGTACCGGGCCGGCAGGTGATGTCCCCGGGTGATCTTGGCGGTTCCCGTCGGTTCGGAGGCACCCTGCAGTGTGATGACGGTCTCGCAGTCGTCGCGCAGCCGGGGTCCTGCGGCGTTGTGGATGGCGTTGTCGATACAGGGATGCAGTGGCTGGAAGCAGCCGAGCAGGGCGCTGTTGGCGGCGTTGACGATCGCGTCCGCCGCGATCGTGGTGATGTCCCCCCGCCACAGCGTGGTGTGGCGGGCGGCCCGGAAGGAGCTCCGGGGGAACACCTGGGCGACCGTGGGCAGTTGTCGGACCGCGACGGTGGGCCGCAGCCGGCGTTCCGCACCGAGAAGGGCATCGAGCACCTCGGTGGTGGCGTCGGGCAGCGGACCGGGCGGACGGACCGTGAGCAGGGCGCGCAGGAGCCGCCGGGCGGTGGCCGCGTCGGCCGCGCCCGGATCGCGCAGGGAGTCGGCGCGCAGGCCGAGCCGTGGCACGGCCGGGTCGCCGCTGAGCATGCGCAGTGCGATACGGACATGGTCGTCCAGCAGGTCGGCGGGCGCCGGGGCCGCCGACGGACGGAACGGCTCGTCGAGGGCGATCGCCTCCCGGTAGCCGGCCAGCGAAAGCGCCCGGGGCGGGACGCTCCGCTCGGCGAATCCGTGGGGCGGGAACGGCGAGTCGGCCATGGAAGGCTCCGGCGAGATGGTCGTGGAAGGTTCCGGAACGGACATCGGAGAAGAACTCGGCCGGGAGTCAGGCGAGCCCGATCTGCTGGTTGAAGGTCTGGTTGTCCCAGAAGAGGAACTCCTCGTCCATGACACCGTGCTTGTTCCAGAGCCCGACGGTGACCATGTTGACGGCGAAGCTCCGGCCCGTCGGCTGGATGAAACCGCCCGTCCCGTCCGGCATGGGCCTGGAGAACGTGCCCTTCAGCACTCCGGTGACCGCGGTCAGCTCGCCCTTGGCGACACGGAGCGGGTGTTCGCTGACACGGGTGTCCGGCGCCCAGACGAACTGCGTCTTCAGATCCGCGACATGACGCTCGATGCCGTCCGTGTAGTGGCCGTCGGGCCAGTGCACACGGACGTTCTGGGCGTGGCTCTCACCGAGACGGTCCCATTCCTGGCCGGAGTAGACCTGGAAGTCGAGCTCGTCGAAGGTCTCGAGATTGCGGCACTCGACGGCGGTGAGGTGCGCGGGCCACAGCGACTCCGCCTCCGTGGTCGAGGCCGGGTCGCCGAACAGGTCCGGGCGGCGTTCGGCCGCGGCCGCCAGATCCGTACCGCCGGCGACCGCGGTCAGGGCCAGCGCACCGAGCGTGGCCGCACCGGTGTTGCGAAGGAGAGAGCGACGATCCAACATTTTTCGGTTCCTTGACTGGGGAAACGGCGGAGACGGACCTGCCGATGACGACGTCGGCAGCCGGATGTGATGTGTTCAAAATAAGTCGCCATTGCCGGGTCTGTCGGTTCAGATGGCGACTTCTTATGGTCATAAAACGACAGCCGGCAGGGCGGGAAGCAGTCAGTGCGACGGAGGTCGGAGCGGTCACGGGGCGCCGCGCAGCGCGGTCAGGCGGGAAAGCGCAGCACCGGCTTGACCACTTCGCCGCCAGCCGCGTCGGCGGCGGCATCGTTGATCCGGTCCGGCGGGTAGAAGCGGATCATCCGGTCGAACGGCAGGCGCCCCGCACGGTGAAGACCCACCAGGGAAGGTACGAAGCCGAGCAGATCGCTGTCGCCCTCGGTGACGCCCCGGACGACGCGCCCGTTGAGCAGGAAGTTGACGTCGAAGGTGCCGTCGGTGCCGACCGGCGGAGCCCCGACCACGGCCACGGTCCCCCGAACGGCGAGCGAGTCCGTGGCCTGCCGCAGCAGAGCGGGAACGCCACTGGTCTCCAGCGCATGGGTCACGCCCCGGCCCGCCGTGATCTCCGTCAGCCGGGCGGCGACGTCCTCCTCCTTGCCGTTGACCACATCGGTCGCCCCCAGCTCGCGGGCGAGGTCGAGGCGCGAGGGCACGATGTCGACGGCGATGACGTGGGCGGCCGAGGTCAACGCGGCCGCCATGACCGCGGACAGACCCACCGCCCCCGCGCCGAAGACGGCCACCGTGTCTCCCGGGCCGGGGCGCAGTTCGTTGAGCACGGCGCCCGCGCCGGTCTGTATCCCGCAGCCGATGGGAGCGAGCAGCGCCAACTCGTCCTCGTCGGCGGCCTCGACCGGTACGACACTGCGCTCGTCGACCACGGCGTGGTGGGCGAACGAGGACTGGCCGAAGAAGCGGCCGCCCAGCGGGGTGCCGTCGACGCCGTGGACCGGCGTACTGCCGTCGGGCCGGGCGCCGGCGAAATTGCGCGCGATGAACGTGTCGCAGTAGCCGGGATGACCGTGCTCGCAGGCACCGCACCGGCCGCAGGAGCTGAACGACAGCAGCACCTTGTCACCGGCGCCGACCCGGGTGACGTCGGCGCCGACCGCTTCCACGACACCGGCCCCCTCGTGGCCGAGGACGGCGGGCAGCGGGGTGTGGAGCTTCTCGTCCCGGACGGCGAGGTCGGTATGGCAGATGCCCGCGGCCACGATGCGTACGAGGACCTCGTCCGGCCGAGGGTCCTGCAGCCGAACCTCCTCCCAGACGAACGTCCCCGTGCCCGGGCGGACCACCGCTGCTCGCGTCTCGGTCATGGTCGTGCCTTCCTGCCTGTCAGTGGTGAAGCGGGCGGAGCAGCTCCGGCCTTCGGGCGGACGACGGCCGCCTCGCCGGGGACCGGGGACGTGCGTTCGGGACCGGTCAGGTCACAGGTGTCTCCGGCGGCCGGTCCACCGGGCGAGGAGCACGGCGGCGACGTCGTCCTGAGCGACGAACGGCAGTCCCCGCGCCGCGCTCCCAACCTAGGAGCCGAGCCACCGAGGGAGGCGGCTCAATTGCGACGAGGCATGGTCAGAATCCGACAGCTGGTCCCGTCTCCACCGGGATGTCAGGGCCTTCGCCGCGGTGAAGGCCACGGCGGCCCCGGCGCCCGGTCACTCACGCCCCTCCTGCGTGAGGGCGTCCCGGAGCTGGGCCCTGGCTGTGATGCCGAGCTTGGGGAAGACCTTGTGCAGGTGATAGCCGACCGTACGGGGCGAGAGGTAGAGGCGGGCCGCGATGTCGCGGTTGGTCAGGCCCTGGGCGGCCAGCTCGGCGATCTGGCTTTCCTGCGGGGTGAGTTCGCTGCCGGGAGCGGTGGCCGTCGCCGCCCCGGCCGCCCGCAGCTCCGCCGCCGTGCGCTCGGTCCAGGGGCGGGCGTCGAGACGCTGGAAGCACTCCAGGGCCGCGTTGAGGTGCGGGCGGGCCTCGGCGCTGCGGCGGTGCCGGCGCAGCCACTCGCCGAAGTCGAGGTGGGCGAGGGCCTTTTCGAAGGGCCAGCAGTCGGTGGCGGGATCGTCGAGGGCGGCGCGGAAGTGGTGTTCGGCGTCGCCGGTGTCGGTCAGCAGGGCAGTGGCCCGGTGGAGTACGGCGGTCAGGCGGGGGGAGAGGTCGGGCTTCAGGTCCTGCGCCACGGCGTCGACTACCTTGCGCGCGTCGTCCGCCCGCCCGGCGCGGACCGCCGCGGCGGCCAGGTCGCCCAGGTAGTAGAGGGAAGCGTGGTAGTGGACGGGGGCGGGGCGCAGACCGCGGGTGAAGGTCGCGCGCAGTTGCTCGTAGGCGTCGGCGTGGTCGCCGGCGGCGAGCGCCGCCATGCCCACGGCGTGCCGGTGGCGGACCTGAAGACTCAGTGACCCGCGCAGGTCGACGCCCTGTACGGCCTCCGCCGCCCGCGTCCGCGCCGCCGTATGGTCGCCGCGCAGTGCGCACAGCGTGGCCCGCAGGATGCGGGCGCCCACCGTCACGTTGTCGGCTCCCGCCTCCGCCGCCATCCAGAACGCCTCGCCCGCCGCCTCCTCGGCCGCCGTCCAGGAGCCGTTCTCGAACAGGGCGAGGGCGAGCGTCTGCGTAACGGTCGCGTTCGTGCCCGCGCTGCCGGCACGCCGGAGGAGGTCCATGGTCCGGCCTAGGAGGCGCACGGCCTGCTCGGTCTCGTCCAGGATCCAGGCCGTGCCGCCCAGTGCGGTGAGGGTCCCGAGGGACTCCTCCCGTGCCAGGGCGGCCAGCCCTTCCGCCAAGAGCCGCATGAGAAGCAGCCGTTCACCTGGGGCGTCGATGACCGCCCGGGCCCAGGCGCAGGCGGCGGGGTCACCGTCCTCGTCGATCAGGCCGCGAATCCGGCGGAGTTCCGAACGGCAGTACGGGGCACCGGAGTTGTAGACGGATGTCGCGGCGTTGCTCAGGGCACTCAGGGCCAGGTCCGGGGCCGAGGCGGCGCAGGCCTCGGCGACGCTCAGGAGGAGGGCCAGCGCGTCCTCGTGCCGGAGCGTGACCCCGAGGGCCCAGCCGCCCAGCAGTGAGGCCTCGGCACGAAGCAGGGGATCCTCGGTCAGATCGCCGACGCGGCCGCTCATCTCGCCGACCCACTGCGGGTGACCGGCGAACATGGCCGACTGCGCGGCCGTCAGCAGGCGCCGGGCGCGCAGTTCCGGTGCCGGGGTCAGCTCGGCGGCGCGTTCCAGCGCGGTCGCGGCGGCCGCGTAACCGCCCCGGCCACGGGCGCGTTCGGCGCTCTCGGCGAGGGCGTCGGCGACCTCCGCGTCCTGACCGGTCACCGCGGCGGCCAGCTGCCAGGCCCGGCGGTCCGGCTCCTCGGCCAGCACGGCGGCCAGCGCGAGATGGGTCTGCCGTCGCTCGTGGAAGGAGGCCGCGTGGTAGACGGCCGACCGGACCAGCGGGTGACGCAGCAGCACTCGGTCGCTCTCCACCCGCACCAGGCCGACGCGCTCGGCCGGGTCCAGCGCCCGGACGACGTCCAGCGCCGGGGCGGCACGGACCAGGTCGGCCAGGTCCGCCGTGCCCGCCGCGGCCACCAGGAGCAGGGCCTCCCGCGTGGGCGAGGGCAGGCCGGACAGGTCGGCGGCGAACAGGTTCTCCAGACGCGCCGTGAGCGGCAGGGCCACACCCCCGGCACTGCCCGTCCGGCCCAGGGCCAGAGCCCGCGGCAGCTCGATCAGGGCCAGCGGATTGCCGGCCGCCTGCCGGAGTATCTCGGCCCGGGCCTTGCCCCGGGGCGGATCCGGCTGCGCGTCCAGCAGCAGCCCCGCCGCGCTACGGCTCAGGGGGCCCAGGGTCACCTGCGGAAAATCCCGGTCGAAACGGGCCGGGACGCTCTCCTCGCGGGCGGCCAGCAGCAGCACCACGGGCCTGCCCTCCAGCCGCCGGGCGAGAAAAGCCAGTACGTCCACCGAGCCGAGGTCCAGCCACTGGGCGTCGTCCACCAGCAGGAGCAGGGGCCCGCGTGCGGCGGCCTCGGCGACGAGCGCGAGCACGCTGACGCACAGGGACAGTTGATCGAGTCTCAGTTCGTACCGCGCGGCCTCGGTACCGAAGGCACGGTCCAGGGCCTCCCGTTGCCCCGCGGGCAGACCGTCCCCGGGCAGCAACGGATGCAGAAGCTGGTGCACCCCCGACAGACCGAGGCCGGCCTCGCCCTCGCTGCCACGCACCCGCAGGATCCCGAGGCCCCGGGCCCGCCCCCGCTCGGCCGTCCGGTCGACGAGCGTGCTCTTGCCCGCCCCCGGCTCCCCGGTCAGCACCAGCACCTGCGGACCGCCGCCGTCCACCGCCCCGAGCAGCCGGTCGAGGCGGCCCAGCTCGGCGGCCCGGCCCAGGATGCCCGGATCGGAGCGATGGTCGGTGCCGGTGCCGGCGTGCATGAACGGTCCTTGTCGTCGAGCCCTTGATGCCGTCATCCTGCCAGCGACGGCCGACCCGACCGGGACGGCGGGCGACTGGTCATGTGACAGAAGCGTTCCGGTGCGGTCTCCGCGATGATCTCCCCTGGCCAGGGAGAACGCCACCGCCACGGGAGTACGTGAATGACGGTCCACCCACCCCAGCAGCCCACGATCGGCGACGAGGCCACCGTCCTGGGCCGGGACGGCGAGATCGAGCGGATCCTGCGGTGCGTGACGCGCGAGCCCGGCACTCCCCAGACCCTGCTGCTCCTCGGGGAGGAGGGGATCGGGCGTACTGCGGTGCTCGGGCACGTCCGGGAACGGGCCACCGCCGACGGCGTGCTGGTGTTGTCCGCGCAGGGCTGGGCCGAGGACCCGCGGCACGCGCACGCCTGTCTGCACCAGCTGCTGGCGTCGCCGGTGCGGGGCGAACTGGCCGCCCTGCCCGCCGCGCACCACCGGGTGCTGACGGCCGTACTGCGCGGGGACGACGGGCCGGACGGGCCGGAGCTGCACGCGGCGGTGACGGCGCTGCTGGACCGGCTCGCCGTGTCCGGGCCGGTGCTGGTGTGCGTGGACGACGCCGACCTGTGCGACCGCGTTTTCCTGGAGGCGCTGTTCGCCGCGGCCCGGTTGCTGGCAGGCCGCGCGGTGACGATGCTGCTCGCCGCCCGCCACGAGGCGGCCCTGCCCAGCGCGCCGCCCGGCACCGAAACCCTGTGCCTGGGCCCGCTGGACGACGTGGCGGCCGCCGTGCTCCTCGACCGGCAGCCGGCGGCACTCGCGGGCAGACACCGGCTGGAGATCCTGGCGGAGGCCGAGGGCAACCCGCTGGCCCTGGTCGAACTGGGCCGCGGCGCGCCCGGACCCGCCGGAGCGCTGCGGCCCGCGCACGGACCCGCCGGAGCGCCGCGGCGCGCGCCCGCGGAGCACGTCTTCGGCGTACGACTCGACGCGTTGCCCGCCGACACGCGCCGGGCCCTGCTGTACGCGGCGGCCGCCGGGCCCGGCGAACCCGTCGCCGCCGTCATGGTGGCCCTGGGCACCGGCGACCTGGCGGTGTGGGCGCCGGCGGAGGCGGCCGGACTCGTCATGCTGGTCGAGGACCGGCTCGTCTTCCGGCACCCGCTGGCGCGGTCGGCCGCGTATCTGGGGCGCCCGGCGGGTGAGCGCCAGCAGGCACACCGTGCCCTCGCCAAGGCCGCGGTGCTGCCCGAGATCAGGGCCCGGCACCTGGCCGCTACCACCGTCGGCACCAACGCGTTCGTCGCCGCCGCGCTGGAGGCGTCCGCCTGGCGGCGCGGGGACGCGGTGGAGGCCGCGCACGCGCTGGAGCAGGCGGCCTGGCTCAGCCCGGGGCGTCCGGAACGCGCCCGCCGGCTGGCCGAGGCCCTGACGGCCGCGCAGGCGGTGGGCGACCCCGGCTGGGTGCGGGAGCTGTACGGCCGGGTCGTGCGGGAATCCGCCGATCCGGAGCTCGTCTGCGCCGCGGCCGGTGCCCTGGCCGCCACGCTCTCCCAGGAGTCCGCCCAGCGCGAGGCCTTCGAGCTGCTGGTCGACGTCTCGGAGCTGTTCCCCGCGGTGGGCCGGACCCTCGCGCTCGCGCTCGCGGGTCTGGCAGCGGGCATCGCCTCCCAGTCCGGGCTGCCGGAGCACACGGCGGCCCTGGCCGCGCTGCTCGACCGGGCCCGGCAGGCCGAGGACGCCGAGGGCGCCGAGGATGCCGAGCGGTGGCCCCCCGCCGCGGCCGGACCGCTGGTCCGCCTGGACACACCGCACACCCGGCGGGCACTGGACGCGCTGGTCACCGTGGTGGCCCGGCCGCAGTCCGCCACCGGCTCGCTGTCCGGCCTCGGCCGGTCGCACGGCGCCCCTCCGGCCGGCCCGGACGCGTCGGTCGCCCGGGCGGTCCTCGCCGGGGTGGCCCACCACGCGGACGAGGCGGACGTCGACCTGGGGCAGTCGCGCACGGCCGACGACCGACTGCGGACCGCCCGCGCCTTCGGCCTGCGCGGCTGGTCGGTCCTCGCCCTCGTGGACACGCTCGTCGCCATCGGGCGGTTCCCGGAGGCCGAGACCGTCATCAAGGACGCCATGACCGGGGCCGCGGTGCTACGCCTGCCCCGCCTCCAGGCCGATCTGGAGGCGCAGGCCCTCACCGTGCGCGCACTGCGCGGAACCCTTCCGGCGACACCCGGGCTCACCCCCGCCGTCTGGCGGGCCGTCTGCCTGGACGAGAACCGGGCCACCCACGCCCGGCTGCTGCGCGGTCGCGGACTCGCCGCTCTCGCGCAAGGAGACATGGAAGGCGCCTGGCGGCAGCTGCGCGAGCTGTTCACCGCCGACGGAGTGCCCCTGCACCCCTTCCTGTCGGCGCGGAGCATCGCCGAACTCGCGGTCACCGCCCAGCGCACCGGCAGGTCGGCCGAGGCCCTGCCGATCCTGGAGCGGGTCCGGGCGGAGCAGGGCGAGCGCCCGAGCACCAGGATGACGCTGCTCCTGCACCACGCCGCCGCCATGGTCGGCCCGGACGGCGAGGCCGAGGAGCACTTCCAGCTCGCGCTCGTCAACCACGCGGCGAACCGGTGGCCGTGGGAGTGCGGCCACGTCCGCCTCAACTACGCCGTCTGGCTGCGCCGTTGCCGCCGCACCCTGGAGGCGCGCCAGCAGTTGAGCACGGTCCTGGAGACCGCCGAACGCCTCGGCGCCGGCGGCCTCGCGGCGGCCGCCCACCGCGAACTGCGCGCCAGCGGCGCCGCGCCCGCCCCCGCCCGTGAGGACGACGGCCCGCTGGAGCAACTGACGGCACAGCAGCGGCAGATCGTGCAGCTCGCCGCACGCGGTCTGTCGAACCGCGAGATCGGCGAGCGGCTCTTCCTGTCGCCGCGCACCGTGGGCTCGCATCTGTACAACGTGTATCCCAAGCTCGGCATCAGCAGCCGTCATCAGCTCCGTGACCTGGTACAGGGCCGGTGAGGGGCTCGGCGGACCGGTCGGAGGAGAGCCCATGAGGCCCGGACGACCGGGTACGGCCGTGGTCCTCGACCGCGTGGTGCAGCGCCTGGTCAGCGCCTCCGCCGTACCGCCCGCCCTCGACGACCTCGGCCCGGACGCGGCGCGGCGGGCACTGCGGGAGACCCAGGCCGACCGGTTCGAGGACTTCGACGTGGACGCGGTCTTCCGGGTGGCACCGGTCGGCCCGTCGCGGCTGCTCGGCTTCTGGACCGTCCGTCCGGCCGGGGCGCCCGGCCCGCTCCCGACCCTCCTGTACCTGCACGGCGGCCGGTGGTCGCTCGGCGACGCCCAGACCCACGCCCGTCTCATCAGCGCACTCGTCACCGGCACGGGCGTGTGCGCCGTGGTCCCGGAGTACAGCCGCGCCCCGGAGGCCCGCTACCCGGTGGCCCTGGAGGAGTGCTACGCCCTGCTGACCTGGGCGGTCTCCCAGGCTGGCGAACTCGCGCTGGATCCGGGCCGGCTGGCGGTGGCGGGGGACTGCGGCGGGGCCACGCTGGCGGCCGCCGTGACCATGCTGGCGAAGTCCCGACGCGGGCCGCGGATCCGTGCGCAGTTGCTCTACTACCCGCTCACCGACACCCGCTGCGACAGCCCCTCGCAACGGCAGTTCGCCACCGGCTACCTGCTCACGCGCCGGGCGCTGCGCACCTACTGGGCGCGGTACGTCCCCGACCCGGCCCGGCGGACCGAACCCACCGCGGCACCGCTGCGGGCGCGCCCGGAGGAGCTGGCGGGGCTGCCGCCGGCCCTGGTCGTCACCGCCGAGGCCGACGTGGCCCGTGACGAGGGCGAGGAGTACGCGCGGCGGCTGTCCGAGGCCGGGGTCGACGCGCTGTCCGCGCGGTTCCTCGGCACCATCCACGACTTCGTGGCACTGCACGCCCTGGCCGACAGCGCGCCCACCCGGGCGGCGATTCTGACCGGATGCGCCTTCCTGCGTGCCCGTCTGCGGTGACGGGCACCGGCACGACCGAGGACCAGTCGGCCGACTGATGCGCCCACCGGCGCCGCCGCGACAGGCTGACGGCATGCCAACAGCGATCGACTCCTACGAGGAGAGACGCCGGCGTCCGACCGGCTCGGCGAGCGGGCGGACCAGGGTGCTGACCACGCGCTCGGTTCCCCCGGACGAGAGCCTGGAGTACTGGCACGACGCCGTGTTCGACACTCTGGTGGGGATGGACATCGCCACCGAAGGCCGTACCTACGACGCGACCCTGCGCACCGACCGCCTCGGGGACCTGCGGATCACCACGGTGGAAGCCGATCCAGGGCAGGTCCACCGGGCGCCGCGCCTCATCGCCCGCGGCGACGGGCGCGAGGTCCTCGTGGCCCTCCAGAGCACCGGCCGCGCCCGGGTCGAACAGGACGGCCGCAGCACCGAGTTGCGCGCCGGTGACATCGGGTTCTTCGAGACCCTCCGCCCTTTCCGCACCACCTTCCCGGAGCGCTTCCGGCTGAAGATCTTCGCGGTCCCGCGTCCGCTGCTGGACCTTTCGGAGGCCGACCTGCGGCAGCTCACCGGCCGCGCGGTACGCCCGAACGGCGGGCTCCCCGCCCTGCTGGCGCCGATGCTGGAGCGGCTGGCGGACACCTCCGAGTCGTACCCGACCCCGACGGCCGAGCGGCTGGCCGAGAGCGTCATCGACCTGATGGCGGCCACGGCGGCGGACCAGCTGGAGGCGGACCCCGCCGAACTGCCGGGCGCCGACGGTGTCCTGTTGCTGCGCGTCCAGACGTACATCCGCTGGCACCTGTCGGACCCCGGACTGACCCCGCCCGTCATCGCCGGCGTGCACGGCATCTCGGTCCGCTATCTGCACCGGCTGTTCGAGGCCGAGGGCAGCACCGTGAGCCGGTGGATCCGCGAGCAGCGTCTGCGGGAGTGCCGCAGGGAACTCGCCGCGCAGCCGCCGGGTTCCGTCAGCCTGGGCCAGGTCGCCCGGCGCTGGGGGTTCGCCAGCCCCGCCGGGTTCGGCAAGGCCTTCCGCAATTCCTTCGGGCTGTCGCCGACGGACTGGCTGGACCGAGTGCGGGCGGGCGGGGTGCCGTGCTGACCGGTCACGCCCCACGGGTGTCCTGCTCCACCCGGGACCTGGCACCCGGCGACCGCCTCGCCGCCTGGCAGCGCGCCCTCTCGCGGACCTTCGTGGACGTCGAGGTCACCGTGCGGCACGACCGCCGGTGGACCGGCGAACTGGCCGCCGAACGCCTGGGTGCCCTCCAGGTCGCCACCGAGGAGTTCGGCCCCGGAACGATGCTGCGGTGCGCAAGCTCCGTGGCCGCCGACCCGCGCACCCATATCCTGGTCCGCCGCCAACTGGAAGGCACCGCCCTGCTGTTCCAGGACGGCCGCACCGCCGAACTCCGCCCCGGCGACCTGGCCTTCCACGACGCCCGGCGCCCGTTCCGGATCGTGCTCCCCGCGCGGCAGCGGGCGCGGATCCTCATGGTGCCCCGTGCCCTGCTGCGCCTGGAGGAACGGCAACTGCACGCCCTGACGGCCACCGTGGTCGACGAGGCCGACGGGGGAGCGGCGGGCCTGCTGCTGCCGCTGCTCGACGGACTCGTCGACGAGGTCTCCCGGCCCGGCCTGCCCCGACGCGAACAGGTCGCCCGTACCGTCGCGGACATCCTCGCCACCGTGGCCCTCGAACGCATCGGCGGACAGCCCGAGTCGGCGCTGTGGGAGCGCATCACCGCGTCCGTCCGGACCAGGCTCGGCGAAACCGGGCTCGCCCCGCAGGACATCGCCGACCAGCACGCCATCTCGCTGCGCTATCTGCACCGGCTCTTCCAGCGCCAGGGCACCACCGTGGGCGCCTGGGTGCGCATCCGCCGGCTGGAGGCGGCCCACGAGGAGCTGGCCCGGCCCGGTGCCGCACACCGGTCGATCGCCGCCGTGGCCGCCCGCTGGGGCTTCACCAGTCCCTCCCACTTCAGCCGGGCCTTCCGTGACACGTACGGGATGTCGCCGGCACAGTGGCGCAGCACTGCGGGCAGGGTCGTGACGGACTGACAGCGCCGCCTGTTCCCTGTCGGACCGCACCCCGGGCGCTCTCGGAACGATCGCCCCCGCCCTCTCCGCCTACCGTCCCGATCACCGGGTTTCGGCAGAAAGGGATGTGCATGAAGCGCAAGGCGATGGCATGGACGCTCCCCGCGGTGCTGGTCGCGCTGAGCGTGGTGGGCTCCGGCGCCCCCTCCTCGGCCCGGAGCAGCGCCGCCCGGGTCCCGACCACGGCGGTCGGCCCCCAGTACGACACCACCCACGTCTATGTCACCCCCGGCAAGGAGGACGCCTTCGTCGACAGCTGGCTGGCGACCTTCGGCGGGACCCACACCACGAAGGCCGTCGTGGACGTCACGCCGACGCCCAGCGAGACCGAGTCGGAACTGGTGCTCTCACCCGTCGGCACCCTCTCCGTCTTCGACTTCAAGACGCCCGTTCCCTACCCGTTCGGCGCCGAACGCACGGGCTGGCTGATGAGCGACTTCGACCGCGGTGTCCGCCTTGCCCGGCAGAGCGGCGCGAACATCGTCGTCGCGCCGTTCGACGACCCGATCGGGAAGGACGCGGTCGTCCAGTTCCCGGGCGGGGTCGACGCCCAGCTGTACTGGCACACCAAGGCCCCGTCGTACGCGCCCCTGGAGACCGTGCCCGACAACCGCGTCTGTCTGACGCCGGACTCGGCGACCGCCTTCCTCCGCTCCTACCTGCGGTTCACCGGCGGCCGGATCATCTCCGACGACCGTACGGCGGACGGCGGCGACCTCGGCCTGCCCGGGGTCACCTACCGCCGTATCGCCCTCCGCTCCCCGTTCGGCGACACGGTCGTCAGCGTCACCGACGGCCACCTGCCCTACCCGTTCGGGCGGGAGACCACCGGCTACCCGGTCAAGGACCTCACCGCGACCCTGCGCAAGGCCGAGGCGGCGGGCGCACAGGTGCTGTGGGGCCCGTACGACGGCAAGAGCCGCAGCAACGCGATGGTGCAGTTCCCCGGCGGCTACGTGGCCGAACTGCACCAGGACAGAGACAACTGATCAACCCCCTGGGACTCGCCGCCGGAGGGGCGGTGCGCCCGTGCCGTTTCCAGGAGCGCCTAGCAGCGCAGCAGGTACTTGTGCTGTCCGGACAGGACGAGTTCGCCTCGCTGGTTGTGCACGGTGGCCGCCGTGGTGACGATTCCGGTGGCGCTGCCGTCCCCGGTGGGTTCGAGGGCGGTGATGGTCAGCGCCGGATACAGGGTGTCCCCCGAGTGCACCTCGCCGGTGAAGGTGCAGGACAGCTCCGTGAACCTGACGAAGACCTCACCGATGACGTGCGGGAACAGGGTCGCGCCGGGTGCGGTGAAGGCGAGGACCTGCAGGCCGTGCACCACGGGGGCGCTGTGGCCGTGCCGGCGGGCCCACTCGGCGTCGTAGTGGACCGGGTGGTTGTCGGCGGACACGGTCTGGAACGCCGCCGCGTGGGCGTCGGTCAGGGTCCGGCTGGGGGCCCGGAACACCTCGCCGACCTCCAGCTCGTCGAAGGTGCGGGCCGGGACGACGAGGAACTGCTCGGGGTCGAACACGGCCTCGTTGGCGGCGGGTTGGGGGGAGCTCATGGGACGTCCTCTGTCGAGTCGTGTCGGATCGGATCGGCGGGACTACGGGCAGCGGAGGCGGGTGGTGAGGAGGTTGGGGTCCTGCTGCGTGACGTAGGCGGCGTCGGCCACGTACACCTTGTCTCCCCGGACCGCGACGGAAGTGGGGTTCTGCAGGCCGTCGGTGTGGTCGAGGACGACGGTGTGACCGCCGTTCCCGGACACCAGGGCCACCTCGCTGCCGGCGTTGAGCGCCGCGAGGAGCTGGTCGCCGTGGCCCGTGAACGCGAAGTCGTCGACGCCGGTCAGGTCCGACGCGGCGGTGCGGAAGGCGCCCGGGGCGCCGTCGTGGCGGAGCGGGATGCGCAGCAGGGTCCCGCGGTCGAGGTTGCTCACCCACACGGCTCCGTCGTGCACCTTGACACCGTTGGCTCCCAGGAAGCCGGCCGGGGCGAGCGCGGAGCCGGTCGCCCACACCTCGGGGGTGCCGCCGGTCGCGGGTATCCGCCAGATCCTGCCGAGCACCGAGTCGGCGGCGTACAGCTGCCCGGTCGACCCGTCGAGGGCCAGGCCGTTGGGCAGCGCGTCGGCGGGCAGCGCCGCGATGCGCTCCGGGCCGCCGCCGGGACGCAGCCGCCAGACGCCGGTGAGGTCGTCGGTTCCGGTGGCGTAGAGGAAGTAGAGCGTGCGGTCGGGACCTTGGACGATGCCGCCGAGGAACGGTGACCCGAGTACCGGGGTCCGGGCCTCCTTCGCCGGCGCGGGAAGCGTGGCGAGGACACGGACCCCGCCGGTTCGCTCGATCACCGCGACCTGGCGGGAGAAGGCGAAGGTGACCGCGGCGGCACCGCCCGGAAGCAGGGTGAGGTTCTCGGGCTGCTGCCCCTCGGCGAGGTCGAGGTGGGCGACGAAGGACGCCGAGGTGAGGGGCGGCCGGGCCGCGAGGGCCGCGTCCGTGCTCGTGATCGTGGTGGCGAGTGCCGTGGTACCCACCACGGCGGCGGCAAGAACTCTGCGAAACTGCATGGCCCCGACCGTAGGCACGCCCGGCCCGGCGACATGCCCCGTGGCGCACGGGGTCGCGCCGCAGCGTGCCAGGGTCCGGCGGCAGGGCGCTGGAGGGTTCGTTCCTGTGCGCGCACGGTCATGGCGGCCGGGCGGGTGACGGCTAGCGTTCGGCGCGTCCCCCGCCTGCGCGACGCGACTCGCCGGAACCGGAAAAAGAGAAACCCATGCAATTCGGCATCTTCACGGTCGGTGATGTGACGACCGACCCGACCACGGGACGTACTCCCTCGGAGCACGAACGCATCAAGGCGATGGTCGCCATCGCGCTCAAGGCGGAGGAGGTCGGCCTCGACGTCTTCGCGACCGGCGAGCACCACAACCCGCCGTTCGTGCCCTCCTCCCCGACCACGATGCTCGGCCATATCGCCGCCCGGACCGAGAAGCTGATCCTGTCCACGGCCACGACGTTGATCACCACCAACGACCCGGTGAAGATCGCCGAGGACTACGCGATGCTCCAGCACCTGGCCGACGGCCGGGTGGACCTGATGATGGGCCGCGGCAACACCGGGCCGGTCTACCCGTGGTTCGGGCAGGACATCCGGCGGGGCCTCGACCTCGCCAAGGAGAACTACGCACTGCTGCGCCGCCTGTGGCGCGAGGACGTCGTCGACTGGGAGGGGACCTTCCGCACCCCGCTCCAGGGGTTCACCTCCACCCCGCGGCCGCTGGACGGGGTCCCGCCGTTCGTCTGGCACGGCTCCATCCGGTCCCCGGAGATGGCCGAGCAGGCGGCCATCCACGGCGACGGCTTCTTCCACAACAACATCTTCTGGCCGGCCGACCACACCCGGCGCATGGTCCAGCTGTACCGGCGGCGGTACGCCTTCCACGGCCACGGCCGGCCCGAGGAGGCGATCGTCGGTCTCGGCGGCCAGGTGTTCATGCGGAAGAACTCCCAGGACGCGGTACGGGAGTTCCGCCCCTACTTCGACAACGCGCCCGTCTACGGGCACGGGCCGTCCCTGGAGGACTTCACCGAGCAGACCCCGCTGACCGTCGGTTCTCCCCAGCAGGTCATCGAGCGGACGCTGACCTTCCGCGAGACGGTCGGCGACTACCAGCGGCAGCTGTTCCTGATGGACCACGCCGGGCTGCCGCTGAAGACCGTGCTGGAGCAGCTCGACATCCTGGGCGAGGAGGTCGTACCCGTCCTGCGCAAGGAGTTCGCGGCCGGGCGGCCGGCGGACGTGCCCGCGGCCCCGACCCACGCCTCCCTGGTCGCCGCCGCACGGCAGGAGGCCGCTGCGTGAGTCCGACCACCCCAGCCGGAGGCCGCCCGGTGCGGCTCGTCGCCGTCTCGGCGGGACTGAGCACCCCGTCCTCCACCCGCCTGCTCGCGGACCGGCTGGCCGAGGCGGTCCACGGCGAACTCGGGCCGCAGGGCCACGAGGTGGAGAGCCGCGTCGTCGAACTGCGCGAACTGGCCGTCGCCATCGCCAACAACCTCGTCACCGGATTCCCGCCGCCCCCGCTGGCCGCCGCCGTCGACGCCGTGACCGGAGCCGACGGCCTGATCGTCGTGACCCCCGTGTTCAGCGCCTCGTACAGCGGGTTGTTCAAGTCGTTCTTCGATCTGATCGACCCCGACGCCCTCACCGGCCGGCCGGTCCTCGTGGCCGCGACGGGCGGTACGGCCCGGCACTCCCTGGTCCTGGAGCACGCTCTGCGTCCGCTCTTCGCCTACCTGCGCGCCGTCGTCGTACCGACCGGCGTGTACGCGGCGTCCGAGGACTGGGGGACCGGCGGCGACGCGTACGCCGAGGGGCTGCCCGCGCGCATCCGCCGGGCGGGCGGCGAACTGGGCGCTCTGATGGCCGCCCGGCCCGCGGACCCGGAGCCCGGGGACGAGATCAGCACCCTCGAACGGCAGCTGTCCGACCTGCGGTTCGACTGAGACACGTCCGTCCCAGGTGAGGTGACGCGGCAACGCCGCGAAGCCCGCCGACGTGCGCGGGGCGCTGCGTGAGGCCTTCGCCCATGAGGGGCCCGCGCTGGGCGACGTCGTGGTCCACCTGGCGCGGGCCGGCCTCCGCGACATTCCACGCCTTTGAGGGATCAGCGCGGCACCACCGCGGGTCCGCCCGAGGTGTCGAAGGCATGGGTCACCTCGGGCGCGGTGCCCGGGGTGAGCAGGGCGCGGGCCTCCTCCTCGAACCGGCGGTCGGTGGCCGTGAGCCGGACGTGGTGCTGGGCCTGGTGCTCCGCCCAGGAGGAGACCAGATAGTTCTCGACGAAGCGTTCGGGGTCGTGGCCGTCCTGGTAGAGGCCCCAGGACAGGGCTCCGGTACGGCGCCGGGAGCGGGCCACCCGGTGCATACGGTCCGTGAACTCGGCCCGCTGGTCCGCCGGGACGCGGTAGACGACGGAGACCAGGACCGGGCCGTCGGCCTCTCCGGGGGCGAACACCAGGGGCGGCGCCGGCCAGTGGTCGGAGGGCGTGGGGTTGATGCCCTCGGCGTCGCGCAGCGGCCACCGCCGTACGGTGGCCGCGCTCAGCAGCATCGCGGCGCCGGCGATCAGCAGACAGGCGCTCAGCCCGAGCCAGTCGGCGACCGCACCCCACAGGGGCGCGGCCAGCGCCTGACCGCCCTGGAAGACCAGCAGGTAGACGGCGAGGCCGCGGGCCCTTACCCAGCCGGGGAGCCGGGTCTGTACGGCCGCGTTGAGCGTGGAGAGTACGGCGATCCAGGCGAGGCCCGCGGGCAGCAGCGCGAGCGCGACCAGCCACGGCGCATGGACCGTGGCCAGTACCGCGAGCACCGCGGCGAACACCAGGGCGCCGACGCCGAGGGTGCCGTTGGCGCCGAGCAGGCGATGGGCGCGGGGGAGGAGGAAGGCGCCGCCGACCGCGCCGATGCCCACCGCTCCGAGGAGCAGTCCGTAGCCGCCCGAGCCGAGTCCCAGGGAGCGGCTCGCGGTCAGCGGCAGCAGGGCCCACAGGGCGGCGCCGCCGGGGATGAACAGGAGCGTACGCAGCAGGATCCGGCGGACGCCGGGCGCGTTCCAGACGTAGCGGCGGCCGGCGTACAGGGCGGCCAACAGGCCCTCGTTCCCGGCGGGCGGGGCGGCCGCCGCGGCGGGGCGCCGCCACAGCAGCAGGACGGCCGCGATACCCAGGTAGGACGCGGCGTTGAAGGCGAAGACCCAGCCGGCGCCCGCCGCCGCGACCACCGCCCCGCCGAGCGCCGGACCGACGGCACGGGCCAGGTTCATGTTGACCGCGCCCAGGGCCGCCGCCTGACCGAGCCGCTCCCGCTCCACCAGCTCCGGCTGGATCGCCTGCCAGGCCGGGCCCATCAGCGCGGTGCCGCAGCCCAGCAGGAAGGTCAGGAGCAGCAGCGCCGTCGGCGAGAGCGCGTCCAGGAACGCGAGCACGGCCAGCACCCCGGACACCGCGAGCATCGCGAACTGCGCGGTCACCAGCACCGCACGCCGGTCGAACCGGTCGGCGATCACCCCGGAAGGCAGCGCAAGGAGGACGACGGGCAGGCTGGACGCGGTCTGTACGAGGGTCACCAGCGCGGCGCTGTCCCCGACGAGCAGCCACTGGGCGCCGACCGTCTGCATCCAGCTGCCGATGTTGGAGACCAGCTGTGCGATCCACAGCGCCCGGAAGACACGTGCCGCGAGGGGCGCCCACGGGGAGTCGGTGGCGGCGCCGCTCATGCCGCTCCCGACCGGGTCCAGGCGGGGTCGCCGTCGGCCAGGCGGTGCGTGGCCAGGGAGGTCAGGGCCAGGAGCAGCAGGGTCAGGCCCAGGGTGAGCACCAGATGGCCGTGGAGCAGGAGCTCGGTCCCCGCGAACGCGCCGAACAGCATCGCCAGGACGGACAGGATCCGGCGGCCGGGCCGGGGCGCGGCACCGCCCGCCGGGGTGGAGTCCGCGGCCAGGCCCGTCAAGGTCAGCGTCAGCACGGTCGTGGTCATGTCGGGAACGCCGAGGCGCCGGGCGACCGCGTTCTGCAGACCCATACCGAGCCCGAGGGACACGATCAGCGAGTACTGGACGCCGGTGGTGACCTCACCGTCGGTGGCCGCGGCGACGGCCACCGAGACGGCGACCAGGACCGTCTGCATGGCCGTCGCTCTCTTCAGCAGATGCCCGCGGTGCGTGGCGAACCGGGTGCCCAGCCGTCCGCCGGCCAGCGCGCCGACGAGGAACGCGGCCAGTGCGGCGACGGAGGCGAGCGCGGACAGGTTCGGGGCGCCCGCCAGCGCGAAGCCGAGGAACACCACGTTGCCGGTCATGTTGGCGACGAAGACATGCCCCAGGGACAGGTAACTCACCGCGTCCACCAGCCCGGTGACCACCGTCAGCGTCAGCAGCAGGGGAGGCAGCGGGCCGTGGCGGTCGTCCGGGGGCGGTGCCAGCGTGTGGAGCGCGTCAGTCAGCAGCCTGCGCACGGGGAGCTCCTTCCGGTGCGGTGGGGGTGCGGTGCAGCACCGCGCGGGTGAGCAGTCCGCTCGTGGGACCGAGCACGATCACCGCGAGGACGAGCCACAGCGGCCACGGGGTGAGGCCCAGCGCGTGGTCGACGGACCACCGGCCGGGCCCGGTGAGAGCCAGGGACACCGAGATGACGACGAGGACCAGCGGATACTCGTACCCGTCGTTCTGCACCCACAGGCCCTTGCGCCACTTGACCGTCCCGGCGACCGTCATCACGCCCATCGCGGCCATCGCCGCCAGCGGCGTGAGCAGCCCGGCGGCCAGGAACAGGCCGGCGCCGATCTGGCTGCCGCCCGCGACGACCGCGGTCAGCCGGCCGCCGCGGAAACCGTCGTGCCGGAACTCCTCCGTTCCGCCCGCCAAGCCGTTGCCCCCGAGGCGGAAGCTCACCTTCTGCACTCCGTGGCCGGCGATGAGGAGTCCCGCCAGCAGCCGGAGGACCAGCAGTCCAGCGTCCATTTCTTCCTGTTCTTCCTGCCTGTTCCTGACTCGGGACGTGACGTCTGCTCAGCCGGCCGCGTGGGCGCCGATCATGGTCTGGGCGTAGACCAGGCCGAGGCCGTAGGCGCCGCCGTGCTCCTTGACCACGTTCGTGACCGCCTGGTACGTCTCCGTGCGGGCCCAGTCGCGCTGGAGTTCCAGGAGCACCTGGACCCAGGTGACCGGCACGGCGCCGCCCTGGACCATGCGCTGCACGGCGTGCTCGTGGGCCTGCGGGGTGACACCGCCGGACGCGTCGGCGACGACGTAGACCTCGTAACCCTGGGCGACGGCCGAGAGCGCCGGCAGGACCACGCACACCTCGGTCCACAGACCGGCTATGACGAGCTTCTGGCGGCCGGTCGCCTTGACGGCCTCGACGAACGCCGCGTCCTCCCAGGCGTTCATCGTGGTGCGGTCGATGATCTCCTGGCCGGGGAAGACGTCCGCGAGCTGCGGCATGATCGGGCCGGAGAAGGACTCGGCGGCCACGGTGCTCAGCACGACCGGCACGCCGAACGCCTTGGCGGCCTTGGCCAGGCCCAGGGTGGAGTTGATGATCGCGGTGCGGTCGCCGCTGGCGGTGCCGAAGAACATCTGCGGCTGGTGGTCGACGAACAGCACGGCGCAGTTGTCGGGGGTGAGGAGGCCGGGGCCGGGGGCAGCGGTCACCTGGGCGATGTCGACCATGACGAAGAACCTTTCTCAGTGAACAAGGGTGGGATGGCGAACCGAAGGAGGAGGTTCAAGTGCCGTCCTCCTTCCGGGAGTCCGGGAGTCTCAGAGGAAGCAGGGGTCGGACGGCGTGGCGGCGCCGTCCGGGATCAGGCCGCGCCGGACCCGCCAGACGCGGTGCAGTTCGGACTCGGCGACGGCCTCGCCCAGCGCCTCCGCCTGGCGTACGCCCGCCAGGCCGCGCGGGGCCGCCTGATAGCCGCCGAAGTGCGCCACCGGGCTCCAGTCGGGGGTGATGGCCGGCAGCTCCTCGTCGAGACCCTCGTACTCGCCGGCGGCGTAGACGATCCGGCCGCCGGTGACCGTGAGCAGCGACTCGATGTGGGCGATCTCCGGTTCGGGCACGGTGAAGTAGTCGTCGGAGAGGATCGCGAGGTCCGCGAAGAAGCCCGGGCGCAGGATTCCCTTGACCCCTTGCTCACCCGTCAGCTCGGCGCCGGCCCGGGTGAACATGCGCAGGGCGGTCTGCCGGTCGACCCGGTTGGACGGGGGGCGGAGTACGAGGTCGCCGACGTTGCGCCCGCTGATCAGCCAGTGCAGGGCGACCCACGGGTTGTAGGTGGAGACCCGGGTGGCGTCGGTGCCGGCGGCCACGGTCAGCCCGCGGTCCAGCATCTCCCGGATCGGCGGGGCGTCGGCCGCGGCACCGGGGCCGTAGCGGCGCAGGAAGGCCTCGCCCTGGAAGGACAGCCGGTTCTGCACGGACATCGCACCGCCGAGCGCGGCCACGCGGTCGAGGCTCTCCGCCGACACGGTCTCCGCGTGGTCGAACAACCACCGGTTCCCGGCCGGGAAGAGGCCCTCGGCGGCCAGCTTCTCGAAGACCGCGAGATCCCGGCGGATGGTCTCGTCGTACGTGGCGTGCAGCCGGAACCCCCAGCCGTTCTCCATGAGAAGACGCACCGCCTTCTCGAACTCGGGCTCGTAGTCGTCGTGTTCGGGACGCGGCTGGTTGAAGTTCTCGAAGTCTGCCGCCGCCCAGGTGAGGTTCTCGCCCGCGCCGTTGAGGCGCAGCCACGCGTCGCCGTCGCCGTGGTCCGCCATCTCGATCCAGCGGGTGAGGTCGGCCACCTCCTGGCCCGCGGTCTGCGGGAAGAGGTGATAGGCGATGCGCAGCGACAGCTCACCGGCCTCGGCCAGTTCGATGACGGTGCTGTAGTTCTCGGGGAAGTTCTGGAAGCCGCCGGCCGCGTCGATCGCCGACGTCAGCCCGAAGCGGTTCAGCTCGCGCAGGAAATGCCGGGTCGAGGACTTCCGGTGCTCCTCGTCCAGCACCGGCGCCCTGGCCAGCGTCGAGTAGAGGATCAGGGCGCTGGGCGCGGCCAGCAGCATGCCCGTCGGCTCCCCGTCCCGGCCGCGCACGATCTGGCCGCCCCTGGGGTCGGGGGTGTCCTTGTCGAATCCGGCGGCCTTCAGCGCGGCCCGGTTGAGGACGGCGGACTGGTAGAGGTGCAGGACGAACACAGGGGTGTCCGGGGCGGCCGCGTTCAGCTCGGCGACGGTCGGCAGCCGCCGTTCCGCGAACTGCTCGGCCGACCAGCCGCCCACCACCCGCACCCACTGGCCCTTCGGGGTACGGGCGGCCTGCTCGCGCAGCATCGCCAGGCCCTGGCGCAACGTGGGCACGCCGTCCCAGCGCAGCTCCAGCACGTAGTTGAGCCCGCCGCGGATCACGTGCAGATGGGCGTCGTTGAGCCCCGGGATCACCCGCCGCCCGAGCGCGTCCACGACTTTGGTGGCCGAACCGATGTGCGGGGCCACGTCCTTGTCGTCGCCGACGACCGTGACCACGCCGTCCCGGACGGCGATCGCCCCCGCGTGCGGGCGGTTCGGGTCGCCGGTGTGGATTTTCGCGTTGCGGACGACGAGCTCTGCGGGATCGTCGACGGCCTGAGGAACCAGACCGCCGACCGGCATTGAGGACACGCTTGCGGGACCCTCTCCGAGATGGGAATTGCGGTGCCGGGGTCCGTGCTCGCCGTCGAGTCAGCGGCGAACCGCGACCGCCGAGCCGTCACGCTAGGTCCGGTACCCGCCGCGGTATGTCCCGTGCGCGCACTCGCACCGGCCCCGCAGTGCACCGCAGCACGGGCCCTGGCGGTGCATCGCCGCGCCGGCCCCGCAGTGCACCGCGTTCGCACGTGCGCTGCTGGGCCGCCAGAAGTGCGCTCGGAGGCAACAACCCGGCGCACAGCGCTCCTACGGTGGGCCGCATCGGCGCCGGAATCGGCCGGTGTGCCCCACGCAATTCCAGGAGACTTGCATGTCCGAAGCCTTCACGCCCGTCAAGCCGGTGCTGGAGCCCGCCGCCCAGGCCTTCGTCGAGGCCACCGCGAACCCGCCCTACCTGTTCGACCTCGCCCCGGCGGACGGCCGCAAGGCCGTCGA
>NZ_JBHXLU010000134.1:0-28256 GCF_042720695.1 Streptomyces sp. NPDC058457 | reverse complement strand
GAGCAGTAGGTCAGGACCTCCTCGTCGGTGAGGGTGCGGGTGAAGCCGTGCTCGTCCTCGAACTCGGCGGTCATCAGCTCGGTCATGAGGTCGTCGGACGGATGCTGCTTGCGCCACTCGATGTAGTCCTTGAAGGCATCCGTGCTGAGGATGTCCTCGTGGTTGATCTTTCCTCCGTCCTCGGTGCCCAGCGTGTCGTCGGTCTTGTCACGGATGGCGGGCTGGTCGGCCTCGGGGATGCCGAGCAGCATCCCGATCACCCGCATCGGCATCTCGGCGCCGACGGCCTCGACCAGGTCGAACCGCTCCGCGCCGGTGACCGGTTCGAGCGCGCGCCGACAGAAGGCCCGTACCCGCGGTTCCAGGGTGGCGATCCGGCGGGGCGTGAACACCCGGGCGAGCAGGCGGCGGTGGATGTCGTGGACGGGCGGGTCCTCGAAGATGAGGGTGCCGGGCGGGAGTTCGATGTCCGCCTGGATGATTTCGAGGATGTCGCCACGGGAGGAGGAATAGGTCTGCCAGTCCGCGAGACCGCGCTGGACGTCGGAGTGGCGGCTGACGGCGTAGAAGTCGTGCTGGTCGTTGTAGTAGAGGGGTGCTTCCTCGCGCAGCCGTGCGTAGAGGGGATAGGGGTCGCGGGCGAGGGCGGGGTCGTAGGGGTCCCAGTAGATGGTGTCTGCGGTAGTCACGTTCACGCCTCCTACTTGAGCAGGGCGCCGGCGTCGATCGGCAGGGTCACGCCGGTGACGAAACGGGACTCGTCAGAGGCGAGGAAGAGGACGGCGTTGCTGATGTCCAGCGACTCGACCCACGGGGTGGGCAGCACGTGCATGCTCTGGGAGACCGCCGCGAAGTCGTCGGCGGTGGGGTTCTCCAGGTCGGGGCGGAACATCCTGTAGGTGTCCTCGTGCATCACCATCGGCGTGTTGACCTGGGTGGAGTGCAGCGTGTTGACGCGGATGTTGTGCGGCCCCAACTCCTCTGCCATCGTGCGCATCAGGCCCACCACGCCGTGCTTGGCGGCTATGTAGTGGCCGATGTTCGGGTAGCCCTTGAGGCCTCCGACCGAGCTGGTCAGGATGACCGAGCCGCCCCGGGCGCCCGCGACGATGTGCGGGGTGGACACCCTGGTCGACAACCACACGCCGGTCAGGTTCACGTCGATCATGTCGCGCCAGGTCTTCTCGTCCATCACGTCGAGGGTGGCGCCGGTGCTGCCAAGGCCGGCGTTGGCCACGACGATGTCCAAGCGGCCGAATTCGGCGACACCGTCGTCCACGGCAGCCTTGAGCGCATCGTGGTCGCGAACGTCCGCCTGCACGGCGTGGATCCGCCGCCCCAGCTTCTGCACCTGGCTGACCGTCTCCTCCAGGTCTTCGGGCGTCGACATGCGGAACGTGACGCCGTCGAGCTGCTTGCACACGTCGACGGCGATGATGTCGGCGCCCTCCTCGGCCAGCCGTACGGCATGGCTGCGGCCCTGGCCGCGCGCGGCACCGGTGATGAAGGCGACCTTGCCTTCGACTCGTCCGGGCATGAGATACCTCGATTCCATGGTGGGGTTGGTCTGGATACGGTCGGGGGGTGACGACAGAGGGGAGACCTGGTCACCGGGTTGAGCGCTGACGGCGGGCTGGACGACGGTGGTCTCCAGGCTGTTCCCGCACGGTCTGCCGCGGGTGGACGTCGACCGTCCCTGAGCGCTCGATGCGGATCGTCGCGCCCGCCGTGCCCTGGAACGGGGCGGCGTCAGCGGCCGGCTGACCCTCGTCACGGGTGCCGCCGCCGAGATGGTGTCCCCCGGCGAGGTCCTGTCCCTGCTCCCGCCAGAAGGCCGGGTGACCGGGGATCGCCTGAGCCTGTTCGTTCTCGTACGGGGTGATGTGGTCGTAAGGCATCCCGTTGGAGTTCGCCTGCGGCAGGTCCTGGCACCGCAGCGTGTCGCAGCGACGATGCCACGGGACTCCATCGGCTCGGGGGCGCAGGACTGCTGGTGGACGGTCACGCTCACCAGAAGCGGTGTGCCGCCGAGGACGGGGTCGAGGTCTGCCATCGGGCGCCCGGTCGACTGCCCCGGCAGGTTGTCCGACTGCGGGGACCGGCCAGACCCGGCGGCCTTCAGCGCAGTGGCGTGGTCGGCGACCGGCGGCAGGTCGTCGTAGTCGCCGACGAACCGCACCTCGCTCTCGGCCAACGGCGGCCGGCGGGTGTCGCGTCCGTCGACGGTGTACCGCTGCTCGCGCACGCCCGGGTCGAGGTCCCGGGCGACGGACACGTCGGGCACGCCTTCGTGTGGGAGCGCCTCCGGCACATCGACGGCGGCGATGCGGAGGCGGGCCACAGGGTCGCGGACGAGGCAGGCGCGCCGGAGGTCGGGGCGGACGACGATGACGAGGTAGGTGCCGGTTCCGGTCAGCGGGCTCGTGTCCTCGACACGCGGGACACGGGTGCCGGTGCAGCGATGCCCGGAGGTCGCCTCGTCTGTGGTCCGCACCATCGGCCCGGTCCTCCGTTCGCGCATTGAACGAATGTTTAACACGAGCGCTGAACAACTGTTTAACATCGCTCTCACAAGCCGTCAAGCACAATGAGCGGCATGACCGCACCTCGCCGCATGGGCACCGAGAACTCCAAGACGCGCCAGGTCCTGCTCGATGCCGCCGAGCGGCTGATGCTCGAGGAGGGGTACGCCGCCGTGGGCATCCGCCGTGTGGCGCGCGAGGCCGACGTGGCACCGGCGCTGGTGCTGTACTACTTCCGCTCGCTGGACGATCTGTTCCTCGCCGTACTACGGCGGCGCGGCGACGCAGAAGTGGAGCGGGTGGTCCGCCTTCTGGACGGCCCGCAGCCACTGCGCACCCTGTGGCGCGTCGCCAGCCACCCGGGAAACGCACTGACCACGGAGTTCGCCGCCCTGGCCAACCACCGCAAGGCGATCCGCGCCGAGCTCGCCGCCCGCGCCGAGCACTACCGCGAGGCACAGCTGGAGGCACTCACCCGCAGACTCGCGGAGGCAGGCACCGCACTGCCGCCCGAGGTGTCCCCCGCCGTGCTGCTCATGCTGACGAACGCTCTGGGCCGGATCCTGATGATGGAGAGCGCGATGGGCATGACGACCCGGCACGCGGAGGCCCTCGAGTTCGTGGAGCGGTTCCTGCAACGATACGAAGGCGCCGCCGCAGACGGGTGAGACGGCGCTCAGCGGACAGCTCGGCGAAGATCCCCAGGTGGGCATCGGTAACCTTCCCGACCCGGTCGAGGACGCGGCGACGGACTGACGGCCATGCTCCACCCCACCCCCACCCGGCCGCATCGCGAGTGCAGGCCGGGCGGGGTCCGCCCGGGCGACTGCGGCCAGCGGCTCGTCGCTCCTGAGGTCGCGTCGAGGCCGCGTCCGTCCGCCCGGCACTCACGGCGACCGCATCCGGGGCTGCCCCGGTGACACGATTCGAGTCACCGTCCGCGTCCCGCCACCGGGTCGGCGGCCGGCGCAGCAGACAACAGTCATCGAATGCACGGGCGTTCGGAATCGAGCGGACGAAGCCGACCGGACCGCTCCCCGCCGCTCGACTGCCCGCACCTCCGGACGCGAACCTGCCGACCCACGAGGGGCCGGGCGGGGGCGGACGGAGCGGGATGTCGAGGACCGAGAGGGCAGGTGCCCAATGCGCATGGGAGGATTCCTTCGCCCTGGAACCAGCGCACGCCGAGGCCTTCGCCCCAGGCGCCCGCATCAACACTTACCAAGTGGTCGTTTTCCAATGCGACGCTAGGCCTGCACAGGGAGGGGCGAAAAGAGTACGATCGATGTTCGTAATCAGAGCGTTACCTCTTACTCGACCCCCGATGCGCGCCGCCTCAAATCCCGACCGTGTGGTAAATTTTTACGCCCGGACCGACCATGACCACCGTCCGGACCAGCGCCGTCAAGGAGAGTGAGCGCACCGTGGGGCAGGCACGAGCCCGGGGACCGTACGCCAAGACACCGGCTCGTAGGGCGGAGATCGTACGGGCGGCGCGCGACAGCTTCGCCGAGCGCGGCTATGCCAACGCGTCCTTGCGGGATATCGCGGAACGGGCCGGCATCACCCACGCCGGGCTCCTGCACCACTTCCGCAACAAGGAGGAACTCCTTGCCGAGGTGCTCTCCGACCGCGACTCCGAGGAGTGGCAGCGAGGCCTGGCCGAGGTCGACAGTCTCGACCGGCTCGGGCCCTACCTGGGCGAGTTGATGCGTCACCACCAGGAGGCCCCCGAGCTGATGCGCCTGTGGATCGAGCTCGCGGCGGCGGCCTCGCGGCCGGACCATCCCGCGCACACCTACTTTGTCGAGCGTTACGAACGCAGCCGTGCCCAGTTCGCCGACGGATTCCCCGACGAGACAACCCGCGGCAAACTCCGCGACGGCGTCAGCCCGCAGAGCGCGGCGGCCCTCTTCCAAGCGGTCCTCAACGGGCTCCAGCTGCAGTGGGTGCTCGACCAGGATCTCGACATCGTCGGACCAGTCACCGACTTCGTACGACTGCTGTTCGAGCCCGACGACGCTGAGGGTTGAACTCGAGATTGAGCACGTCCAAGTCGGTGAAGTCCCTGCCCGCCCGGTCCCGGGCGCGGTGGGCCGCCTCGACCAGTGCGAGACCGAAGCAGAGCAGCCCGATCGCCAGACACAGGACGCGGTGATCCGCGCTAGCGGCTCGCGGCCTGCAGCCCGTCCTGGTCGGCGAGGAGGAAGGCTGCTGCGCCGTCGTTGAGCGGGGAGGAGTTGTCCGCTGTCGCCGTTCCCCCTCCTTGGGGGAGAGTGGACCGAGCTCCGTCGTCGCCTCCAACGAGACGTTCGCCCGGACGCTCTCCTCCTCCGCGAAGGGGACCGGGTCATCCGCTCGCCACGATCGCCGGCGAACCGGACCGCCAGCCCGGAGTCCGAAGCCCCGCAGTTGTGGACACCACCAACAGCCACGCCACGCGGATGCGAAGAACGCCTGGACCGGCGCGTCCGGAACTCCACTCAGTCCGAATCCCCCGATCACGGAGGGGACACGCCGTCCGACACGTCCGACACGTCCGTCTCGGCGGCGGAGGCGACGACCCTGTCCATGCTCGTTCGGACTCCCTCGTGTTCCGGGTCCGCCGTGACCTGATCTCCTTCGCGGGGCGGAGGTGCTCTCAGGAGACCGGAGGCTGTCCGGACCAGGCGGCGCGCAGGAGCCGGCCGAGGCCGTCCGCGGTCACCTCACGGGGGTTGGCGTAGGGATTGGCCAGCGCCACCTGGACGATCCGGTCGATGTCGCTCTCCGCCATGCCGAGTTCGCGAAGGGACCGGGGCGCGCCGAGCCGGCCGGCGAGGTCCCACAGATGCGCGGCCGGGTCGGCGGCGCCCAGGGCGCGGCCGAGCGCGGCCACCGCCTTCGGTGCGGCGTCCTGGTTGTAGGCGAGTGCATGCGGGAGCACCACGGTGTGGGTCTGGGCATGCGGCAGGTCGAGGGTGCCGCCGAGGGCGTGGCACAGCTTGTGGTGCAGGGACATGGTGGTGGCTCCGAGGCAGGCGCCGCACAGCCAGGCGCCGTACTGGGCGCGGGCGCGGGCGTCGAGGTCGGTGCCGTCGGCGACGATGTCCGGGAGTGCGGTGGCGAGCGCGCGTACCCCTTCCTCGGCCATCAGGTCGATGACCGGTGAGGCGTCGGGCGCGTACAGGGCCTCGACCGCGTGCGCGATCGCGTTCATGCCGCTGGTCACGGAGACCGCTGCGGGCAGGGTGACGGTGAGCGTGGGGTCGTAGAGCACCGAGACCGGCAGGACGCGTGGATCCCGGCCGGTGCGCTTGACACCGTTCTCCGTCAGGCCCCACACCGGTGTCATCTCCGACCCGGCGTACGTCGTCGGTACGGCGACGACCGGCAGTCCGTGCTGGAGGGCGACGATCTTCCCGAGGCCGATCGCCGAGCCACCGCCGACGGCGACGCAGCCGTCCGCGTTCACCTCTTCCGCGCGCCGCTGGGCCGCGGCCGCCGACTCGGCCGGTACGTGCATCCGGGCGTGGGGGTGGATGTCCACCGCACGGACGCCGATCAGACCGGCGACGGTCTCGGCGAGCTCCCGCTGTTCGGGCGAGCACAGCACCATGACCCGCTTGAGGCCGGCGTGGTCGATCTCGTCGGCGAGCCGGTCGAGGGTGTTGGTGCCCATCACCACACGCATCGGGAGCGCCTGGTAGCTGAAGTCGAGCGGGGTGTTCATGGGGCGTCCTTGTTCGTCTCGGGCTCGATCGCCTCGGGGTCGGTCGTCTCCGGCTCGACGGTGATGTCGAACTCGGCTGTGCGGAACGGGGCGGTGACCTGGTACTCGCGTGCCCGCTCCGTGTCGTCGACCTGCACGAAGTCGACGACAAGGTTCTCCTTGACGGCGAAGACGGCGTCCGAGTCGAGGTAGGGGCCGTCGGCGACGAAGATGTGTGTGGTCAGCGGTCGGTGGCCGGCGGCCTCGACGATGAAGTGGATGTGGGCCGGGCGGTACGGGTGCCGGTCGGTGGCGTCCAGCAGCACTCCCACCGGGCCGTCGGTCGGAATGGGGTAGTGACTCGGCACGATCGTGCGGAACCACACGCGGCCGTCGTCGTCGGTCCGGAACAGACCGCGTCCGTTGCCCAGCGG
Organism: Streptomyces sp. NPDC058457; assembly: GCF_042720695.1. Taxonomy (NCBI): domain Bacteria; kingdom Bacillati; phylum Actinomycetota; class Actinomycetes; order Kitasatosporales; family Streptomycetaceae; genus Streptomyces; species Streptomyces sp. NPDC058457. The sequence continues at coordinate 21,609 of NZ_JBHXLU010000134.1, read as the reverse complement.
CTGGACGTCGGGCTGCTGCACGTCGTAGAAGCCGTCCTCGCTGCACTGCCAGACGTCGACGCTCGTTCCGGGCAGCGGGCTGCCGTCCGACGACGTGACGCGCAGCGAGACGACACAGGGCGTTCCGGTGCCCATGAGGTCTATGTTGTCCCCGCTCTCGCGCTGGGGGGACTCCACCACGTGGAACGGCCCGAGCACCGTGCTCTCGGTGCCACCGCCCTGCTCGTTCAGCGTCTCGACCAGCATGGACACTCCCAGCACGTCGGAGAGGAGGATGAACTCCTGACGGGTGGGATCGCATTTCTGCCCCACGGCGGTGAGGTAGTCCACGGCGTACTCCCACTCCTCGATGGTGGGGCGCAGCTCGTTGACGTAACCGTGCAGATGGCGAACGAGCCCTTGGAGCAGTTCACGCAACCGGGAGTCCGGGGTGCCGTGGAAGCTGTCGACAACCGCGGCGGTGATGGCCTTCGTCGCTTCGTCGGTGCCGGGCATGACATACCTCCAGTGGTGGCAGGCGCCTGTCGGCCGGGGCCGTGGCGCCGGTGTGCGTCGGCTGTCGTTCGCCCACCGCTCTGTGGGGCGCACGGGCGATTCTGTCGACGGCTCGGGGACCGGGCCGCGGCCGGGCCCCGTTCCGCCCGGACGAGACCGGTGACGCGGACACGGTTCCTCTTCGTGGACGACGATCCGGGGCGAACTGGCTGGGGGAGACGCTACGAAGCCGCGGCCAGGAGCGATATCCGCGGAGCGCGGCCGGCAGCCGAATCGCGCGACGAGTTCCGAACGGCCTGGCGGTACGGGCGCTTGAAAGACCGGAGGGCTCTCCCCCACAGCCCTTGTGACAATGCTCTCAGCCACCCGATGACCTGGTATTTCCTGCCGGAATCCGCCGTTCCCCCACTTGTTGGCCGAGCACGTCGGAGATAACAATGGACTATGGGCCGCTCCCTCTTGGCGAGCCACGTGCTGTGCCGCGATTCAGGCTTCGAGGACTTCCGCGAACGCCTCAACGACCTGTTCTATCCGGCGGACGTCACCCCGCTGTCGGGCTCCGACGGCTCCGGCGGGGAGCTCCGGGGCACCCGCACGGAGCACGTCACCATCGGCATGATGACCTTCGGCCAGCGCACGCGCGTCGATCCCGGACGGACGCCGTCGCACTACCACGTCAACGTCGTCCTGAGAGGCTCCATCGAGGCGGCCACCGGCCGCCAGGAGATGGTGGCCACCGCAGGCGAGGCCATGGTCTTCACACCCACACAGCAGCACCGGCTGCTGAGCTGCGGCAACGACGCGAGGCATCTGGGCATCAAGATCGACCGGAGCCTCGTCGAGGCCGAGCTCCAGGCACTTCTGGGCCATCCGCTGCAGGCTCCGCTGGAGTTCGCGTTCGGTTTCGACATGACGACCGCGCCGGGCCGCAGTTGGCGCAACACCCTCGACCTGCTGCTGGCCGAGTCCGACAGCGCCGACGGGCTCATCGGCCGGCATCCGGTCCGGCAGCACTTCGAACGCCTGCTGGTGAGCGGCCTGTTGCTGGCCCAGCCGCACAACTACACGGAAGAGCTGCTGCGTCCGCAGTTGCCCGCCTATCCGCGGACGGTACGCAAGGCCGTCGACCTCATCGACACCCACCCCGAGACCCCGTTCACCGTCGGGGACCTGGCCCAGGCGGCGGGCGTCAGCGCCCGCCGCCTCCAGGAGGGTTTCAGGGAGCATGTGGGCGTGACCCCGATGACGTATCTGCGCAACGTCCGCCTGGAGCGTGTCCGCACCGAACTCCTGGCAGGCACCACGGGAGTCACCGAAGCGGCCGGGCGGTGGGGCTTCACCCACCTGAGCCGGTTCTCCGCCGCGTATCGCCGGCGCTTCGGAGTCGTACCCTCCGAGACACTTGCCGGATCCGAAGGCCAGGACCGCGGTGAGCGCAAGGACCTCGGGCACGGCGGCGAACGTACGTCGGCATAGCCCGTATCGCGAAGTAGAGCGGTCACGGCAGGAGGGGCGCCGGCAACGCGGCTGCCGTGGTCACGGCGTTCGACCACCGTCCGGGTTACGGCACTCCCCCGCCGGAAGACGGCGCCCTGCCGGTGCCGGCGTCCCTGGCACGTCCGGTGCAACGGGTATGGCGCCATCGCGGAATCGGGCGATGACGCCATAGGCCGGTGGGACTCACGGCTCAAGGAGGTGTACTGGCGGGTTCGCGTGGCTCTGGCGTCGGCAGACGTTCGGCGACGGTCTGCGGTGACCCACCTCGTGGTCGTATCCACAGGCGAGGGCTGGTGGGGGCGTTGTACGACGTCCGATCCCAGCGTACGACCAGCCCCTCGCGCCGAGCCGGGCCGGGTACCCTCCTGACGGCGTCGTAGGCCGTATCGCGGAAGACGAACGGTACGCGGACGACGCCGGGTTGCCAGGGCGGTCGGGTCAGTAGGCGACGCTCAAGCGGGCCTGGCGGTGGGTGGGCTTGTCGATCTCGTCGACGAAGGCGATGGCGTAGTCGGCGCCGGAGATGAAGGACCTGCCCTCGGCGTCGGAGAGCAGCACGTCGCCGCCGACGCGGAAGGCGCCGGTGCGCTCGCCGGGAACCCAGGCGCCGAACTCGGCGGCCGGGCTGACGTAGAACCAGTGCGCGTCCGTGTCCGCGGCCCGCAGCGCCTCCAGGGCCTGCGCGTGCGAGCTCGCCTCGGCCTTGTAGGCCTCCGGGAAATCAGGGGAGTCGATCAGCCGCGGGCCGCCCTCGGTGGCGTGCAGGCTGCCCGCACCGCCCACCACGCCGATCCGGGCACCGCCCTCGGCCGCCGCCGTCAGGAGCGAGGGGACGAGCGGGAGCAGGAACGGCTCGCCGTCCACGCTGCCGCGGACCGCGACGACCAGCACGTCGGACTTGGCCGCCAGGTCGCGCACCAGGGCCTCGTCGTCGAGGGACCCGGCGACCGGGGTGACCCCGGGGCGGGTCTCAGCGGAGCCGGTGCGGTTGACCGCGATGACCTCGTGGCCGCGGCGCAGGGCCTCGTCGGTGATGTGGCCGCCGGCGTAGCCGGTCGCGCCGAAGACGGTGATGGTCGCCATGGGGATCTCCCTAAGGTATGTGTCGCTGTGCTGTGCTCTAGCGCTGGCCAATTCGAAACCACGGCGCTTACGAATTTAACTGTAACAGCAACAGGTACGGTTTCCCGCGCAGGCCGTACCATGAACTCATGGCACAGCCCACGAACACCCAGTTCGCGGTCGGCGTGCACCTGCTCACCCTGCTGGCCGGAAGTCCCGGCGAATGGCGGGACTCGCAGTCCCTCGCCGTCAGCCCCGCGACCAACGCCGCGCACGCGCGCCGTATCCTCGGCCAGTTGCGCACGGCCGGGCTGGTCCGCTCGCAGCCCGGACCGCGCGGCGGCTGGATGCTCGAACACGACGCCGAGCGGATCGACCTGGCCATGGTCTGGCTGGCGCTCAACGGCGAGGACCCGGTCCTGGGCATGCACGTCCCACAACCCGACTGCCCCGCGGGCCGACGCGTACACCGCAGCCTCCTCGCGCTGGACCGGCGGGCGCGCCGCGCCTTGCTGAGCGAACTCGCCCGCACCACCGTCGCCGACGTACTGCGCGAGGACACCGCGCTGGCGGTTGACAGCGGCTGAGCCCGACCGCAGAGCGGGCGCTGAACCTCGACCACCAGGACGAGTTCGGCGGGCACCGCCGTCGCGGAGCCGGTCATGACGTCATTCGGCGTCGAACTCTCCGCGGGCGGCACCACCTGCCTGATCATCTGTGCGGCCGGGTGCGCGCAAGGACGATGCCGTGGCCGACGAGGCCGGCCGGTTCGTGGCCGAGGGCGCACCCCGGCAACGCGAGCGCAAAGGCGTCCGACGCGCCCGCGTGCTCGCGACGGTGATCCGAGGCTTCGCCGGAGGAAACCCGCGGTTCGGAGGATCAGAGGTAATCGGGGAATTCCTGGTCCATCCCGAGCAGGCTGAGTGCGTACTCCTCCCGGTTCAGGAGGACGTTGTTCAGGCCGTGGCGGCTGGCGACCTCGATGTCGCGCCATACCCGCTGGAGCGGGTTGGACAGCGCGAAGCTGCGGGTTCCCCCGATGTCGAGGAGGAGGTCGACGGCGTTGCGGAAGCTGCGTGTCGCGACGGCGGCGTCACCGCGCAGCAGCGCCCGCTCGCCGGCTTCGAGGACCCGGCCCTCGTGGGCGGCGGTATCGACGGCGTCGGCGGCCCGCAGCAGATGGAAGCGTCCCGTGTCGATCGCCGCTCGCGCGTCCGCCAGAGCGAGGCGGTAGCTGGGAGCCCGGCGGATGTCTGTGTACCCGGCTGTGATCGGGCGGCCGGATTTCATCGAGGCCAACGTCAGGTCCCAGGCCGCTTCGGCCATGCCCATGATCGGTCCGACGATGCCCAGGCAGGCGCTGGTGGCGAGCGAAGCCCTGTACCCGGGCTCCGCCGGGAGCCACGACGTGAACTTCCTGCCCATGAAGACGTCCTGGTCGAGTGTGAACTCGTACGGCACGAACAGGTCCTTCGCGACGTACGTGTTGCTCCCGGTCCCGGCCATCCCCGCGACGTACCAGGTGTCCTCGATCGTGAGATCGGCCGCGGGCACGAGGGCGTAGCGGATCTCCCGCACCTGCCCGGTGTCGTCCACCACGGCGAAGGCGCTCAGCGTCCACTGCGCCTGGTGACTGCCCGACGCGAACGGCCACCTGACGTCGAGCCGGTAACCGCCGTCCACCTCGGTCCCCGGTCCTCCCGGTGTGAACTGGCTGATCGTCACGTTGTGGGGATCCTTGTAGACGGCGGCCCGCACCTCCTCGGGGAACATCCCCATGCCGAAGGCGGTGGTGTTCGCGATGAACGCGACCCATCCAACGGACCCGTCACCACGGGCGAGTTCGGCGGAGACCTCGACGAGTGTGCGGACACCGCCGCCGGACCCGCCGGACGCACGCGGCGTACAGGCCTGGAAGAGGCCGGCGGACCGCACCGCGTCGGTCACCTCCTGCGTGAGGCGACGACCGTTCTCCGTGCGTTCCGCGTTCTCCCGCAGAAGGGGGATCAGGTCATGTGCGGTGTGCACCAGTTTCTCGCGTGTGCTTGCAGCGTCGGCCGCCGCTTGTGTGGCGCTGACCGCGTGAACCGTCATGATGGGGCTCCATTCCTGGGCAGGTTTCTGCCTGTCTTCGGCTCCGGCCGGACGGCGGGAGCGCGTCTGGGTGCGGTCGCGCTAACGCGCGCCCGAGACCAACTCGGACAGCTCGCTCAGCTGATGCCAGGTCCGGTTGTGGTAGATCAGCGGACGCGAGGCGTCGCGCGGGGCGGCATCCGCCGGCGCGTGGTGCGCGTGGGTGGCGTTGACGACGACGAGGGTCGAGGCTCCGGCCGCGAAGGTGGCCGCGATGCCGCCGCGGATGCACACCGGGGCGGCGACGAAGTACGGCTCGCCGGTGGCCAGCCGGGCCCAGGCACCGGTGTCGGCGAAGCGGTCCGCTCCGCTCGTCGCGCACAGCCGCGCGAGGTCGACCTGGTCGGCCCCCAGCAGGTGCACAACCACGGAGGACGACTCCAGGATGGTCGGTGTGGCCGAGGAGAGGGCCGACACCGAGAAGACGAGCAGAGGCGGCGTCGCGCTCACCGATATCACCGACGTCGCGGTCAGCGCGACCGGGCCTCGGCCGGCGTCGGCGGTCACGACCGCCACCCCGCCTGCGTGATGGCGGAACGCCTTTCGGAAGCCGTCTGCCGACAGGCCGGGTTCAAGAGAGGCTTCGTCGATCAACGCGACGTGATGTCGCATGTGACCACGATCGGTGATTTCAGACATCGGCGGCGTCTCCAGTCAACATCGACGAAACGATGTGTTCATGGAACCCGGCATGCCGACCTGAGCGCTTGCCCGATCTCACCAAATCGTCCGGCGCCGACTGCGCCGGCGGACCAACACCTCGCGAGGCGACCGGCTACGCGGTCGGCGCATCGGGGCCGGCGTCCGGGCCGATGACGGCCGCGAGCCGCAGGGCGACGCCCAGTTCGAGCTGCCGGGTCCTGACGGCGTGTCCGAGCAGCTCCTCCGCACGCTTGACGCGGTAGATGACCGTGTTCTTCGCCACGAACAGGGTGCGCGCGGCGTCCTGCGGTCTGCAGTTGCACTCCAGGAACGCCCGCAGGGTCTCGCGCAGCACGCGCGGCGTCTCCCCGCCGTCGCCCAGTCTGCCGAGCTCGTCATGCATGAAGCTCAGCGCGTCGCCCGGTTCGGCGGTGAGGAGCGCCACCAGGCGAACGTCGTGGTAGTCCACGACCTGCCCACAGCCGACCGCGTATGTGCTCAACTCGGCCACACGTGCGGCGGCCTGCGCCTCTTCGTGAGAGTCCGCGAATCCCCGCAGGCCGGGGTGTCGTCTCCCCAGCGCGACGAGGACATCGGGGCACTCGGTGACGGCGGACGCGACCGGAGCGGACAGGCTGGTGACAGCTGCCCACGCCCAGACCTCCGTTCGGTCGACCACCATCACCAGATGCGCAGTCGCCCCCAGGCCGCGCAACGCCGACACGGCCACCTCACGCAGCGGAGCGGCATCCCCGGAAGCGGCTACGCTCCGCCGGAAGACCATGCCGACATGCGAGGAGCCTTCCAGGTCATAGGCGAGAACCCGGGACGCGGTCTGGGTGGAGATCTCCTCGCCCGCGAGAATCGACCGCACCATCTCGTCCCGACGCGCGTTCGTACTCGCCAGCCATCGACGCTCCTCCGCGAGGTAGAAGTCGGTGATCGCGGCGTGGAACGAATTGGCGAACTCGAAGAGGATCGTGAACACCAGCTCCAGCTGCTCCGCCTGCTGGTCCGGCGGGACGATGCGTCGGCATGCGCCGAGATACGCGTCCGCGAGCTGCTCGTTCCCTGCGCGGAACCCGCTCAGGACCTGCTCCAGCGGCACGCGACGAGGGATCATGTCGATCACCTGTTGCTCGATCTCGCGTGTTCTCCCCGACTTCTCCGGCGCGCCGGACAGCACGGAGAGCAGCGTGGTGATGACGAACGACTCCGAGCTGGGTCGCAACATCTGCACCGCGCGGTCCCGGCCGCCCAGCGGCAGCACCTCGCTCGCCCTCTCGCTGAGTTCGAGCGCGAGCTCGACCGCCCAGGCCACGGGCGCTTCGCCCAACCGGTCAAGGGCCGGTTGAAAGATTTCGGAGCTGCAGGCGGGACCGGGCAGGGCGGTCCGGGTCGGTCGCAGTTCCCGGACCCAGCGCCCTTCGACGGTCATCGGCCCGGCCCGTTTCCCGGGCTCGGAGGCGGGGCCGGATAGTCCGGGCCGAGCGGGCACCGCTCACCGGCCGCAAGGCACGGCAGCCAGGAGGTGATGTGTCCGGCTGAGCGGCTCTCTGTCATCTGGGCCCACCCCTTGATTCCTGGTCGGCGTGATCAGGACGAACACGGCCCCGCATCACTCGTGCGGCGGTCACCGTCGCAGCATGGCCTGATCCGGAGTGTTGCATACCGAACTGCGCATGGCTCAGCGCGAACAGAACATCAGCAGGCGCCGTGACGATCATGCCGCGGGTTCCTGTCGAAGTCGGCGACATGGCGGGAACGCGCCGGGTGTCTCCGCTCAGGCGTTCCGTGTCTGCCAGTCGCGCACGTAGGAGCGGCCGTAGTCGTTGCCGTGCGGAGTGCGCAGCACGGTGTGGACGTGGAACGGCTTCGGGGTGTCGTAGTCGAGGAAGACACCGCAGTGATGGTCGAGTTCGGCGATGAGGACGGGCGACTGGAGCCGGTAGTAGAAGACGTCTCCTGCCTCGTGACCGCCGATCCAGCCGAACCAGGTCTCGTCGAGGTGGCCGCGGACCTCGCGCATCCGGGCCGCGCGCGGACCCGCCGGCAGCAGGGACACGAACGACTCGGCGATCTCCAGGAGGATCTCCTGGGCCCGTTCGGGCATGTCCCCGGCCAGCAGGCCCTCGAACGGGATCACCCGGTTGTCCTGGAAGGCGCCGGCGAGGTGCCGTTCGTCACCGGGGTGGACGCGGCCGGGCGGCATGGCGGGATCGACCATGTGCCGGTACACGGTCGCGGTGGCTCGCAGGTCCTGCGGAAGTGCACCCATCAGGTCCGTGCCCAGGCGGATCCGGTCGGTGAAGGCGACCGTGCCGGCACGGGGGCCGTCGTCGATCTCGTTGGGCTCGGCACCCAGGAACACCGGACTGACGACCATCCGCCCCTCGACGATCAGGCAGTTCACGGCGCAGTGGTGGCCGAACAGCTGCCAGCCCCACGGAGCCGTGGGGTCGGGGTCACCGTAGAGCGCGAAGTTGTAGCTGAACTCGTTGAGGATCGTCTCCAGGCCCACCACCTCACCGAGGAAGCCGTTGATCAGCATCATGTCGTGTACGAGGCGGAAGCCCTCGGGGCTCAGCGACGCCTCGACCAGGGCGAGGACCCTGCGCCGGACCTCGGGCGGCTGGAACTCCAGGCGGACGCCGGTGTCGAACTGCAGGAACTCCGGGTTGGACCAGGTCTGCCACTCGACCCCGTCCACCGGGTGGAGCAGTCTGGCCCGGGCACTCTCGTCCAACGCCGCCAGCAGGTCCCGCGCCGCGGCGACCATCTCGGTGACGGGAGCCTCCTCGCCGGGGCGGACCGGTTCCCAGGTGTGCACCTCGGGCCGCACCGTGCCGTCCTCGGTCGTTCCTCGGAACTCGGCAAGCTGCAGGGGCTTCCAGCCGTGGATCAGTGCGCCGGTGAACGGATTCGCCCTGGCTGTTTCACGGTACTCGTAAGCGTCCTGGCCCCTGATCGAGGACAGTCGCGCAGAGTCGGGTGCGTAGAGGTACTTGCGGTACTCGGCCGGCGACATGGCGGCTCCCCTGCGGTCAGTCGGTGTGGTTGTGGCGCGCGACGGCCGCACGCACGGCGTCCTCGTCCCCGGCGGCGATCGCCTCCACCAGGTCGGCGTGGACTCGCAGCCGCCTCGCGAGATGGTCGTCGGCGCCGCGGTCGGCGGTGCGCGCGGTGGACGAGGTGAGGTGCCCGAGCGTGCCGACGTAGACAGCGCGGGCCATCGCGTTCGGGCACAGCCGCGCGATGCGCTCATGGAGTGCCCAGTTGGCCCGCATGAAGGCGTCCCAGTCCGGCGCGGCCGCCATGTCGTCCAGTCGGGCCCGCAGCGCCGGGATGTCGTCCACGCCCGCGCACCGGGCGGCTCCCACGGCGATCAACTCCTCCAGGCGGTCCCGGAGTTCGATGGCGTCCGCGACCGTGCCGGGCTCGCCGGTGACGCTGAGCAGGGTGTGCCGCAGCCGGACCACCGGGCTCTGGTCCGCCACGAACAGTCCGCCGCCGCGGCCGGGTCGGATCTCCAGGACCCCGCGGTCACTCAGGAGCCGGACGGCCTCGCTGACCGTGGCACGGGCCAGCCCGGACTCCCGCCGGACCTCCTCGATGGTGCCGACCGGCGAACCGGGGCTCAGACCGCGCATGCGGTCCTCAAGCGCCGCGGCAAGTTGTTCGGCCCGGGTGCCGCCGGGAACTCCGAGGCCGGCCAGCAGGGTGCGTCTCTCGGTGACCATGGCATCATTCAATCATAAACGTTATAATCTTTAGAAGGGCCGGGACGGCGGTGTGCCGTCTCCGAACTCAGGGAGTGCGGATGCGGATCGTCGGAGTGGCGTGCGGCGACGAGGTGCGGGTGGCGAGTCTGTCGCACGACGGCGGAAGGCTCACCGTGATGGCCGGGCTGCGGGAGTTCTGGGCCGACCCCGAAGCCTGGCTGGCCCGCCCGACGACCGACGGGAGCGTGCCCGCCGGAGACGCGCGACTGGTACCGCCGGTGCTGCCGGAGGCACAGATGCTGTGCGTGGGACTGAACTACCTCGAACACGTCGCCGAAGGCTCCTACCGGGACCGGCAACTGCCCGAGCACCCCACGTTGTTCGCACGGTGGACGCGGTCGCTGACGGTCGGCGGGGCCGCCATCCCCGTGCCTCTGACCGAGGACGGCCTGGACTGGGAAGGCGAGATCGTGGCCTGGGTGGGCCGGAGGCTGGTGGACGCGGATCCCGCCGAGGCACTCGACGCGGTGGTCGGCTACTCGACGTTCAACGACGTGACCGCACGGCGGGCGCAGAAACTGACCTCGCAGTGGATCCTCGGGAAGAACGCCGACCGATCCGGACCGCTGGGCCCCATGGTGCCCGCCGGTGAGGTGGGTGACCTGCGGGACGGGCTGCGGCTGCGGACCCGGGTCAACGGCACGACCGTCCAGGACGCCTCCACCAGCCAGATGATCCATCATGTGGGCGAGACCCTGGCCCACATCTCCCGCACCATCACACTGCAACCCGGAGACCTGCTGGCCACCGGCACCCCGTCGGGCGTCGGATACGCCCGCACGCCGCCCTGGCTGCTTCGGCCCGGTGACGTGGTGGAGGTCGAGGTCGAGCGCCTCGGGATCCTGCGCAACACGATCGTGGGCGGGGAGCACCGCGGAAACAGCCCTGTCCGGAATTCGGCCGGTTGACGACGTCCGGGTCTTCAACGCATGGACTTCCGCGTCGAGTTGTGCCGAGCGTGCTCGGCGGACCCACCCCGTTCCGCCGGGTGTCACGAGACGGGCACCTCCTCGGCGTCGTAGCCGTAGATCCAGCCGTTGCCCACCAGCGGGTCGGAACCCGCCAGTGCCGTGTCGCGGGCCTGCTGGTCGGGGCCGTCGGGCAGGTGGTTGATGTCCCGGCGGGCGTGACTGATCTGCTGGAGGCGCGTGGTGCGTTCCACGCGCACCGACTCATACCGCTTCAACGCCTGCTCGGGATCGTCCGCCGATCCGGCCAGGCAGCGCGCCAGCACAGCGGCGTCCTCGATGGCCTGGGCCGCGCCCTGGGCGAAGAAGGGGAACATGGGATGTGCGGCATCTCCGAGCAGGGTGGCCCGGCCCCGGCTCCAGTGCCGCAGCGGCGCCCGGTCCAGCAGGGCCCAGCGGCCGGGGACGCCGCCGGCGGCGATGAGGTCCGTGACCCGCGGGTCCCAGCCGGCGAACTCGGCGTGGAACTCCTCGGTCGTGGCCTTCGCGCTCCACGACTCGTCGGTGTAGTCACCCGCGGGGGCGAAGGCGACGACGTTGACGGCCTGTCCGCCGTTGATCGGATAGTGCACGAAGTGCCGTCCGGGACCGAGCCAGAGGGTCTGGGCGGGGCGCAGGGCGAAGCCGGGTGCGGCGTCGGCGGGCACGGTGGTGCGGAAGGCGCAGATGCCGGAGTACTCCGGCGGCGCGGGCTCGGCGACCATGCTCCGGACGACGGAGTGCACACCGTCGGCGCCGATGACGACGTCCGCCTCGCTGCGGCTGCCGTCGGCGAAGTTCAGCAGTACGCCGTGCGGGCTCTCGTCGACCGAGGTGCAGCGGGCGCCCAGGCGGATCCAGTCGCCGGGTACGGCCGACTTGACGGTGTCGAGCAGGTCGGCCCGGTGGACGACGTAGGTGCGCTCGCCGTAGAGCCGCTCGCACACGTCGCTGAGCTTCTCCACCGAGAGCACGCCGCCGTCCGCCCAGCGGCGGAACTCCCAGCCCCAGTCCAGTGGAACGGCCCGGCGCAGGAAGTGTTCCATGACGCCGAGCCGGCGCAGCAGCCGTGCGGCGTTGGGGGCCACGACGAGTCCGGCGCCGACCTCACCGAGTGCGGGCGCCTGCTCGTGGACGGTGGCGCTCAGCCCCGCCCGGCGCAGGAAGGCCGCGGCGGCCAGACCGCCGATGCCACCCCCGACGATGGCGATCCGCGGGCCGGGCACATGTATGGGCATGGTTCCACTCCTCTGCTTCGAGGGCGAGCGTCCTGGTGACGCTCGGATCCTCGCCGAGGCCCTGGCACCGCCGAAAGGGCTATTGTCCATTGAATGGACATAGTATTTCGGCGGCTGTCTCCGGCGGTGGAGGGCTGATGCCGCGTACCGGTCAGCCCGGTCGCAGTGTGAGTTCGCGGCTGCTCGACGTGCTCTTCGCGTTCCGGCCCGGCCGGTCACGCCTGTCCCTGGCCGACCTGACCAGGGACACCGGACTGCCCCATGCGACGGTGCGACGGCTGGCCCTGGAACTCGTCGAGGCGGGGGTGCTGGAGCGGGCGTCGGACGGCAGGTTCACCGTGGGCATCCGGTTGTGGCAGCTGGGCACGCTGGCGCCACTGAGCGTCCCGCTGCGGACGGCCGCGCTCCCGTTCATGGACGACCTGCACACCGCGCTGCGCCAGCACGTGCAACTCGCGGTGCTGGAGGGTACCGAGGCGGTGCTCGTCGAACGGCTGTCGGCGGGCCACGCGGTGGACGTCATGTCGAAGATCGGCGGAAGGCTGCCTCTGCACTGTTCCGGCGTGGGCAAGGTACTGCTCGCCCACGCCGACCCCGAGCTGGTCGAGCAGGTCATCGCACGAGGTCTGCCCCCGTACACCGAACGCACCGTCACCGATCCCGCGCGGTTGCTGGAACAGCTGGACGAGTGCCGCGAGACCGGCGTGGCCGTCGTCCGCCAGGAGACGACACACGGCGCCGACTCGGTGGCCACCCGTGTCCTCGACGCCGAGGGCAGGGTCGTCGCCGCCTTGTCTGTCGTCGTAAGCGCCGGTTCGGTCGATCTGCGGACCGTGAGGCCGGCGATCATCGCCACGGGCCTCGCCGTCTCCCGCCGACTGGGTTGGCATCCCTCGGCGGGAGTGGACCGGGCACGGGTGTACGGCCCGGCTGACGCTCCCAACGGGGACCTGTCCGGGGGAACCTCGCCGGCTGTTCGGCCGGAGCAGGCGTGACAGACAAGCGGAGCGGCGGGCGAGTTCGGCAGGGCGTGCGCCTCATGGACCGTGACCCTCCGATGAGGCACTTGATCTTCGGCTCTTGACCACGTGCCCGATCGGGCCTAGCTTCAGTTGGACCATTAGCCGGTCAATCGGTCCATATAGCGGACCTCTCCGGCGATCCGGATTCACGTTCACGGCGACCGCCGCACCCATGCGTACGACAGGAAGCAGGCGGGTCGGCCCTGCCGCGCCGCCGTCCGTGGGGAGGTACGCGGTCCCGCCGCCGCTGCCGATCACACCCTCGCCCGGCTCTACGAACTGCCCCGGGCGTTCACACGTGCCGGCCCGGCCGCCACCACTCCCGCCATGGACCGCTCCGAAGGGACGACTCCGATGACATCACCGGTCCGTATCGAGTACGAGGGCGACGGTGCCCTCGCGGTCGTCGTGCTCGACAGTCCGCCGCTGAACCTCTTCGACGAAGCGGTGTTCACCGCATGGGAGCAGGTTGTCGACGAACTTGCCGCCGTCACCGATCCGGCCCGCCTCGGTCGTGCCAGGGCGGTGCTGGTCGAGGCACGGGGCAAAGTCGTCTCCGGTGGCGTCGACGTGGCGACGTTCGCCGCGATCGCGGACAGCCCGGGTGCGGTGCAGCGCGCCGGTTCCCTGTTCGGACGACTGCTGCGAATCGTCCAGGCGTTGGAGGAACTGCCGGTTCCGACGGTCTTCGCCGCGCACGGGCTGACCCTCACCGCGGCGTTCGAGATCGCACTGGGGTGCGACATCCTGCTGGCCGCCGAGTCCGCGTCGTTCGGGCTGGTGGAGATCGTCGTAGGACTGACACCCTCGATGGGAGGGCCCCAGCGGCTGGCCGAGCGCGCCGGGCCGGCCAGAGCCCGTGAGCTGGTCTACACAGGGGAGCGCTATCCGGCGGCAACCCTGGAGCGCTGGAACGTGGTGAACCGGGTGCTCCCCGACGCAGGGTTCGCCGAGGCCGCACGGGAGTACGCGCTGCGCGTCGCCGCGGGCCCCACCTGCGCCCACGCGGCGACCAAACGACTGGTCGCGACGGCGGTCCGCGACGGTGTGCGGGCCGCGGACGACGCCGTACCGGCGGTCTCCGGCGCGCTCTTCGCCACCGACGACCTGTGCGACGCGGTCGCCTCGTTCCTCCGCGACGGCCCCGGCAAGGCGACGTACCAGGGCCGATGATGCCTGCCCCACCGCTCGGGGGCCGGAGCACCGGCCGCACCCCCGAGCGTTCACCCCGCCTGCGGCGGATCCACGAAGAAGTCGAGCTCCGGATGCTCTCCCCCGCCGTACCCCGCCAGATCCTTGACGCCGGCTTCGGCCAGGACGTCGGCATCGATGAGGGTCTCGCCGGTCCGCTCGCGGGGCGGGCGTGAGAACACGGCGAGGGCCGCGTCCGCCATGATCTCGGGACTCCTCGACCGGGAGACGGCGTTCTCGCCGCCGAGGACGTTGGAGACGGCGGCGGTCGCGATCATGGTCTGTGGCCAGAGACAGTTGGCGGCGATGCCTTCCTCCGCGAACTCGGACGCCCAGCCGAGGGTGAGCAGCGTCATGCCGTACTTGGAGACGGTGTAGCCGGGGTGGGCGCCCAGCCAGCGCGGGGCGAGGTTGAGCGGCGGCGACAGGGTCAGGATGTGCGCCTGGTCGGACCGCTTCAGGTACGGCAGGCAGGTCCTGGTCAGCAGGAACGTGCCCCTGCTGTTGATCGACTGCATGAGGTCGAACCGCTTGAGAGGCAGTTCCCCGGTGCCCCGCACGTCGAGGGCGCTGGCGTTGTTGACGCAGATGTCGACGCCTCCGAACCGGTCGACCGCGGTGGCGACCGCGCGCTCGACATCTGCCTCCTCGCGGACGTCGCCGACCACCGCGACAGCGGATCCACCCGCCGCCTCGATGGCGGCGACCGCCGTGTGCACGGTGCCCGGCAGTCTCGGGTCGGGTGTGTCGGTCTTGGCCAGGAACACCGCGTTGGCGCCCGCACGGGCCGCGGCGGTGAGGATGGCCAGTCCGATGCCACGGCTGCCGCCGGACATCACGATGGTCCGGCCCTTCAGTGACGTCCCCATGCCGGGGTGCTCCCGTCGTCGGTCTTCCGTTGGGTGTCAGCGGCCCGCGAAGCGCGGGGACCGCTTCTCCAGGAAGGCGAGGGCGCCTTCCTGGAGGTCGTGCGAGGTGCGGCAGCGGGCGACGGCCTCGATCGCGCGGCCGAGCGCGGCGCCGCCCGCCGCTTCGTCGCCCTCGCCGAGGCGGCGGACGGCCTGTACGGACGCCTTGGCGGCGCGCACCGACAGAGGTGCGTTCGCCGCGATGGTCGCGGCGAGTTCGTCGACGGCCTCGCCCAGTTCGCCGGGTTCGGCGAGCCGGTCCACCAGCCCCATGGCGTGTGCCTCCGCGGCCGGGACGCGGCGGCCGGTGAACAGCAGGTCGCTCGCGGCGGCCGGTCCCACGGTCTGGACGAGTGCGGCGGTCTGCTCCAGGGGGTACCCGACGCCCAGCCGGGCGGCCGGGATGGCCAGGACGCTGCGGGTGTCCGCACAGCGCAGGTCCGCCCCCAGGGCGAGGGCCATGCCCGCGCCCAGACAGTAGCCGTGGATACGGGCGATGACGGGTACGGAGAGCGCGGACAGCCGTGTGAAGAGCGTCGTGGCCGCGTCGTCCGCCGCCCGTCGTGCGGCATCGTCCCGCAGGCCGGGGAACTCGCTGATGTCCGCGCCGGACACGAACGCCTGCTCACCGGCGCCGCGCAGGACGACCACGCGCACCTCCGGGTCCTCGTCCATCGCCTGCAGCACGACGGCGAGTTCGGTCATCATCGCCACGGACAGTGCGTTGTGCCGACCCGGATTACTGATCTCCACGGTGCCGACGGCGTCCCGTACCGCGGCACGGATGCGTGGTGCGGTGGCCGCGACGGTCGTCCGGCCGGTCATCCGGTCTTCTCGTCCACGAAGCGGTTGCGCAGTGCGCCGATCCCCTCGATACGCACCTCGAACTCGCAGCCATGACGCAACAGGACCTTCGGCTCACGCACGAACCCCACCCCCGCAGGAGTACCGGTAAGGATCACATCGCCCGGCTCCAGAGTCATCACGGTGGTGATGTACGCCAGCAGTTCCGGTACTCCGAAAAGGAGTTGGGAAGTACGGTCGTCCTGGAGCACCTCCCCGTCGAGCGTGCCCCTGATGGCGAGGTCGGGCCGTACGCCGCCGAGCCTGGCGGCCGGCACGACGACCGGACCGAGGGGGGTGAGACCGTCCCATGCCTTGCCCGCGACCCGCTGCGTCGTGTGGAACTGGAAGTCGCGGACCGAGACGTCGTTGGCCGCGGTGTACCCGAAGACGACGCTCTCCGCGTCGTCGAGCGCGATCCTTCGCGCACGTGTGCCGATGACCACGGCGAGTTCGCTCTCGTAGTCGATCTGGTCCGACTCCGGGGGCAGCGCCACGTCGGCGAAGGGCGCCGCCAGCGAGGTGTGCCACTTCGGGAACAGGTCGGGATGAGCCGGTCCGGCGTCACGGCCGCCCTCGCGCACGTGCGTGAGGTAGTTCTGGCCGATGCAGATGACCTTGCCCGGTCGGCCGACCGGACTCAGGAGCCGATGGTCCGGCGCGTCGATCAAGGCGCCCGCCTCGATGGCCGATAGATCGCCCCCGGCCGCTTCGAGCAGCGCGGGCAGGTCCTCGAACACCTGGCCGTCCACCAGGGCCAGGCGCGCGTTCGCCGCTCCGTCCCGCCACAGCGCGACCACGGGGCCGGCGCCGTGCAGGACCCGGGCAAGACCGAGACCGTCCGTCCAGTCCACCGGTGCCGTCCATGCCGCAGTGGTCATAAAGGTGCCCTCCTGGTTCATTTCCGCGCCTCGGCGCTGCGGTCGGCCGAGGTGTCGGCCTCCGTCCCCGCGCGAGCGCCGCCGATCACGGCCTCGCCGGCCTTGGGCACACCGACGACCCCGGCCTCGGCCAGGGCGGCGATGCGCTCGTCGTCGTATCCCAGCCCTGTGAGAACCGCGACCGTGTCCGCGCCCACTCCGGGCGCACGGCCACGGGCACGCGGCGCCCCGTCGGCGACGATGGGGGTGTTCACGATCGTCGGCTGCGCGAAGCGGTCCTCGTCGTGCACGAACAGGCCCCGTACGGCGAACTGTTCATCGGTGACGATGTCGCCGATGCCGTTGACCGGACCGCAGGGGACCCCCGCGGTGCGGAGCACGCCCATCCAGTGATCCCGGGGAGCCGTGGCGAAGCGTCCCTGAATGATCTCCGCCAGTGGCGCCCGGTGGAGGAAGCGCTCGTACTCCGTCGCGAAGCGTGGATCACCGCGCAGATCGAGTTCCAGGACCGTGCAGAGCGATTCCCAGGCCCGGTCGACCGCACCGAGGACGAGGGTTGCGCCGTCCTGGCAGGTGAACGCCTCATAGGGGGCGGCCAGGCGGTGTGCCGTGCCCAGCGGGGCCGGTTCCACACCGGTCGCCACATAGTCGGCGACCTCCCACATCGACCAGGCGGCCACCGCGTCCGCGAGCGCGACGTCGATGTACGCCCCGCCGCCGCCGGCGCGTGCGCGCAGCAGGGCGGCCAGGACCCCGATCGCGCCCCACATGCCGGTCCCCACGTCGGACACGGGGAACCCCGCCTTGGCCAGCCGCCCGTCCGTGGTCCCGGTGACCGACAACAGCCCGCTGTAGGCCTGCGCGATCAGGTCGATGCCCTTCGCGTCCCGCATCGGCCCGAACTGTCCGAAGCCCGAGATGGAGCAGTAGACGAGGTCGGGACAGTCGAGGCGCAGATCCTCGTAGCCCAGCCCGAGCCGCGCCATCGCGCCGGCCCGGAAGTTCTCCACCAGGACATCGCTGCGCCGTGCCAGGGACCGCACGATCTCAGCACCCGCGGGCGACTTCATGTCGACCGCGAGACTCCCCTTGTCGCGATGTGTCAGATCGAAGGGGATCGGCCTGCGGTCCGGGCCCAACCGCCGTGCGCGCATACGGTCACCCGTGACCGGTTCGATCTTGAGGACCTCCGCGCCGAGGTCGGAAAGGATGGTCGTGCAGTACGGGCCGGCCAGGGCCCCCGTCACATCAAGGATCCGCACGCCCCGCAGGAAGGCCGAACCGGGCCCGGCGGACTCCGCTGTCGCTGTCATGGTGCCCTTCCATCTCCGCTTCGGTCCACATTACGGACCACTGAACCGCCAGGAGGACCATTGGCAAAGTTAGGCACGGGATTCCAGGAGCGTCAAGCGAATGAACCTGGTGTTCCCGGGTCCGCGAGCCTGATGCCGTCTGACACACCGCTTTCCGGGGCCGCCAGCCCGACGGACCCGGGACGGCACGGATGGCAGAGGTCCGCCGCCGTCCGACCGGCGGGCGCGGCGACGCGGCCGCATTCCGCTCCTGCGCGTGGAGCCGGGTCGCCCTCGTCGGGCCCGCCCACCACGCGGGGCGCCGGAACGCCGAACGCGAATGACCACAGAGCCGAACCTGTCGGGTGCGCGACGAGCGCTTCGCTCGGTCCGACGGACGGGTCCGGCGGCCCCGTCCAGGGCGGGACACCTCCGGTGCGCCGCCCGGCCGATGTGGGACCATCACGGGGAGAGTCGCCCAGCGAGACACCCGGAAACGAGGGGAGGACGATGCGGAGCGTCACCACCGCGCTGCAGGTACTGGAGGCCGTGGCGGTCAACCAGCCGGTCGGGCTGAGCGCACTGACCCGTGCCCTCGGTCTGCCGAAGACCACCGTGCAGCGCAGCCTGACGACCCTCGCGGATTCCGGCTGGATCGAACAGCAGGCGAGCACGGGCCGGTGGCAGGTCGGTGTCCGCGCCTTCGTCGTAGGCAGCGCCGTCAGCGCCCGCGGCGGGCTGCGCCCCACCGCGCTGCCCATGATGCGGGAACTGGGCGTCGAAGTCGGCGAAACGGTGCACCTGATGGTTCCCGCCGGCCGGGAAGTCGTCCTCGTCGAACGCGTTGACAGCCCCCAGCCCGTCCGGGCCGTCGCACCTCTCGGGTCACGGGGACCACTGCACGCCACGTCGAACGGCAAAGCCGTCCTCGCCGCCCTGCCGCCGGAGGAGGTGGACGCGTACCTCACCGGCGGCCTGCACGCCGTCACCCCGCACACGATCACCGATCCCCACCGGCTACGGACCGAGCTCCGCGGCATCGTCGAGGCCGGATACTCCGTCTGCCAGGAGGAGTTCGAAGCAGGCGTCGTCTCTGTCGGAGCCGCCATCCGCCCCGGACACGGCCGCCCGATCGCCTCGCTGTCCATCTCGTGCCCGAAGAGCCGCATGCCTCCTGAACTCCTCGCACCGTATGGCGAGAAGGTCCGCCGCACCGCAGAGGCCATCGCCGACGCCCTGCCCGTCGACACCGACGCAGTCTGACCCTGTCCGGCCACGGCCTTGGGCGGCGGAGCGGGGTCGACGAGGAGCGCGCCTCGTTCGCGGGCTATGAAACGTCGCGCCTTTGACGCTTGGTCTGGCGCGATGCGACAGACAGCGGTTCGTACGCGGGCCACCGCTCGCGCAGGCGGCTGAACCGGGTCTGGGCCTGACGACGGTCGGGCATACCGAGCGCCGCGGCGACCTGCTCCCAGGTCTGCCCCTGGGCGCGGGCCTGGTCGATGAGCTGCAGTTCTCTGAAGTCAATTCCGCTGCGGGCGGCGGAGATCCGGGCCAAGCGGGCCGTGGCGTCCTCGCCGGCCAGAGTCTCACCAGACACCTCGGCGTCCTCATGATGAGGACCGGCTTGGGCTTGCGGGAGATCCAGGGGGTCATCATTTTGATGACGCTCCTTGAGTATCTTGCAGATCTCCGGCCGCAGGAGTGCCGTACAGATCCCCTCCAGCTCGTCGAGCTGGAGGGAGCCCAGTGCGTCGAAGACCGCCGAGCGCACCGCCGCCACATGGCCCGGCGCGGCGGCCACCACCTTGGCATAACCCGCGTCGGTCAGTACGGCGTTGTTGCCCCGTCCGTCCTCGGCGGCGCGCTCACGACGGACCCACCCCCGGCGCTCCAGGCTCGCCACATGATGGGACAGGCGTGAGCGGGAGCCGTGCGCCATGCACGCCAGGTCGGTCATGCGCATGGCCCGATCCGGCGCCTCCGACAGCGCGGAGAGGATCCCGTACCCGAACTGTGTCAGATCGGCGTCACGCTGCAGCTGCGCCTCCAGCTCATCGGGCAGCAAGAAGAGTACGGCCGCGAAGAGCCGCCACACCCGCTCTTCACGCTCGGTCAACCACGGCACCTGTTCCACCGCACCGACGATACGAGAGTCCCGCCGGTAACGGGCGGGCGGTGCCGGGTATTTAACTCCTCAAGTATATATCCGTAGCGTCGTCGGCAGGTACTTGAAGTTTCATCCGCGCAGATGAAGATCCAGTCGCGTAGGCGCGGATTCAGTGGCGCAGGAAAGGCTCGGTTCCATGACCTCATTCAGCAGGCGGCGGATACTCGGCGGCGCGGGTGCCGCACTCGGCGCGGCGGCGCTCGGCGCGACGGTCACCGACAGCGCCGCCGCGGCGAGCGCGGGCAAGGCGATCCCGGCGTTCCGCCCGGGCAGCCACCCGCGAGAGGAGAAGAAGTCGCTCGACGAGCTGTATGCCGACGCCAGACAGGAGGGCGGCGAGCTCGTCATCTACGCCGGCGGCGACCTCGCCGATCTGTGGGACGCGACAAAGCAGGCGTTCCTGTCGCAGTTCCCCGGCCTCAAGCTCACCATGGTCGTCGACTACAGCAAGTACCACGAGGTACGCGTCGACAACCAGTTCGCCACGGACACACTCGTGCCCGACCTGGTGCAACTGCAGACCGTGCAGGACTTCCCCCGCTGGAAGGACATGGGGGAACTGCTGTCGTACAAGCCGGCCGGCTTCTCGGCTCTGTACCCTCAGTTCAGGGACCCGGACGGTGCCTGGGTGAGCACCGGGGTCTTCGCCTTCAGCTACATGTACGACCAGACCCTCGGCAGCGGTGGCCCTGCCACACCGCGGGAGCTGGTCAACTCGCGATGGCGGGGCGCCATCGCCTCCTCCTACCCGAACGACGACGACGCGGTCCTGTACCTCTACAAGCTCTACACGGAGGCCTACGGCTGGGACTGGGTGCGCCGACTCGCCGCGCAGGAGGTCGAGTTCGCCCGGGGTAGCTTCACCCCGATCTTCTCGGTCTCGGGCAAGCAGAAGCTGATCGGTATCGGCGGCGCCGGTTCGTTGACCGCACCCGTCGCACCCGGTGTCCAGTGGGCCGTGCCAGACGGCCACCCGTTCATGGCATGGGGGCAGCGGGCGGCGATCCTCGCCCGGGCCAAGCACCCGGCCGCAGCCAAGCTCTACCTCAACTGGCAGCTCTCGCGGGCCGTGCAGGAGCAGTCCGCAACCGGCTGGTCCGTGCGGACCGACGTCACACCGGCGGGCGGTCTCAAGCCGATCTGGGAATACCCGAACGCCCATCTCGACGGATTCCCGCATTTCATGGCGGACCGCGCCGAGGCAGAACGCTGGAGGCAGACCTTCACCCTCTACTTCGGCGAGGTACAGGGCGCGCCCACACCGGGCTCACTCGGGCTCCACCCCGGCCGGTAGTCCCGGGAAGCCCGCGGGCGACGCCGACTCGGCGGCACCCGCCGTCGCCGTGGGAGGACAAGCGGCCCGCAGATCGTCCGCCAGTACATCGAACAGCAGGACCTCCACTGCCAAGGTACCCGTCTCCAAGTGGCCCGTCGGAACTTGAGGCGTGTTCGTCCCCGGCGCAACCTCCGGGGCCTTCCGCAGGAGTCCCGTGTGAGGTGAATGGG
>NZ_JBHXLU010000133.1:0-28258 GCF_042720695.1 Streptomyces sp. NPDC058457 | reverse complement strand
GGGGGAGCTTGAGGGTTTGGGTGCGCGGGTGAGTGTGGTGGCGTGTGATGTGGGTGATCGGGATGGTCTGGCGGGGGTGATCGCGGGGATCCCGGCGGAGTTTCCGTTGCGTACGGTCGTCCACGCGGCCGGCGTGAACACCGGGACCGTCGCCCTCGACTCCCTGACCCAGGACCGGTTGGCAGAGGAACTCGCGGTGAAGGCGGACGGTGCGCGCCATCTGGACGAGTTGACGGCGGACGCCGATCTGGACGCGTTCGTGTTGTTCTCGTCGGGTGCGGCGGCCTGGGGCAGTGGTGGTCAGGCGGGTTATGCGGCTGCCAATGCCTGTCTGGACGCGCTGGCCGTCCAGCGCCGGGCCCGGGGCCGCACGGCCACCTCGATCGCCTGGGGCGCCTGGAGCGGGGCCGGCATGGTCGGGGCGACACCCGGACACGACGGCCGTCTCAGGCGGCTCGGAGTCGTGCCCATGCGGCCGGACCTCGCGATCTCCGCTCTGCAGCAGGCCCTGGACGACGACGAGACCACGATCGTCGTGGCGGACCTGGACTGGTCCCGCTTCCTTCCGACGTTCACCGCCACGCGCCCGAGCCCGCTGCTGTCGGCTCTCCCCGAAGCCGCTCGGCCGGCCGCGTCGGCCGCGTCGGCCGAGGAGGAGAGCCCGGCCGGGGACCCACGGCTCCCGGTGCGTCTCGCGGACCTGTCGGCGCGGGAACGCTCGGCGTTCCTGGTGGAGCTCGTCCAGATGCATGCCGCCGAGGTACTGGGACACGCTTCCGCACACCTGGTCGCCGCCGACCAGGCCTTCCGCGACCTGGGCTTCGACTCCTTCACCGCCGTCGAGCTACGCGCCCGGATCGCCCGGGCGACCGGGTTGACCCTGCCCGCCACGACGGTCTTCGACCACCCCTCGGCCCTGCGGCTGGCCGCACACCTCGGCTCCCTGCTCGGTGGTGCCGACACGGACGACGACACCGCCGCCCCCGAAGCACCGGCGGATCCGGCGACCGACGACCCCGTCGTGATCGTGGGCATGGCCTGCCGCTACCCGGGCGGGGTGACCGGTCCGGAGGACCTGTGGCGGCTCGTCGAAGAGGGCACCGACGCGATCTCGTCGTTCCCGGCCGACCGCGGCTGGGACCTGGAGGCGCTGGCCGTCCCCGGCGGACCCGGGTTCTCCGCCACCCGCAACGGTGGATTCCTCCACGACGCGGGCGAGTTCGACGCCGACTTCTTCGGGATCTCCCCGCGCGAGGCGCTGACCATGGACCCGCAGCAGCGGCTGCTCCTCGAGACGAGCTGGGAGGCGCTGGAGCAGGCGGGCATCGACCCGCACGCGGTCCGCGGCAGCCGGACCGGGGTCTTCGTCGGCGTGACCGACCAGGGATACGGACCTCCACTGCACCAGCCGACGGAGGACGGCGACACCCACGTGCTCACCGGCACGGCGCCCAGCGTGGCCTCCGGACGCGTCTCCTACGTCCTGGGACTGGAGGGCCCGGCCCTGTCGGTGGACACGGCGTGCTCCTCGTCGCTGGTGGCACTGCACCTGGCCGCGCAGTCGCTCCGGCGCGGCGAGTGCTCCCTGGCGCTCGCCGGCGGCGTGACCGTGATGGCGACACCCGGCCCCTTCGTGGCGTTCACCCGCCAGGGCGGCCTGGCACCGGACGGCAGATGCCGGTCCTTCGCCCAGGAGGCCGACGGAACGGGCTGGTCGGAGGGCGTGGGTGTGCTCGTACTGGAGCAGCTGTCCGACGCGCGGCGCAACGGCCACCGGGTACTGGCGGTGGTACGCGGCTCGGCGGTGAACCAGGACGGCACCTCCAACGGACTGACCGCACCGAGCGGCCTCGCCCAGGAGCGGGTCATCCGGCAGGCGCTGGCCGACGCCGGACTGCGCCCGGCCGAGGTGGGCGCCGTGGAGGCCCACGGCACCGGGACCCGGCTGGGCGACCCCATCGAGGGGCGCGCGTTGCTCGCGACCTACGGTCAGGACCGGCCCGGTGACGAGCCGCTGTGGCTCGGCTCGTTGAAGTCCAACATCGGCCACACCCAGGCAGCCGCGGGTGTGGGGGGTGTGATCAAGATGGTCAAGGCCATGGAACACGGAGTACTGCCGAGGACACTGCACGCGGACCGGCCCAGCTCCGAGGTGGACTGGGAGGCGGGCGCGGTGCGCCTGCTGGTCCAGGCACGCCCGTGGGACGGGCCGCGGCGCGCCGGCGTCTCGTCGTTCGGGATCAGTGGCACCAACGCGCATCTGATCCTGGAGGCCGGCCCCGACGCGTCCGAGGAACGCCGTCCCGGTGCCGGCGCACCGCGGGGGTCGGTCCCCTGGCTGCTGTCGGGACGTACCGAGGGCGCGCTGCGCGACCAGGCACGTGCCCTGCTGAACCGGGCGGAGGACGCCGACGTCCACGACACCGGGTTGTCCCTGGCCACCACACGCGCCCTGCTGCACCACCGCGCGGTCGTGGTCGCACGCGACCCGGAAGGCTTCCGGGCTGGTCTGGCGGCGATCGCGGCCGGCGACCCGGCGCACCCCGTCCTGACGGCTCCCCCGGCGCCGGGCGGGCTGGGCTTCCTCTTCTCGGGCCAGGGCGCGCAGCGGACCGGCATGGGACAGGAACTGGCGGCCGCGTTCCCGGTGTTCGCCGAAGCCTTCGCCGAAGCGGGCGCGGGCGTGGGCGGCATCCGGGTGGACGACGCCGACGTGCTGCGCGGCACCGCCATGGCACAGCGGGCCCTGTTCGCCTACCAGGTGGCCCTGTACCGCCTGTGGGAGTCGTGGGGCGTGGTACCCGACGCCGTGATCGGCCACTCCGTCGGAGAGGTGGCCGCCGCGCATGTGGCCGGCGTTCTGTCCCTGCGGGACGCGTGCCGCATGGTCGCCGCGCGTGCCGACCTGATGGCGCGGCTGGCCGAGGACGGCGGCGTGATGATGTCGGTGCGCGCGTCCGAGGACGAGGTGATCGGCACCCTCGCGGACGGTGTGTCCGTGGCCGCGGTCAACGGCCCCCGGTCGGTCGTCCTCTCGGGCGACGCGGAAGCCGTGGAGGCGTACGCGGCCCGCTGGCCCGGTGCCCGGAGACTGCGGGTGAGCCACGCCTTCCACTCCCACCACATGGACGGCATGCTCGACGAATTCGCCGCCGTCGTCCGCGAGCTGACGTTCCGCCGGCCGTCCGTTCCGGTGCTCGCGGCGGGCGACGTGACGGAGCCGAACCACTGGGTCCGTCAGATCAGGGAGCCGGTGCGGTTCCTGGACGGCATGCGGGACCTGCTGGCACGCGGAGTGCGCACGTTCTGCGAGATCGGGCCGGACGCGGTGCTGACGGGCCTCGGGGAGGAGTGCGCCGACGGCGTCCCCGGTGTCCGCTTCGTGTCCGGCGCACGGCGCGGCGGTTCGGAGGAGGTCCAGACGGTGCGGGCCCTGGGGGAACTGGCCGCACACGGGGTGACCCCCCGGTGGGACAGGGTGTTCCCCGGCGCCCGCCCGACCGGTCTGCCGACCTACGCCTTCCAGCGCCGCCGCTACTGGCTCGAACCCCAGGAACCGGACAGTGACTTCTGGGCTCTGGTACGACGGCAGGACCTCGGCGCCCTGACCGCGAGCCTGCGTGTCGACGGCGACCCACGGCTGAGCGAGGTGCTGCCCGCACTGGCGCGCTGGCGCCGCAGGAGCGAGGACGGTGCGGCGCTCGGCCGCTGGCGCTACGAACTCACGTGGCACCCCGTCGTCGCCGATCCGCCCGCGGCGGTGACCGGCACCTGGCTCGTCGTACCGGCCGCCGGAGCCGACGACCCGCTCACGGACTCCGTGGTGACGGCGCTGGCCGCGCGGGGTGCCGACGCGGCGGTGGTGCGGCCCGAGGAAGTACCGGCCCGGATCGCGAAGCGGCCGGTCGCCGCCGCCGTCGTCCTGCTGCCCGCGGCCGACGGACCCGACCTGCCCGCGGCCGACGGACCCGACGACACGGACGGATTCCCGGCGGTGGCCGGTTTCGACGAGGCGGCCGCCACCGTGGAACTGGTGCGACGGATCGCCGCCGAAGAGGCCACCGCCCCGCTGTGGTTCGTCACCCGGGGGGCCGTCGCCGTCGACGGCGAGGAACCGCTGAGCGGCCTGGGACACTCCCTGCTGTGGGGCCTCGGCCCGGTTCTCCGTGACGAACGCCCGGAACTGTGGGGCGGTGTCGTGGACGTGCCCGCCGTGCCCTCGGCAACCGCCACGGACCTCCTCGTCACCGCGCTCGCGTCCGGCGGGGATCAGCTGGCCGCGACGGACGGCGGACTGCACACCCGCCGCCTCGTACGTGCCGCCTACGACGGGACGGTCTGGCGTCCGGCCGGCACCGTGCTCGTCACCGGTGGTACGGGTGCCCTGGGCCGGCACGTGGCGCGGTGGCTCGCGGCCGAGGGAGCCGGACACGTGGTGCTGGCCGGCCGCCGCGGCGGTGACGCCCCCGGCGTCGCGGAGCTGTGCGAGGAACTGGCGGCCGCCGGCGTCGCGGCGACCGCCGTCACCTGCGACATACGGGACCGCGCCGCGTTGGCCGAGCTGCTGGACCGCCATCCGCCGGACGCCGTCGTGCACGCGGCGGCCGTCGTGGACGACACCACCCTGGACGGACTGACCCCGCAGCGTGTGGAACAGGTGCTGCGCACCAAGGCCCTCCCTGCCTGGCATCTCCACCAGCTGACCCGCGACCGCCCGCTGTCGGCGTTCGTCCTGTTCTCCTCGGTCGCGGGCACACTCGGTACCGCGGGCCAGGGCAACTACGCGCCGGGCAACGCCTTCCTCGACGCGCTCGCCGTCCACCGCCGTGCCCTCGGGCTGCCCGCCACCTCGATCGCCTGGGGCCCCTGGGCCGGAGACGGGCTCGCCGCGGCGGACGCCGTCGCCGGGGCGGCCGGCCGGCACGGCATGACGCCGATGGACCCGGTGCTCGCCGTCCGGGGGCTCGCGGCCACGGACGTGCCGTTCGCCCTCGTCATGGACGTCGACTGGGAACGTTTCCCGGCCGACCGGGTCCCGAACCTGGTGGCCGGGCTCGTTCCCGACAGCGCGGCGGAGCCCGAACAGGGTCTCCTCGACCGGCTGCCCGGGCTGTCCGAGCCGGAACAGGCGCGCCTGGTACTACGGACCGTGCGGTCCGCCCTGGCCGCCGTACTGGGCCACCGCGACC
Source organism: Streptomyces sp. NPDC058457 (assembly GCF_042720695.1). Taxonomy (NCBI): domain Bacteria; kingdom Bacillati; phylum Actinomycetota; class Actinomycetes; order Kitasatosporales; family Streptomycetaceae; genus Streptomyces; species Streptomyces sp. NPDC058457. The sequence continues at coordinate 23,069 of NZ_JBHXLU010000133.1, read as the reverse complement.
CGGGAACCCTGGGCGAGGACCGTACGCTCACCGAACTCGGACTGGATTCCATGACCGCCGTGGAACTGCGCAACCGCCTGCGCGCCCAGACCGGTCTGCAGCTGTCCGCGACACTCGCCTACAACCACCCGACCACCGAGGAGCTGGCCCGTCACCTGCACGGCAGGCTGCGCGAACGCACGGCTCCCGCCCCGCTGTCGGTCACCGCGGAACTGAACCGTCTGGAAGCGGCCGTGGCCGCCCTCCCGGCCGGCGCCGACGAGCGCGGCGCAGTGGCGGAGCGCCTGCGCGCGCTGCTGAGCGAGGTCGCCGGGACCCCGGCACACGAGCGTGACCTGGACGACGTCACGCACGACGAACTGCTGGCCCTCATCGATGACGAATTCGGAAGGCAGTAACCCGCGCATGGCGAACGAAGAACGGCTTGTGGAGTATCTCAAGCGGGTCACCTCCGACCTGCGCGAGGCACGACGGCAACTGTCCGCACGCAGCGAGCCCATCGCGATCGTGGGTATGGCCTGCCGCTTCCCCGGCGCGGTGGAGTCCCCCGGACAGCTGTGGGACCTGGTGGCGGGGGAGGTCGACGCGCTGTCCGACGTCCCCGCGGGCCGGGGCTGGGACCTGGAGTCGCTGTACGACGCCGACCCGGACGCGCCGGGCCGCTCCTACGTCCGCGCCGGCGGCTTCCTCGCCGAGGCAGCCGGGTTCGACGCGGACTTCTTCGGTATCTCGCCGCGTGAGGCGCTGGCGATGGACCCGCAGCAGCGGCTGCTCCTCGAGACCGCCTGGGAGGCCCTGGAACGCGCCACCCTCGTGCCCGGCTCGCTGCGCGGCGCCCAGGTGGGCGTGTTCGTGGGGACCAACGGGCAGGACTACGGCCGTCTGCCGCTCCCGGACGGCCTGGAGGGCTACGTCGGCACGGGCAGCTCCGCGAGCGTCATGTCCGGGCGGATCGCCTACACGCTCGGTCTCGCGGGCCCTGCCGTCACCGTGGACACGGCCTGTTCGTCCTCGCTGGTCGCACTCCATCTCGCCGCCCAGGCGCTGCGCCAGGAGGAATGCGAGCTGGCACTGGTCGGCGGCGTGACGGTGATGTCCACGCCGCAGGCCTTCGTCGGACTCAGCAGGCAGCGCGCGCTGTCCTCGGACGGCCGGTGCAAGGCGTTCGCCGAGGCCGCCGACGGCACCGGCTGGGGAGAGGGCGCGGCGACGCTGGTGGTGGAGCGGCTGTCCGACGCACAGCGGCTGGGCCACCCGGTCCTGGCCGTGGTCCGCGGGTCCGCGGTCAACCAGGACGGTGCCTCGAACGGTCTGACCGCCCCCAACGGCCCCGCGCAGGAACGGGTGATCCGCGCGGCCCTCGCGCACGCAGGCCTTCGGGCGTCCGACGTCGACGCGGTGGAGGCGCACGGCACCGGCACCCGCCTCGGCGACCCCATCGAGGCCGAAGCGCTGCTGGCCACCTACGGCCAGGGGCGCGAACGACCGCTGTGGCTGGGGTCGGTGAAGTCGAACATCGGCCACACCCAGGCGGCGGCAGGGCTGGCCGGTGTGATCAAGATGGTGCTGGCCATGCGTCATGACCTGCTGCCCAGGACCCTGCACGTGGACACGCCGACCTCGCACGTCGACTGGACCACGGGACGGGTGGAGCTGCTGACGAAGGCCCGGCCCTGGCCCGGGTCCGACACCCCGCGGCGGGCCGGGGTGTCCTCCTTCGGCATCAGCGGCACCAACGCGCACGTCATCATCGAGGAGCCCGCCGAGCCCCCCGTCGAAGAGACCCCCCGCCGACCGGGCCGCGGTGCCGTGCCCTGGGTGCTGACGGGGCGCGGGAGCGCCGCCCTGCGTGCGCAGGCGCGCAACATCCGCGCCCTGGCCGACCGTCACGGCCCCGGCGACATCGGCTACTCGCTGGCGGCGCACCGGGCGGCCCTCACCGACCGCGCTGTGGTGGTCGCGGAGACGGCTGAGGAGTTCAGGGCCGCCCTGTCCGCGCTGGCTGAAGGCAGTGTGCCGGAGGGGGCGGTGTCCGGCGCCGCCGGTCCCGTCGGCCGGACAGTGTTCGTCTTCCCGGGGCAGGGGGCGCAGTGGGCGGGGATGGCGGTGGAACTCCTGGAGTCCTCGCCGGTGTTCGCGGAGCGGTTCGCGGAGTGTGAGCGGGCGCTGATCCCCTTTGTCGACTGGTCGTTGACGGACATCGTCCGGTCGGGTGACTTCGACCCTGTCGACCGTGTGCAGCCGGTGTTGTGGGCGGTGATGGTGTCGCTGGCGGCGTTGTGGGAGTCGGTGGGGGTGCGGCCGGATGCGGTGGTGGGTCATTCGCAGGGTGAGATCGCTGCTGCCGTGGTGGCGGGTGCGTTGTCGTTGGAGGACGGTGCGCGGGTCGTCGTACTGCGGTCGAGGGCGATCACGGCGTTGGCGGGTCGGGGTGGGATGGTCTCGGTGCCGTTGCCGGTGGATGCGGTCCGGGAGTTGCTGCCGGAGGGCGTGTCCGTCGCCGCGGTGAACGGTCCGTCGTCGGTGGTGGTGTCCGGTGATCCTGCCGGTCTGGACGCGGTGCTGGCGTCGGTGGAGCGGGCGAAGCGCGTTCCGGTGGACTACGCGTCGCACTCGGCGCATGTGGAGGAGATCCGCGAGGAGATCCTGCACGTACTCGAAGGCGTGTCGCCGCGCCAGGCTACGGTCCCGTTCTTCTCCACCGTCGACGTGGAGTGGGCGGACGGCACGGGTCTGGACGCCGGGTACTGGTACCGCAACCTGCGGCAGACCGTGCGGTGCGAGGCCGGTGTACGGGCATTGGCGGAGGCGGAGTTCACGACCTTCGTCGAAGTCAGCCCCCATCCCGTGCTGACCGTCGGTATCGAGGAGACGGTGCCCGAGGCCGTTGTGGCGGGCACCCTCCGGCGGGATCAGGGAGGTTGGGGCCGGCTGCTGCGCTCGGCTGCGGAACTCTTCGTACGGGGCGTTCCGGTGGAGTGGCCGTCGTTGTTCCCCGACGCGCGGCCGGTGGAGTTGCCGACGTACCCGTTCCAGCGTGAGCCGTACTGGCTGGACGGGACGCCGGGTCGGGGCGGGGACGTCGGCGCCCTAGGCCTCGCGGCGAGCGACCACCCGCTGACGGGTGCGCTCGTGGACCTGGGCGACGAAGGCTGTGTGTGGACCGGGCGGCTGGCCTCCGGGACACATCCGTGGCTGCTCGACCACACGATCGCCGGCTCCGTGTTCCTCCCGGGGACGGCCGTTGTCGAGCTGGCGTTGAGCGCGGGGCGTCGCACCGGGCATCGGCACCTCGCCGAACTCACCCAGTACGCGCCCTGCGTCCTGCCGGACCGGGGCGGCCTCACCCTTCAGGTCCGCCTGGGCCCGGAGAGGGACGGTGCCCGGCCGGTCGCGATCCTGTCCCGCCGGGGCGAGGACGACGACTGGACACGGTGTGCGGACGGCTTCCTGACCGCGGGCGGCCCGCTGTCCGACGACGGAGAACTCGCCGCGTGGCCGCCACCCGGCGCGGCGCCGGTCGACACCGGAAGCCTGTACCGGCGCCTGGACGAGGCGGGCTACGGCTACGGGCCCGCCTTCCGCGGGCTGCACGCGGCCTGGCGACTGGGCGACACGCTGTACGCCGAGGTGGCCGCGCCCGGCGACGCGGCCACCGACGCATTCCTGGTGCACCCGGCGGTGCTGGACGCCGCTCTGCACGCCTTGTTCCTCGATCGCGACCTCGACGAGATGCAGATCCCCTTCTCCTGGAGCGGCGTGGACCTCCGCCCCGGCGGCTCCGGGGTGTTCCGGGTGCGGCTCTCCGTGCTCGGACCGGACGAGGCGTCCGTGCTGATCGCCGACAGCGCCGGCCGGCCGGTCTGCTCGGTCGACCGGTTCGTCGGCCGGCCGCTGCCGGCCGGTCAGCTCTCCGCGGGCCGGACCGGCGCCTCCGACTGGCTGCTGCGGCCCGAGTGGACACCCGTACCGGGACGGGCGCCCGCGTCCCCCGCTCCGGTTCTCCTCGGCCCCGACCTCGACCTGTCCGCGCTGACCGGCGTGCCCGATGCGGTGGTGGCCGCCGTCAGCGCCGCACCGGAGCACGAGGAGGACCCGGTGGGGGCCACGCACGAGGCCGTGCGGAAGGCCCTCGCGCTGCTGCGGAGCTGGCTGGCGGACGACCGGTTCGACGCCGCCCGGCTCGTTTTCCTGACCCGCCCCGGAGACCTCGTCGGCGGCGCCGTACAAGGACTCGTCCACTCCGCGCAATCGGAGCACCCCGGCCGCTTCGTCGTCGTCGAAGCGGACGGCCCGGACGCGGTGCCCGCCGCTCTCGCCTCCGGTGAGCAGCATGTCGCCGTACGCGGCGGCCGGGTGCTGGCGCCCCGGCTGGTCCGCGAGGCGCCCGGAGCCAGGAAGGCCAGTTTCGCTTCGGGCGGCACGGTACTGGTCACCGGGGCCACCGGACTGCTGGGTGGCCTGGTGGCCCGTCACCTGGTCCGGGAACACGGTGTCCGGCACCTGCTCCTGCTGGGCCGCCGGGGCCGGGTGGCGCACCTTGACGACCTCGACGCCGAGGTGACGTGGGCGGCGTGCGACGTGTCGGACCGCACGGCACTGGCCGACATGCTGGCTGCCGTACCCTCCGAGCACCCGCTCACCGCTGTCGTCCACGCGGCCGGGGTACTCGACGACGCCACCGTGCTGTCCCTGACCCCCGAGCGGATCGGGCCGGTGCTCGCACCGAAGGTCGACGGGGCCTGGAATCTGCACGAACTGACCAAGGACATGGGGCTCTCCGCGTTCGTCCTGTTCTCCTCGGCGGCGGGGCTGCTCGGTTCCCCGGGCCAGGCCAACTACGCGGCCGCCAACGGATTCCTGGACGCCTTGGCCCAGCACCGCCGTGCCGCCGGGCTGCCCGCACAGTCGATCGCCTGGGGACTCTGGCAGGACCCGAGTGCGATGACCGGCCACCTGACGGCGGCCGACATCGATGTCCGGATGGCACGCGGCGGAGTGCTGCCCCTGACCGCCGAGGCGGGGCTGGCGCTGTTCGACGCCGCGCTCACCGTGGACCCCCCGGTCCTCGCCGCCCTCTGCGTCGACCCTGCTCGACTGCACGACGAGGCACCGCCGTTGCTCCGGCCGCTGGCCAGAGGCGGCGCGGCCGGTGCGGCGCGCCCGCGACCGTCCTCCGACGCGGGCGGCGACTGGGCCGAGGACTACCTGCGGATGTCCGAGGACGAGCGCGAACGCGGCGTCCTCGCCCTGGTGCTCGCCCAGGTCGCCGTCGTCCTCGGACACGACGCCGGACGTGTGGACCCCCAGCGGGCGTTCAAGGACTTCGGGTTCGACTCGCTCACGGCCGTGGATCTGCGCAACCGCCTCAGTGCCGTCACCGGCCTCCGTCTGCCCGCCACCCTGGTCTTCGACCACCCCTCGCCGCGCGTGCTGTCCAGGTGGCTGGGGGAGCAGTTGGAGCGCAACGCGCCGGCCGGCCCGGCACAGGCCGCGCCCGCCGCGCTCCGTCCGCCGGTCGACGAGCCCGTCGCGATCATCGGCATGGCCTGCCGTTTCCCCGGCGGAGTGACGTCCCCGGAGCAGCTCTTCGAACTGGTCCTCGCGGGCGGCGAAGCCGTCACACCCTTCCCGCAGGACCGGGGATGGGACCTGGACGCGCTCTTCGGCACCGACACGAGCGCCGGGCCCGGCACCGACGCCGACCGGCCGGGACGCAGCTACACGCGGCACGGCGGGTTCCTGGACGACGTGTCCGGCTTCGACCCCGAGTTCTTCGGCATCTCCGCGCGTGAGGCGCTGGCCATGGACCCGCAGCAGCGGCTGCTGCTGGAGGCCACGTGGGAGGCGCTGGAACACGCCGGCATCGACCCGGTCGGGCTGCGGGGGAGCCGGACGGGGGTCTTCGCGGGTGTGATGCACCACGACTACGCCGGGCGACTGCGTGACGCGCCACCGGAGATCGAGCCGTACGTCGGCAACGGCAGCGCCGGGAGCATCGCGTCCGGACGCGTTGCCTACACCTTCGGCTTCGAGGGGCCCGCGCTGTCGGTGGACACGGCCTGTTCCTCATCCCTCGTGGCGCTGCACCTCGCCGCGCGGGCCCTGCGGGCCGGGGAGTGCACGCTGGCCCTGGCCGGCGGAGTGTCGGTGATGGCGACTCCCGAGCTGTTCGTGCAGTACAGCCGGCAGCGCGGCCTGTCCAAGGACGGGCGCTGCCGGGCCTTCGCGGATTCCGCCGACGGAACGGGCTTCGCCGAAGGCATCGGGATGCTCCTGGTGGAGCGGCTGTCCGACGCACGGCGCAACGGCCACCGGGTACTGGCCGTGGTGCGCGGCAGCGCCGTCAACCAGGACGGCGCCTCCAACGGGCTGACCGCGCCGAACGGCCCGTCCCAGGAGCGGGTGATCCGCGCCGCGCTGGCCGACGCCGGGCTGCGCACCGGCGACGTCGACGTGGTCGAGGCGCACGGCACCGGCACCCGGCTGGGGGACCCGATAGAGGCGCAGGCGTTGCTCGCCACCTACGGCCAGGACCGTCCCGCGCACCGGCCGCTGTGGCTCGGCTCGGTGAAGTCGAACATCGGCCACACCCAGGCCGCGGCCGGGGCCGCGGGCATCATCAAGATGGTCATGGCGATGCGGCACGAGGTCATTCCGCGGACCCTGCACGCGGACACCCCGACGCGTCAGGTCGACTGGGACGCGGGTGCCGTGCGGCTGCTGAACGAGGCCCGGCCCTGGCAGGGGCCGCGCCGCGTAGGTGTGTCCTCGTTCGGAGCGAGTGGCACGAACGCGCACGTCATCCTGGAGGACGCCCCGCCGGACGCCGCTCCCCGGGAGGCCGCGGAGCGCCCGCGGTGGCCCGCTCCTGCCGAGGCGGACGGCCGGCCCCTCGCGCTGCCCCTGTCCGCGCGCGGCCCGGCGGCGCTGCGTGGCCAGGCCGGCAACCTGCTGCCCGCACTGGCCCGGCACGACGCCCGCGACGTGGCGCACTCGCTGGCCACCACCCGCACCGCCTTCCCGCACCGTGCGGTCGTCCTCGGCAGCGGCCCGCAGGAGCTGCGACGAGCCCTGGACGCGCTGCACAGCGGGCAGCCGGACGGCGGCCTCGTGACCGGGGAGGCGGTCTCCGACCCCCGGCCGGTCTTCGTCTTTCCCGGCCAGGGCGGTCAGTGGGCGGGCATGGCAGTCGAACTCCTCGACCACTCACCGGAGTTCGCCGACCGGATGGCCCAGTGCGGCCGCGTGCTGGCTCCCTACCTGGAGGGCGGCCTCGACGACGTGGTGCGTCGCGCGGAGTACGACCGCGTCGACCTGGTGCAGCCCGCGCTGTGGGCGGTGATGGTCTCGCTGGCCGAGGTGTGGCGCGCGCACGGCGTGGAACCCGCCGCCGTGCTCGGCCACAGCCAGGGCGAGATCGCCGCCGCGGTGGTCGCCGGAGCACTGTCCCTGGAGGACGGCGCCCGCGTGGTGGCACTGCGCTCCCGGGAACTGGCCGCGCTCGCCGGACAGGGCGGCATGGTCTCGCTCCCCCTTCCCGTGACCGAGGTCCGCGACCTGCTGAAGCACCTGCCGGGTCGGCTCGACGTCGCCGCGGTCAACGGCCCCCGGTCCACGGTGGTCTCCGGCGACGCGGACGCGCTCACGGAACTGCTCGCCCACGACGAACGGGCCCGCCGGATCCCGGTCGACTACGCCTCCCACTCCCGGCACGTGGAACCGCTGCGCGCCCGCATCCTGGACGCCCTGTCCGGTATCGCGCCGCGCACCGCCGAGGTCCCCCTGCTGTCCACCGTCGACGGCGACTGGCCGGACACCGCCGTCCTCGGCCCGGAGTACTGGTATCGCAACCTGCGACAACCCGTGGAGTTCGAGGACGCCACGCGCACCCTCCTGGACCGGCCGGGCACCGTGTTCATCGAGATCAGCCCGCATCCGGTGCTCGCCGTGCCGATCAGGGAGACCGCCGAGGACGCCGGGACACCGGTGCCGGTGCTCGGCACACTGCGGCGCGACGACGGCGGCCCGCGCCGCCTGGCCCTGGCCCTGGCGGACGCCCATGTGCACGGGCTGCCCGTACGGCTGCCCGTCCCGCAGGGCCGCCGGGTGGACCTGCCCCACTACGCGTTCCAGCGGGAGCGCTACTGGCCCGAGCCGCCCAGGGAGCGGGCCGCCGTGGCCGGGGCCGGCCTGGTCCCCGCGAACCACCCGCTGCTCGGCGCCGTGCTCGACCTGGACGAGGACGGCTGCGTGCTGACCGGCCGGATCTCGCTGACCACCCACCCCTGGCTGGCCGATCACGCCGCTCTCGGCGTGGTCCTGCTGCCCGGTACCGCCCTGCTGGATCTCGCCGCGGCCGCGGGCCGCCGCGTCGGCCACGGGCGGATCGCCGAACTCACCCTCACCACCGCGCTGACCCTGCCGGCCACGGGCGCGGTACGGCTGCGAGTACGCGTGGGACCCGCCGGGCCCGCCGGGCGGCCGGTGACGGTCTCCTCCTGCCCGGAGGAGTCGACCGACTGGACCCGCAACGCCGAGGGCACCCTCGTCCCCGAGCAGCCGCTCACCGGCGGCCTCACCGCCTGGCCCCCGGCCGGAGCCGAGCCCGTCGACGTCCCGGCGCTGTACGACACCTACGCGCGCGCCGGGCTCCAGTACGGACCCGCCTTCCGCGGGCTGCGCGCGGCCTGGCGACGGGGGGACGAGACCTACGCCGAGGTCGAGCACGACGGGCTGCCGCGCGACGGGTTCGGTGTCCATCCCGCACTGCTGGACGCCGCCGTACAGGCCATGGCGGTCCAGGACGACCGGAAGGACCTCCGGCTCCCCTTCATCTGGCGTGAGGTCGCCCTCTCCGGTGACGCACCGTCGGCGCTGCGGGTCCGCATCGCACCGGCGGGTGAGAACGCCGTCTCCCTGGAGGTCACCGACGGTACGGGGAGCCCCGTGGCCTCCGTCGGCTCACTGACCGTCAGAGAGGTCACCGCGGCGAAACTGCCCGGAGCCGCCCCCGTCGGCGACTCCCTCCTCCGCCGGACCTGGACCGGCCTCGCCACGCCGCCCGTATCGCCCCGGCGGTGGGTCGCCGTCGGTGAGGGACCCGCCGCCCTGGCGGCCGCCCTGCCCGGCGGACGGACCGCGGACACCCTGGAGGCGCTCCTCGGCCAGGACGACCTCCCCGAGATGATCGTCGTGTCGCCGTCCTGCGCCGGACCCGACCCCGTCCGGGCCACGCACCAGGCCACGGCCCGCGCCCTGGCCGTCGTCGGCGAGTACCTGGCGGCACCCGGCCTGACGGACACCAAAATGATCGTCCTGCTGCCCAGGGACGACCTGGCGGCGGCCGCCGTCGCCGGGCTCGTGAGGTCCGCGCAGACGGAACACCCGGACCGCCTGGTTCTCGTGCACTGCGACCCGGCCGACCCCGCCGACCTGGCGCTGCTGCCCGCGGCAGTGGCGACCGAAGAACCCGAACTGGCCGTCGAGGCGGGACGGCTGCGCGCCCCCCGCCTGGTGCCGGCCACCCCGGGCGGTGAACGGTCCGCCCTCGATCCCTCCGGCACCGTCCTGGTGACCGGGGCCGGCGGTGTGCTGGGCGGCCTCGTGACCCGTCACCTGGTGCAGGCGTACGGTGCGCGGCAGCTGCTGCTCGTCGGCCGCACCGCGCCGGCGGTTCCCGACGGGCTGGACGCGGACATCCGGGCCGTCGCCTGCGACGTGACCGACCGCACCGCCTTGGCCGCCCTCCTCCGTACGATCCCCGCAGCCCACCCGCTCACCGCTGTGATCCACACGGCCGGTGTGCTGGACGACGCGACCCTGACCACGCTGACCGAGGAACGACTGCACCCGGTTCTCGCACCGAAGGTCGACGGCGCGTGGAACCTGCACGAACTCTGCGGTGACGTGGACCTGTTCGTGCTGTACTCCTCCGCGGCAGGCCTGCTGGGTGCCCCCGGGCAGGGCAACTACGCGGCCGCCAACGCCTTCCTGGACGCGCTGGCCCGCCACCGGAGGGACCTCGGCCTGGCCGCTCAGTCCCTTGCCTGGGGTTGGTGGGCCGAGACCAGTGGTCTGACCGGTGCCCTCGGCGACGACGGCCGGACACGGCTGACCGGAGCGGGCGTCGTTCCGATGAGCAGCGAGGAGGGGCTCGCTCTGTTCGACGCCGCGCTCACCTGCCGTGACGCGTTCCTGGCGGCTCTGCGGCTGGACCGCACCGTGGCGCGCGGCCTCGACCGGCCGCTGCTTCGGGACCTCCTGGGCAGCCAACGCCGTACCCGCACCCGCCAGAGCGGTGCCGCCGGGCTGGCGGAGCGGCTGGCGCGGGCCACCGGCCGCGAGCGTGGCCGTCTGCTGCTCGACCTCGTCCGCTGCTGCGCCGCCGCATTGCTGGGGCGTACCGAGGTGCAACCCGCCCGTGGCTTCATCGAACTCGGTTTCGATTCGCTGACCGCCGTCGAACTGCGCAACCAGCTCGGTACGGCGACGGGACTGCGCCTGCCCCCGACACTCACCTTCGACCACCCGAACCCGCTGGCGCTGGCCGAGCACCTCGGCGCCCTCCTGGACGCCCGGGACCGCACCCGTCCCGACGGCCTGCTGGCGGCCCTGGGCGATCTGGAGCATCTCGCCGGCTCGCTGGCGCCGGACGACGCCGGCCGCGGCGAACTGCGGTCCCGGCTGGTCGCCCTGCTCGCCTCCCTGCCGGAAGCCGCCCGTGACGAGCCGCCGCGAGAAACCGGCTCCGAGACGTCCGACCTCGACGGCGCGGGTCTGGAAGAGATGCTCGCGATCATCGACAACGAACTGGAGTAGCTGTGAGCGCCCCATGGCGCTCCCTACGCACGCACGCGCGCCGCCGACGATGCCGACGTGCGGCCCTGCCACGCGCCCCGGCCCTGTCCGCTGGGCCGCTACGCCTTCCCCGGCCCCCGGGAGGCCGGGCACGGTGGCGGAGGAGGCGGAGGAGCGGACACCGGGTGCCTTCGGGTGCGGGCCGGGCAGGGCCGACCTGCTGTCCGCCTGTCTGTGGCAGCCGGGGGTCAACTGGCGTTCCCCAGCCGGGCGCTGATTGAATCTGGCAGCATGTCCCTCGTATCGGATACCGATCTCTGGTTACGCCGTTTCCACGATGAGCCGCAAGGTGACGCGCCACGCGTGGTGTGCTTCCCGCACGCCGGTGGTGCCGCCAGTTGGTACATGCCGCTCGCCACCGCGCTGGCGTCGCGTGCCGAGGTGCTGGTGGTGCAGTACCCCGGCCGCCAGGACCGCCGTACCGAGCCCCTGATCGACGACGTACACGTCCTGGCCCAGCGCATCACCGACGTGGTCGCCCCGCTGCGTGACCGCCCGCTGGTGCTCTTCGGGCACAGCATGGGCGCCTCCGTGGCGTTCGAGGTCGCCACCGCGCTTCAGGCCAGGTCGCTGGAGGTGGCGCACCTCTTCGTGTCGGGGCGCCGCGCGCCGCAGTACCCCCACGACGAGAAGGTGCACCGTCTCGATGACGCGGGCGTGATCGCGGAGGTGCGTCGGCTGGCCGGCACGGACTCGCGCATCTTCGACGACGAGGAACTGGTGCGCATGGTGCTGCCCGCGATCCGCGGCGACTACCGGGCCGCCGAGACCTACCGCTACCGGCCGGGACCGCCGCTCACATGCCCGGTCACGGCGCTCACCGGCGACGACGACCCCAAGACGACGGTCAAACAGGCAGCGGACTGGGAGGAGCGGACGACGGGCCCGTTCCGGCTGCGGGTGTTCCCCGGAGGACACTTCTTCCTCACCGCGCACAGCAAAGCGGTGGTGGAGCTGCTTTCCGGCGCCACACCTGGCGCTTAGTCGACTGCCGGACCATTCCGGGGCGTTGGCGGACCGGAGGCCGGTGGCCGAGTACCGGCGCGGGCACGGTGCGAGGTACGGCGCCCTGGAACCGGCCCGGACGTCCTGGTGCCGCCTCCGGGGCGCCGTCCGTCTCGGACCTGCCGACGACGTCGCCGAGGTCACGGGGCGACCGGGGATGACCGGACCGTCGCCCCGGATGACAGAAGCCCCCTCCTTCCAGGGACCCGGCCTCAGGCGACGACCGCCGCCCGCACGCACAGCACGTCCGGCAGATGGGAGGCCAACTGGCGCCAGCTGTCGCCGTCGTCGGCCGAGGCGAACACCTCGCCGTTGCGGTTGCCGAAGTACACGCCGGCCGGATCCGCGTCGTCCGTGCAGAGCGCGTCGCGCAGCACCGTGCCGTAGTGGTCCTCCGGCGGCAGCCCCGCCGACAGCGGGTCCCAGGTCCGGCCCGCGTCGGCGGTGCGGAAGACCCGGCAGCGGTGCTGGGCGGGCACCCGGTCCGCGTCCGCGTTGATCGGGAAGACGTACGCCGTCTCCGCGCGGTGCGGATGGGCGGCCGCCGCGAAACCGAACGTGGACGGCAGCCCCTCGCCGATGTCGGTCCAGTGCGCCCCCGCGTCGTCGCTCCGGTACACCCCCCAGTGGTTCTGCAGATACAGCCGGTCCGGGCTCCCCGCGTCCTGGGCGATCTTGTGCACGCACTGGCCGAACTCCGGGTCGGGGTCCGGCAGGAACACCGCGGAGACACCGGAGTTGGACGGTGTCCAGCTGGCGCCGCCGTCGCCGGTGCGGAAGACACCGGCCGTCGAGACGGCGACCGTCACCGCCTTGGGGTCGCGCCGGTCGGTGACGACGGTGTGCAGGCCCTCACCGCCGCCGCCCGGTACCCACTTGTCGCGCGTCGGGTGCTCCCACAGCGGCCGGACCAGTTCGAAGCTCTCCCCGCGGTCCTCCGACCGGTACAGCGCGGCCGGTTCGGTGCCCGCGTAGACCACCTCCGGCTCGGCGGCGGCCGGGTGCAGCTGCCAGACCCGCTCCAGCGAGGCACCGGTGTCCTTGGGGAACCTCACGGCGGGCCGGGCCGGTTCGGTCCAGGTGCGGCCCAGGTCGTCGGAGTGGAACACCGAAGGCCCCCAGTGCGCGCTGTCGCCGCCCGCCAGGAGCCGCGGCCGCTCGCCCCGGGTGTCGATGGCGACCGAGTAGATCGCCTGCGCGTTGAAGTAGGGGCTCTCGTCGAACGCCCAGCCGCCACCTCGCCGCCTCCCGAGGAACAGACCCTTGCGGGTCCCCACGGCGAGCAGTACCTCGGTCATTCCGACCACCTCCATGACGCCTTTGTCACAGCTCTTCTCAGACACCGGCCAGTCTGCACCCCACCACTGACAGTCACCTTCGGGATCGCGTCGTCGCAGGTCGGAGACGTCGTGTCGGCCGGTCGAACAAGACGGCGGAACGCGTTCCGGAAGACGCCTGCGCGAGCGGGGCCGGACGTGCGACCGTCGACTCGGAGTTCGCCGTGAGCAACGGGGCGGCCGCTCCCGTATGGGAGGGCGGTCCGGGCTGTCCGTGCGCGCGTGAGGAGGATGCCTTTGAAGGCGTTCCGTGGTCCGAAGGTCTGGCTGTGGCGCTGGCGGCGCAACCCGCTGAAGCGCCGCGCCGACACGATGGAGGCCTGGGTGCTGCTCGGCGCCTGGCTGCTCACCCTGCTGGCCGGGGTGCTCGCCGGGCTCGCGGCGGCCCGGTCGGTCGAGGACGGCCTGGCCCGCGAACGCGTCGAATGGCACCCGGTCGTCGCCCATGTCATCGACAGGGCCCCCGGATCGGCGGGACCCGGGTCCGACTCCGCCGGCGGGGAGCGGGTCTGGGCGAGAGTGGGCTGGACCGTCGCCGACGGCTCCGCGCACACCGGCCAGGCGCGGGTCCCGGCCGGCAGCAAGGCCGGCACCCCGGTCACCGTGTGGACGGACCCCCGGGGGAACCGCGTCACCCGGCCCGTCAGCGTCGAGGAGGCCCACTTCCGCTCCGCGCTGATCGGCGGCCTGGTCGGGTTGAGCGCGGCCGCCGGCCCGTTCGTCGCCGGGCTCGTCGCGCGCGGCCGGCTGGAGCGGCGGCGGATGGACCGCTGGGACGCGGAATGGGCACGGCTCGGACCGCAGTGGGGCCGGATGACCGGCTGACGACCGCGTCCGGCGTGCGGCAGGTGGCCCCTGCCCCGGCCGCGCCCGGCGGTCCGGCGTTCGGCCGCCGACCCGGTCGCGCCCCGCGGTCCGGAATTCGGTCACCGACCCGGCCGTGCCCGGCGGCCCGGAATTCGGTCACCGACCCGGCCGTGCCGGGCGGTCCGGCTACTGGTCACTGACTCGCCAACGCCCTGCGGCAGTTGGCGAGCAGCCGCTCGTCCTGGGCGATGTCGTGGCTGCCGTATCCGCCCGGTCGACCCATGTGCCGCCGGGAGCAGGCGAGTTCGGTCGTCAGCAGGTCGCGCAGCGGGGCGCCCGCCGGGCCCATCCCGGCCAGACACTCGGCGATCGCACCGCGTGTGTACGGGTTCTCCGACCAGGCGGTCCGGAACACCGGCAGTACGGGTTCCGGATCCCCGTCGATCCGCCACAACGCCTGTGCCGCCGCCGTGCGTTCCCACACCCTGTCGGCCGCGGCCAGCCGGCGCAGCGCGGGCAGTGCGTCGCGGGCGCCCGCCCCCAGCCGCCCCAGCTGCCCGGCCGCCGTCCGCGCACTGCGGCCACGGCCGTGCGTCGGCTCCCGGAGCAGCACGGGGAGTACGGCGGCCACGTCCCCCTCCGCCGACCACAGGGCCCCGGCCGCGAGGGCCGCGTGCCGGGTGTCCAGGAGCCCGCGCAGGACCGGCGCCGCCGCCCGGGCCGACGCGCCCAGGGCGTCCAGCGTCCGCACCGCCTGCCCGACGAGGGCTTCCCGGGCCCCCAGCCCGTCCGGTGCCCCGCGCAGCAGCCGCAGCACCTCGGGTACCGCCGCCGGGTCCCTGAGGGCGGTGACCGCCGCCAGCAGCGGCGCGGCCGACTCGGCGGCCTCGGGCGAGTCCGGGTCGACCTGGCCGAGCCGGTGCCGCAGCGCGGGCGCGAGCGGGACGGCCGCCGGCCCCAGATGCACGATCTCGAAGCCCAGCCCACCGGGCACCACCGGTCTCGCCAGCAACTGGGACAGGGCCGGCACCGCGCGCGGATCACCGCTTCTGGCCAGTGCCTTCAGCGGACCGCCCAGCGAGGGTCTGCCGCGCTCCCAGGTGTGCACCCACAGGTCGGGCCGCACGGTCACCAGCGCGTGCAGCTCGTCCGCGGCGGGCGCGGCCAGCCCGAACAGCTCCGCGAGCACCGAGACGGCCGCGTCCCGCAGCTGGTCCTGCTCGCGCCCCAGTTGCCTGCCGATCAGGGAGACGGGCGCCGAGAAGTCCGCGCGCCAGCCGCGGAACAGCCCGGCCGACATCCACACCGCGTTGCACCGGTCCATCGGGTCCGGGCTGCTCAACTGGCCGACGAGCAGGGCGATCCGGTCCGCCACCCGGTCGTCCAGCGCCCGGTGCAGGGTGCGCAGCAGACAGGAACCCTCCTCGTCGGACGGCCGCAGCCGCCGTATCCGGCCGACCAGGGTGTCCGCGTCCACCCGGTCCGGACCGGCCGTCCGCCGCTCCGACCGCTCCCTCAGAAGCCGGACCGCGGTCGGCACCAGGTCGGCGGGCAGCCGCTCCGGCGCGCCGAGGCCCAGCTGCCCGAGGGCGGCCAGCCGTGCCCCCGGGGCGTACGGCGGCCCGCTCTGCACGGCCAGCAGGTCCACCGCCGCGGCCGCCTGGGCGGGACGGCACCGTACGAACAGCCCGAGGGCCTCGGTGAGGGCGAGCAGCACCGGCTCGTCGCGCTCGACCAACATCCGCCGCCGTAACAGCGTCAGCACCCGGTCCGGTTCGTCGAGGAACCGGACCAGCGCCCCGGCCGCCGCCCGGCGCACCGCGGGGCACGGGTCGTCGGCCAGTGACACGAACGCCCCGGCACCGGCGCGGACGGCGGCCCGGGCCCGTGGACCCGCGCTCTCCGCGCCGATGCTGACCAGCAGCTCCACTATGGCGCCCCGGTCCTGCACCTCAGTGCGGGACGCGAGCGCGAAGAGGAACGGGACGCAGGCGAGCGTCGAGTCGTACACGTTCCCCTGGTGGTGCACCGAGCCGTACATCCCGTCGAGCGCGGCCTCCCGTTCGGCCGCGTCCGCCGAGGCCAGTCCGCGCAGCAGACCGGGCACGTCCTTCGCGCTGCCGTACGCGTGCCGCAGCCCGGCCCAGTCGACCTCGTCGATCCCCGTGAACACGTTGTCCTCCCCAGGCGAGTACCACCTGTTCCGGAGTCTGCACCACAGCACTGACAACGATGCGGAATCGGACGGCGACTGTGTGCGATCCGTCGGCGGTCACCGCCCGAAGGCCGTCCGTGAAGGGGTCAGTTCCGGCCAGGCAGGGCCCGCTCCAGGATCGCGTCGAACCCGGTGCCGGCGGGCAGGGTGCCGAACGCGTGCCCCCAGTCGCCGCCGAGCCGGGTCGCGCAGAAGGCGTCCGCCACGGCGGCCGGGGCGTACCGCACCAGCAGCGAGGCCTGCAGTGCCAGCGCCATCCGCTCGACCAGCCGGCGCGCCCCCACCTGGTCGGTCTCGGCCAATTCGTTCTTCAGCCGGGTCACGGCGGCGTCCAGCCGGGTGTCCGCCCCGCGCGCGTGCGCGAGTTCGCCGAACAGGGCGTCGGCGGCGCCCGGTTCACGGGACAGTGCCCGCAGCACGTCGAGCGCGTTGACGTTCCCCGAGCCCTCCCAGATCGACAGCAGCGGGGCCTCGCGGTAGTGCCGGGGCATGCCGGAGTCCTCGACGTAGCCGTTGCCGCCCAGGCACTCCAGGGCCTCCGCGGTGAAGGCCGGGCCGCGCTTGGTCACCCAGTACTTGCCGACGGCGGTCGCGATCCGCCTGAACGCCCGCTCCTGCTCGTCCCCGCGCACCGCGCGGTCCGCCGCCCCCGCCAGCCGCAGGGTCAGCGTGGTGGCGGCCTCCGACTCGACGGCCAGGTCGGCCAGCACGTTGCGCATCAGCGGCTGGTCGACGAGCCGGGCACCGAACGCGCTGCGATGCCGGACATGGTGACCGGCCTCGACGAGCGTCTTGCGCATCAGGGTCGCCGAGTTCATCACGCAGTCCAGCCGGGTGCAGTTGACCATCTCGATGATGGTCTTCACCCCCCGCCCCTCGGGCCCGACCAGCCAGGCCACGGTTCCGTCGAACTCCGGCTCGGAGGACGCGTTGGAGCGGTTGCCGAGCTTGTCCTTCAGCCGCTGGACGCGGAACGCGTTGCGACTGCCGTCCGGCAGCACACGCGGCACCAGGAAGCACGACAGGCCGCCCGGCGCCTGGGCCAGCACCAGGAACACGTCGCACATCGGCGCCGAGGTGAACCACTTGTGCCCGCGCAGGGTGTAGACACCCGGCTCGGCGGTGGGCGTCGCGACCGTCGTGTTCGTCCGTACGTCCGAACCGCCCTGCTTCTCGGTCATGCCCATCCCCGCGAGCAGCCCCGGCTTCTCGGTCGGCACGCGCAGCCCCGGCTCGTACTCCCGGCTGGTCAGCAGCGGTTCGTACACCTTGGCCAGCTCGGGCTGGGCACGCAGCGCGGGCACGGCGGCGTACGTCATCGACGTGGGACACCCGTGGCCGGACTCGGTGTGCCCCCACACCAGTCCGCCCGCCGTCCGCGCGACATGGGTCCCCGCCCGGTCGTCCGCCCAGGCGGTCCCGGCCAGCCCTTCCGCCACCGCCACCCGCATCAGATGGTGCCAGCTGGGGTGGAAGTCGACCTCGTCGACCCGGTTGCCGTACCGGTCGTGGGTGCGCAGCTCCGGCTCGTGCCGGTTGGCCAGCTCACCCCACTCCTGCGCCTCCGCGCTCCCGGCCCGCACCCCGAGCCGCCGGATCCCCTCCTCGGCCCACTCCGCTCCCTCCCGGCGCAGCCCCTCGACCAGGGCCGGGTCGTCGGAGGCGTCGTACGGGGCGAGCGGCGGCGGCTGGTTGGTGACGTCGTGGGTGGCGTACTGCGGCTGCGGAAGCGCGACGGTCGAGTCCATGGCTCCCATGTTGCAGTATCTCCACGACCGCAGCAATACTGCAATATCACCCCGCACGTACAGTACGTGACCATGCGCATGAACGACGTGTCCGCCGAGCCCGCCGACGTCGGCCTGCGCCCCCTGTCCGCCCGGTCGGTCGTGCTGAGCCTGCTGCTGGGCACGCACCCGCCCGAGCTCCCCGTGAAGGACCTGATCCGCTTCGTCGAGCCCTTCGGGGTCGGCGGCTCCACGCTCCGGGCCGCGCTCAGCCGTATGACGGCGGCCGGCGACCTGCGCCGCACCGACGACGCCGTCTACGGCCTCAGCGACCGGCTGCTGGCCCGCCAGCGCCGCCAGGACGAGGCGGTACGACCCCGCACGCGCGCGTGGCGTGGCGACTGGGAGATGCTGGTCATCACGGCCACGGGCCGCGGCCCCGCCGCACGGGCCGACCTGCGCACCCGCCTGACCTCCCTGCGCCTGGCCGAACTCCGCGAGGGCGTCTGGCTCCGCCCGGCGAACCTGGCGCGGCCCCTCCCCGCGGACCTGGCGGACACCGCCCAGTCCTACACGGCCCGCCCCGAGCGTCCCGCGCCCGAACTCGCCGCCGGCCTCTGGCCGTTGACCACCTGGTCCACCACCGCCCGTGCCCTCCTGACCCGAGCGTCCGAGTCCCGCCGCCCCGCCGACCGCTTCACGGTCTTCGCGGCAGCGGTACGCCACCTGCTGGCCGACCCGGTCCTGCCCCCGGAACTCCTGCCCACCGACTGGCCGGGCGACGAACTGCGCAACGCGTACGCCGGCTACCGGGCGGAGGTGGGGGAACCGACGGGGCACCCGACCGACTGACACCGCCGGGACACGGGACACGCCCTCTCGTCCTTCGCCCGGGACCGCGGCCGGAAGACCTGCGTCGACCACCGGGCAGACATCGCCGCACAGCAGCCGGTCAGCAGGCCGCCGCTCTGTGACCAGCCAGACTCTCCTGGCCGGCCAGCCGTTGACCCCTGCGAGCACTCGGAGGTACTGCTCTTCGCAGGCGGCCGTCGGTCCACCATGGCATCGGCCCGGGAGGAGACTGCCGTCGCCGCTCGATCGCCGGTCTCCTCGTGGACAGACTGCTCTCCATGGGACCAGCAGGTGTGGCCACCAGTGCGCAGATCAGGGACCGGCGATGAGCGCAGACCTGCCCTTCTTCCGCTATCACCCAGACCCCTTGGCAAGTGGGTCCATCCGCGCGGCCGCTGATACGTGCGCCTGCTGCAACCGAAGCACGGGTTGGATCTGCACGGCCACCTTCTGCACCGCTCACGAGGTCGACGGACCTTTCTGCCCGTGGTGTATCGCAGACGGGAGCGCGGCTCAGCGCTTCGCGGGTGAATTCGCCGACTCCTATGGGCTTGCCGGTGTCGGCGAAGAGATCACATGGCGGCGCGACGGCTGCTGCGCCGGGGGACGGACAACGACCGTACGTGATCGCTCACAGGTGCCGGCCGCGCCCCCGCGTTCTCGGTGTTCCTCCGCCGCCGAGTAGCTTCTTGACCCTCACACCGTGTCAGGCGGTCAGCTCGGAGACATCATGTTCACCATCGGAGACTTCGCCCGGCACGGCCGCGTCTCGGTCCGGATGCTGCGTCACTACGACGCGACCGGCCTGCTGCGCCCGGCCCACGTCGACCCTGCCAGCGGCTACCGCCACTACACCGCTGCTCAACTCGCCCGCCTCAACCGGATCATCGCGCTCAAGGACCTCGGCTTCACCCTTCAGCAGGTCCTGGACATCGTGGACGAGAAGGTCGGCGCCGAGGAACTGCGTGGCATGCTGCGGCTGCGGCGGGCAGAACTGGAGACCGCCATGGCTGCCGCAGGAGCACGGCTGGTCCAGGTCGAAGCGAGGCTCCGAGCGATCGAGAGCGAGGGCCACATGCCCACGAACGACGTTGTCATCAAGAGCGTCCCGACGGTCCGAGTTGCGGAGTTGACCGAGACCGCCGCGAGTTTCGAGCCCGAGGACATCGGCCCGGTCATCGGGCCGCTCTACGACGAACTGTTCCGGCGCCTGGGGTCGGCGGGCATCACCCCAACGGGCCCCGGTGTCGCCTACTACGAGGACGCCCCGGAGGGCGGCGGCAGGATCAGCGTCCACGCCGCCGTGCAGGTCTCCGCCCCCCTTCAGGACGGCGCCTTCCGCGTCCTCGACCTGCCGGCCCTGGACCGGGCGGCGACCATCGTGCACCACGGTTCGATGGACACCGTGCTTCCCACCGCCCAGACCCTGGCCCGCTGGACCGATGCCAACGGCTACCGGTCGGACGGTTACCCCCGCGAGGTCAGTCTGGAATGCCCGGTGAACCGCGACGACTGGGTGACGGAACTGCAGGCACCGGTGACCAGGACCTGACCAGTCGGGTCCGAGCCCGACCGCCGGCCGGGACGTCACCGCCGTATCAGGCCCCCCTCGGGGTACCGCCCCTTGACCTGGTACGGGAACATGCCGGCCAGGCGCGCCGAGGGTTCGATTCCGAGTTCCTCGTCGAGCAGCCGCCGGAACGCCTCGTAGTGCCGGATCGCCTCCACGATGTTGTTCTCGGCCAGGTGGACGGCCACCACCGCGCAGTGGGCACTCTCACGCAGGGGCTCGATCGCGACGCACCTGAGGGCCGCCTCCAGCGCGAGCGCGTAGCGGCCGCGCACGGTGAGCCGGACGCTGAGCGATTCGAGTGCGTGCAGGCGGAGTTGGCGCAGCCGCTCCCGCTCCGGGTGGATCCACTCCTCGTCCCATCCGGGAAGGAGTTCACCGCTCTCGAGGAGGACGAGCGGGGGCGGCGTGTCACCCGGGGAAGGCAAGGAACCGGTCAACCGCAGCGCTGCCCGGGTGAAGTCGTCGACGTCGACGGACACGCCGTCCGCCAGGCACAGGCTGTCGCCGTCGCTGCGGACCATCGGCTGCCGCATCCGGCGCAGCCGCCAGAGCACCGTACGCAGACTGCCGTGCGCGTGCTCCTCGGTGACGTCGGGCCACAGTGTCCCGGCGACGACCGAGCGGGGCACACACTTGTGCAGTCCGAGATAGGCCAGCAGCCGTTGTGCGCTCGCCGGAACGGCGACGCCCCCGTGCACTCCCTCCAGCCGGAAGGTGCCGAACAGGCGCAGTCCGGCAGAATCCGGTTCCCGTACCGTCGTACGCTCTCTTCGCGGCTCCGCCGTCGATTCGTTCCAGGCCATCAGTCGTCGCCGTTCCCCCGTGTCGCGGCCGCGCGTTGAGCGGCCAGTGCCGTGTGCCATGCCGTCCGCATGTGCCTGAGGCAGTCAGCGTGACCAGGCCGAGGGCGTCTGTCATGCGCCTTTCCGCTCAGCGGACCACGTGGGCCAGGGGTCGCCGGAGAACAGGTCGTCACTGCCGGGTGTCGGGGGTGAAGTCCACGCCCTGGTCGTTGAGTCGGTGGCGGATCACGAAGTCCTCGACATCACCGGTCGGCCAGATCGAGCCGTGCCGGCGCAGTGCTTCGAGGTACTGCTCGTTCTGCGGGGCGTCCGTGACGATGAGGTTGGCGGGGTCGTTGTACCGCCAGGGGTCGTCGGAGAGCCGGGTGCGGTGCTCGACACCGAGCGACTCGAACCGGGTGCCGTCGGCGGTCCGCGTGTTGACCCGCAGCGCGGTGCCCCCTTGGGCGGCGTCACCGGCGGCCTGGAGCTGCCGCTCGATCCGCAGGAGATCGGGGTCGGCGCGCAGACGGCGCCAGATCGCCTTCCGTACGTTGTCGAAGTCGGCCCTCGCCAGGTCCCTCGCCTCCCGGAGAATGGCGGTGGCGGCGGCCCGCTGGGCCTGCGTCATCGGCCCGTTGCCGACCTGGCGCCTCAACTGGTCGAACTCTTGCTGTAGTTGGGTCAGTCTGGTCCGTGTGGCAGTGGTGCGCCGGCCCCTGAGCACGTCGAGCACCACCGCCGCCATCCTGCTGTTGGCGACGCGCTCGTACTCCGCGAGGAGGTCCGGCCGGGAGAGCGCCGGAGCACGGGTCTGCGGCGAGATCACGGTGGCGGCCCGCACGCCGGTACGGGCGGTCGCGGGGGTGGGCGCGGCCGGGGCGACGGCCGGCGTCCGCGGCGCGGGGGCGGTCGGCGCGGGGGCGGTCGGCGGCTGCGAGGCGGGCCGGACCGACGGGTCCTGGGCAGTCGGCGCCGGCGCCGCGGCCGGCGGGCGCCCGGGGAGCGGGCGGGCCGGCTCGGTGACGGCGGGGGACCCGGTGGCCATCCTGGTCGCGGACTCGGCTTCCGACAGGCCGACCATCGCACGGGCCACCACGTCCCGGGTCGTCCTGGCGACCCACCCGCCGCCCGGGGGACGCGGCGCGGCGGCGGGCTGCTCCGCGGCCGCGGGCACGCGCGGCGAGGCGGGCGGCCGACCGGCGTCGGCCCCGGTCTCTCCGGTCCGGAGCGAGGCGCCCCCGACGACGGCGAGGAGAAGCGGCTGCACCCATGTCTGGTTGAAGGCGAGGCCGCGTGCGATGCTCGCCGCGGCCCGGTTCGCCTGCTCGAAGGTGACCGGAGTCCCCTTCTTCTCCTGGACTTCGAGCCAGACGAGGAGTTCCGACGCCGCGGAGGCCATCCACTGGCAGAAATCCAGTTCGTCGGCGGCTGCCTGGTATGCGGGGCCGTGCGCGTCGCGGTCGCCGAGACGGAACTTCCGCTCGTGTGAGGTGAACGCGACCACGTCCTTGTGCCAGACGCTCCTGCGGACCTCCCGCTCATTTCGGAGAGCCTGGTTGTGGCGCACCGTCCAGTACCTCATCCAGATGTCGAACAGCTCCCGGGCGGTGAGTCGGTTGTGCGGGTCCGCCGGGTCGCGCCCGTCGCCGGGTACTGCCGCCGCGGCCCGCTGCGGCTGGTCGGCGACGGGTATGCCGACCTTGTTGCCGCCTTCCCCGTAGCTCGGTACGGCATAGGCGTCGCCGCCGGCCCCGGCGGCCTGTTGACGCGGCTGCGGCCTCGGGTCCGCGGCCGGCCGTGCCGTCTCGCCGGGGGCCGCGGCGCGCACGGCACGGCCGACCGCGGCGCGGACGAACGCCCCCACGCGATGGCTTTCCAGCGCCGGTAACCCGACCCGCAACCCCACCT
>NZ_JBHXLU010000132.1:0-29749 GCF_042720695.1 Streptomyces sp. NPDC058457 | reverse complement strand
TGCGGGCTGGTCACCCTCACGGGTCCGGTGAGCCGACGGTAGTCCAGCGCGAGCCGGTGGATCGTGTGCCCCTCTGGCACTGAGGTGCTTCCTTTGGGGGGGGGGCCCCCCCCCCCCCCCCGGGGGGGGGGGGGGGGGGGGGGGGGGGGGGGGTGGCCCCCTCCGATTTGGTGTGTGGGGTCTCCCCCCCCCCCCCCGGCCCGGCGTCGCATCCGCGCGCCCCCACGACCCCCCACCTTCACCTCACGCAAGTCCCCCAAAGAAAGAGGCAACCCGCATGCGTACGCGATCTCTCCTCGCCCTCGCCGGTACCGTCGCCGCCCTCTCGATCGCGGCCACCGTTCCCGCCTCCGCCGACGGCGCCGTGCTCACCACGGGCAGCGCCGGCGGCACCGCCGTCGCTGTCGGCGACACCCTCAGCGCGTCGCTGGCCAGCGGCACCACCGCCACCCTGTACTCCAGCTCCACCAGCACCAGCGGCATCACCTGTGCCGCCTCCACCTTCACCGCGACGGTCACCGACAACCCGGCCGCCTCCGGCACCGCCACCGAGTCGGCCACCGCGCAGACCTTCAGCAGCTGCACCAGCAACGTGGTCGGCGTGACCGGCGTCTCCAGCATCACGGTCGACAACCTGCCGTACACCACCTTGGTGGCCTCGGGCGGCGGGGTCACGGTCACTCCGGCGGGCGGCACGACCGTCCAGACCACGGTCAAGCTGACCACCCTGCTGGGCAGCATCACCTGTGTCTACCAGGCCGCCAGCCTGACCGGCACGAGCTCCAACACCGACAACAGCCTCGCCTTCAGCAACCAGGCGTTCGCGAAGTCGTCCGGCTCCATCCTCTGCCCCTCCGCCGGCTACTTCACCGCCAAGTACGCCCCGGTCACCGACAACGGCGCTGCCGTCTTCGTCAACTGACCTTGTAACAGAGGCCGTTAGCGTCGACGCAGACGCAACGCCAGGGCGGCGCCCCCGGTGAGCACCAGCACCGCGGCGGCGCCGCCCGCCACCAGTGGCGCCGACGGGCCCGAGCCGGGGTCAGTGTCGGAGGCCACGGGAGTGCTGTCGGCGGCGGTGGTTCCGGTCGTTGGGGTGACCGGGGTCGCCGTCGCCGTCTGCTGGGCCCGGGCGGCAACGCTCGCCGAGGCGCCGGGAGTCGGCGTCGCACTCGGCCGCGACTTCGCGCCCGCCGTCGCCCCGCTGCCCTTCTCGCCTGCTTGGTCCGTGTCCGTGCCCGTGCCCTTGTCCGCGGCCTTCTTCGCCGTGAACACCACGTCGGAGCACGAGTAATAGGTGTCCGGCGTGCTGCTGGTCTGCCAGACGGTGTACAGCACCTGACGGCCCGTCCGGTCGGCGGGCAGTGTCGCGCTGAAGTGGTACGCCCCGTTCGTCAGCGGCGGGTCCTTGAACTCCGCGAAGGGCTGCGCGGGCAGTTCGGACCACGTCAGCGGCTTCGCCGGGTCGTAGCCCGGATTCGTCAGATACAGCTTGAACGTGCCGGAGTGCGCGATCGTCGAGGCGTACGTCATCGTCATCCGGGCGCCCGGGGTCAGTTCGGTCGCGGGCCAGTCCGCGCGCGCCAGGTCGAGCCCCTTGTACGCCGGCAGATCGCCGCTGCACAACCTGCCGTCCGGAATCACCTGCCGGTCACGGCCGTCGACACCCGCCACCCGCACGTCGTCCCACGCGACGAAGTTCTGCCCGCTCGCCGAGATCGCCGCCTTGCAGGCCGCCGTGGCGGCGCTGCCGCCGCTGGGGGAGCAGGCGTAGGCCCGGCTGACGGGATAGGTGGGCGCGCCGTGCGCCTGGGCGGACCCAGCCGCCCACGACAGGAGCAGAAGCGGGGCCGCGACGGCGGCTCCCATGACTCTCAGGCGGGCGGTCGTCCGGGTCATCCGGGACGTCTCCTTGGCGGGCGCGGCTACGGGGTCTGCTGAGGTGAGTACGGGAATCGGGGCCGCACTGTTCAGCGCGCTCGACCACAGGGCCGGTCGAAGTGTGCGGCACCGACCGGCTCGTCCGTTTTGCCGACTTTCCAGGCGCCATTGAGAACCAACCGTCCGGCTCGTATCGTGGCGATCACCGATGGCCGCCCGGCCGCCCGCACCGCTTCCGGATACCGACGCGAACACGAGGGAGGGGCGCGTTCTGATCTCGTCCGTTTGTGCACTGCGGACCCTCGTTCGCGTGGTCGCACGCGCGACTTGCCCATGCCCGTCGCCAGGTCCGCACAGTTGCCTCCCGCTGCCGCACGGTGAGCTATCGTATGCACGGGGTAAAAAAACAAACCGCATGCCCCGTCGGTTTGGGAGCCGTGAAGCCCTGAAATGCAGTCGTGGAGCCGTGAAGGAGCGTCGAGTCGATGGCGAGGCAGTTACGCGCGGAGCAGACCCGCGCCACGATCATCACGGCCGCCGCCGACCTTTTCGACCGGCACGGCTATGAATCCACCAGCCTGAGCGAGATCGTCGAGCACGCGAAGGTCACCAAGGGGGCGCTCTACTTCCACTTCGCCGCCAAGGAGGACCTGGCGCACGCCATCATGGAGCTGCAGTCCCGCACCTCCAGCCAGTTGGTGCGGGAGATGGACAGCCGCGGCTACTCCTCGCTGGAAGCCCTGATGCGCACCACGTTCGCGATCGCCCGGCTCTCCGTCGACGGCCCGATCCCGCGCGCCGGCCTGCGCCTCGCCACCGCGGACGTCACCGTACGGCCACCGCTCAGGCATCCGTTCACCGAGTGGCTGGAGTTCGCCACGCGCAAACTCCTGGGCGCCGTCAAGGAATCCGACGTACACCCGGACATAGACGTCGGCGCGGTCGCGCACTCCCTGGTCTGCTTCTTCGTCGGCACCCGGGTCGCCGGCCGCAACCTGGAGCCGGTGGGGCGACTGCCGCGCAGGGTCGCCGAGATGTGGTACCTGATGATCCGCGGCCTGGTCCCGGTGCACCGCCGGGCCCGCTATCTGACCCTCGCCACCCAGCTGGAGCGCGAGATCAGAACGGCGTGACGGGCGTCCCGCGGTTCGGTGGAGCCGGGCAGCCCGCGCGATAGCGTGGCGCCCATGCCCGACTCCGCCGCCGCGCCCGTGATCCTCGGTACCTCCGGCCCGTTCCCGCACAGCGTGCTCGCCGAACGGCACCCCGCGATCATCAGCCAGGTGCGGGACGCCTTCCCGTACGGCCCCGCACAGCACCGCGCCCTGGACGCGCTGCTGCACAACTGCACCGAGGGCGTGATCGAACCCCTGCCCGGTGATGCGAGCGGCTGGCGCGACTGGGGCCTGGACACCTACACCGGCCGCTCCTGGTTCGACGTGCCGTGGCTGTGGTCCGAGAGCTACTTCTACCGCCGGCTCCTGGACGCCGTCGGCTACTTCACCCCCGGCCCCTGGCAGGGCATCGACCCGTTCCGCCCGTTCAAGCTCGCCGAACTCGATGCCAAGGAGACCGACGAGGAACTCGCCGCGCTCGACGACCTCGGCGGCGACCCTGACCGGGCCCTGCTGCACGGCTCGCTCTGGGGCAACCGCGCCGACCTCGGCTTCCGGCTCTCCGCCGACGAGTCGGGCGAGGCCGTCGCCGCCCTGGTCGCCGACGACGGCGCCGCCCTGTGGCCGCTGCTCCACGGCGGCACCCTGTGCCTAGTCGCCGACAACGCGGGCCGCGAACTCGTCCCCGACCTGCTGCTGATCGCCCACCTCCTGGACACCGGCCGCATCGCACGCGCGGTCCTGCACATCAAGCCCTACCCGTACTACGTCTCCGACGCCACCACCGCCGACGTGCTCGACGCCCTGCGCAGGCTCACCGCCGCCCCGGGCGCCGCCGCCGGATACGGCCGTACCCTCTGGTCGGCGATGGCCGACGGCCGCCTCGCCGTGCGCGCCCACCCCTTCTCCTGTGCCCCGCTGCCGTACGCCGAGATGCCCGGCGACCTGCGCGCCGAGTTCGCCTCCGCCGCCCTGACGATCTTCAAGGGCGACCTCAACTACCGCCGTCTGGTGGGCGACCGGCTCTGGCCGCCGACCACCCCCTTCACCGACGTCACCGACTGGTTCCCGGGCCCGGTGGCCGCGCTGCGCACCCTCAAGTCCGATGTCGTCACCGGGCTCTCCGCGGACACCGAGGCGGCCCTGGACGCGGCCGAGGCAGAGCGCTGGCGCACGGCCGGTACCCATGCCCTTATCCAGGTCAACCCAGGTACATCAGCGACGACTTGAGCCCGTTGACGAAGCTCGGGACGAGGCTCCCGGCGGGGCCGGCCGGCTACCGGACGGGCGGCGCCCGCGCTCAGGGCGTGCACAACTGGTGTGAAGGCTTGTCCGCCCTGAGTCCTTGACGGCCGTCGAACGCCACAAGGAACGGCCGGAGTTCCCGGATTCCGCCTCGGTTCACGCGATGGTGTGATCATGTGCCGCGGGGCGGATGGCCTTTGTGGCGCGCGGGTAGGGCCCGGGCCATGACGCAGCCGTTCGAACTCCCGCACTTCTACATGCCGTATCCCGCGCGGCTCAACCCGCATCTGGAGGAGGCCCGGGCCCATTCCACCGAGTGGGCCCGCGAGATGGGCATGCTGGAGGGCTCCGGGATCTGGACCCAGGCCGACCTGGAGGCACACGACTACGGCCTGCTCTGCAGCTACACCCACCCCGACTGCGACGGCCCCGCCCTCTCGCTGATCACCGACTGGTACGTGTGGGTGTTCTTCTTCGACGACCACTTCCTCGACATGTACAAGCGCACCCAGGACCGCGCCGCGGGCAAGGCCCATCTCGACCGGCTCCCGCTGTTCATGCCGCTCGACCTGACGACGCCCGTGCCGGAGCCGCAGAACCCGGTCGAGGCGGGCCTCGCCGACCTGTGGGCGCGCACGGTGCCGTCGATGTCCGTCGACTGGCGCCGCCGCTTCTCGGTCGCCACCGAGCACCTGCTGAACGAGTCGATGTGGGAGCTGTCCAACATCAACGAGGGGCGGATCGCCAACCCCGTCGAGTACATCGAGATGCGCCGCAAGGTGGGCGGCGCCCCCTGGTCCGCAGGGCTCGTCGAGTACGCGACGGCCGAGGTGCCCGCGGTCGCCGCCGGCTCGCGGCCGCTCAGGGTGCTGATGGAGACCTTCGCCGACGCCGTCCATCTGCGCAACGACCTGTTCTCCTACCAGCGCGAGGTGGAGGACGAGGGCGAGAACAGCAACGGCGTGCTCGTCCTGGAGACCTTCTTCGACTGCACCACGCAGCAGGCCGCCGACGCGGTCAACGACATCCTCACCTCCCGCCTCCACCAGTTCGAGCACACCGCCCTCACCGAAGTCCCCGCCCTCGCCGTGGAGAAGGGCCTCACCCCCGACCAGACCGCGGCGGTCGCCGCCTACACCAAGGGCCTGCAGGACTGGCAGTCCGGCGGCCACGAGTGGCACCTGCGCTCCAGCCGCTACATGAACCGGGGCGCCCTCCCGTCCTCCCCCTGGCAGCAGCTCACCGGCCCCGGCACCTCCGCCGCGGACGTCGGTGCCCTACTGGCCGCGGCCGCCGCGGAGCGCTTGCGCGCCTACTCCCATGTGCCCTTCCAGCAGGTCGGCCCCTCCCTCCTGCCCGACTTCCACATGCCGTACGAGGTCGAGGTCAACCCGGACCTCGACGCCGCCCGGCCCCGGCTGACCGCCTGGATGCACGGCACCGGCATGCTGTCCGAGGGCGTCTGGGACGAGGACCGGCTCGCCGCCTCCGACCTCGTGCTCTGCTCCGCAGGCCTCGACCCCGACGCCACCCCCGAGGAACTCGACCTCAGCGCCCAGTGGCTGGCCTGGGGCACCTATGCCGACGACTACTACCCCCTCTGCTTCGGCACCCGGCGCGACCTGGCCGGCGCCCGGCACGCCACGGCCCGCCTCTCGGCCTGTATGCCGCTCGCCGACGAGCCCGTGCCCGTGCCGGCCACCGGCATGGAACGCGGCCTGACCGACCTGTGGGCCCGCACGACCGCCGGGATGAACCCCGGGGACCGGCTCGCTCTCAAGCAGTCCGTCGACAGGATGACCGAGAGCTGGCTCTGGGAGATGTCCAACCAGCTCCAGCACCGCATCCCCGACCCGATCGACTACCTGGAGATGCGCCGGGCCACCTTCGGCTCCGACCTCACCCTGAGCCTGGCCCGCCGCGGTCACGGCCCCGCGATCCCCGCGGAGGTGTACCGAAGCGGCCCGGTGCGCTCCCTGGAGAACGCCGCCATCGACTACGGCATGCTCGTCAACGACGTCTTCTCCTACCAGAAGGAGATCCAGTACGAGGGCGAGCTGCACAACGCCGTCCTCGTCGTCCAGAACTTCTTCGGCGTCGACTACCCGACCGCACTGCACGTCGTACACGACCTGACGACCCAGCGGATGCAGCAGTTCGAACATGTCGTCGCCAACGAACTCCCGGTCGTGTACGACGACTTCGAGCTGCCGGCCGAGGGGCGCGAGGCCATGGACGCCTATGTGCACGACCTGCAGAACTGGATGGCCGGCATCCTGAACTGGCATCGGCGTGTGGACCGCTACCAGGCGGACCACCTCGCCCGCCGGGCCCACGGCTTCCTCCCGGACCGCCCACCGCTCGCCCCGGCGCTTCCACTCGGCTGAGCGGGCGGTCGACGGCTCGGCCGACGGGGCTCGTCCGGACCGGGCTCCTACTGGAGGGTGCTGTGCAGCCGCCGGGCGCGGCCGGCCTGCGGCAGGTCGCCCAGCCGCTCGAACTCCCCGGCCAGCCAGAGCAGCGGCGACAGGTCGAGTTCCTTTCTGCTGCCGGGCCGCAGCAGCAGGCCCTGGTCCAGGTATATGTCGTCCAGCCGGCGGATCAGCGCCACCCGGGCGAGCTCGGTCATTCCCTGCTCGGCCGCCAGCCGGGTCCAGGTGGACAGCGGCTCGGCGGCCGGGTCGCCGGGCACCTCGTGCCGTACCGATTCCCACAGGGGCGGCCGGGGGTGCGGGTCGAGCAGGTCGTAGGCGCAGCCCTCGTCCGCGTTCAGCAGGAGGAAGTCGGGCTCGGTGCGCAGCAGGGCCGTGTGCAGCATGCCGAGCAGTTCTACGGGGGAGCGTTCGGGCAGGCCCAGGGCGGCGCGGAGTTCGGCGCGTTCGGCGTCGATGCCGTGGTACTCGCGGATCTCCTCCTCGATCTCGGCCACGCGGGCGAGGATCTTCTCCTCGCCGTCCGCCGGAGACAGGGACAGGTGGTCACGCCAGCCCGGCAGGCCGATCACGACCTCCAGTGCCTCGTCCACGGACGAGCCCATGATCCCGGCCGAGCCCTCCGAGTCCGCGTACAGCAACGAGCCGTCCGCGCACACGAAATACGTGCCGCCGGTGTCGCAGCCGGCCACCGCCTCCAGCGAGCCGCCGGAGGCGAGGCGCACCGGCTCGACATGGCCGTCGGCGGCCCGGGCCAGGTCGAAGTTGAAAGGGAACGCCGCCAGTTCGGCCAGGCGGTGGTGCTGCCGGAGCAGCCGCAGGCAGTCATCGGTCATGTCACAGAACGTAACAGCCGCCACTGACAACGGCCTCCGGCCACGGGCGGGGAGCCGAGCAGCCCCGGCCTCACACCGATGCGCGCACCCGCTCCGTGGCATGCGCGACGGCCGCCCGGGCCAGCGCCCGGATGACCGGATGCGGACGCGAGCCGTCACCCGACAGCTCCGGCTGGAAGAGCGTGGCCAGGAAGAAGGGATGGCCGGGCAGTTCGGCGACGCGGACATGGCCGTCCTCGTCGTGTCCCGACAGCCGCAGCCCGTGCGCGCGCAGGGTGTCGAGGTGCCGGGAGGGGCCGTACGAGCAGAAATAGCGCTCGACCGTGCGCCCCGAGCCGATCGCCGACTCGGCCAGTGTGCCCGGCTCGACGCGCACCGCGGCCTCGTGACCCACCAGCGAACAGGCCAGCGGCTCGATGAGGAGATCCTCGGCGTCGGGGTCGTTCTCGGCGTGCGCGACCCGGGTCAGGCCGCAGACGTCACGGGCGTACTCCAGGAGCGCGTGCTGGAAGCCCCCGCAGGTGCCCAGGAAGGGGATGCCCTCCTCACGGGCGGTGCGGATCGCCCGCAGCACACCCGCCTCGCTGCGGTACGGGCTGCCCGGCAGCACCCACACCGCGTCGAAGCCGTGCACCGCGTCCGCGGCCTCGGCGTCCTCGGAAGGGATCCAGTAGGCGTCGAGCACCAGCCGGTCGCGCTCGGCGAGCGCGTCCAGCAGAAGCGGGATCCGGGTGTGCGACACGACGTTGGGGGAGCGGTCCCCGACCAGGGCGATCCTGGCGGTCCGGGCTGCGGAGTTCGTCATGGGCTCATCCTGGGCGCCCGCTCCGGTTCACGTCCAACGATGATTGACGGACTCTCGATAAGCATCACTGATGCGATCCTGTGCGGCATGGACCCGCACCTCCTGCGCACGTACGTCACCGTGGCCCGCCTCGCCTCCTTCTCGGAGGCCGCGCGCGAGCTCGGATACACCCAGTCCGCGGTCTCCCAGCACATCGCCGCCCTCGAACAGGACCTCGGCACCCCCCTGCTCACCCGCCGCCCGGTGTCCCCGACCGCGGCCGGCGAACGGCTCCTGGAACACGCCGGGCCGCTGCTGCTGCGCCTGGAGGCGGCCCGTGCGGACGTCGTACGGATGGCCGCCGCACCCGCGCCGGGCCTGACCCTCGCCGCCACCCCGACCGCACTCGGCCCCGCCGTCCTCGCCGCGCTCCCCGCCGCCGGCGTCACCCTGCGCGTCCTGCCCCGCGACGGGATCCCGGCCTCCGTCGCCACCGGCACCGCCGACCTGGGTCTGCTCGACGGCCTCGCCGCACCCAGCGACCCGCTGCGGCTGCCCGACGTGGCCCCCCTGAGCACGCACGGGGTAGGCGAGGAGCCCGTCGCCGTCCTGCTGCCCGCCGGGCATCCACTCGCCCGCCGCCCCGGCCTGCGCCTCGCGGACCTCGCCGACGCCCGCTGGCTCGACGCCCCCGACGCGGCCCCGCCCCTGAGCCGGCTGCGCACCGCGACCGGCGGCGGTGCCTTCCGCCCGGCCCTGCGCTACGACGGCTCCGACGTCCGCACCCTCACCGCCCTGACCGCCGCCGGCCACGGCCTCACCCTGCTGCCCCTGCGCACGGCCACCGGCGTCCCCGGCACGGTCGCCGTCCCCGTCACCGCACCGCGCCTCGTCCACCGGGTGGAACTGGTGTACGGCGGGACACCCACGGGAGCGGCGGCGGACCTGGTGGCGAGCCTTCTCGACGGTGCCCATGGTGCAGGTGGGGGCTGATGCTTCCCGCGGCTGACCCAGGGTCAGTCTCACTCGTTCGTGTCTCGTCGCGCCCGCGTGCGCCGGGTAGGGCTCGGGGTGGAGGCGAACCATGGAACAGACCGCATTGCGTCCCAAGCCGATCCCCGGCCAGGAACGCGGGGACAGCCCCCCACCCGACCCGGCCCGGCGACCGCACGCGGCGCGCCGCCGCGGCCGCCGGATCAGGACCCTGTTGTTCGGATCGTTCGTCGGCACGGTCCTGGTGCTGTCCGGGGTCGGGCTGGGCACGGTGGGCGCCACCGTGATCGGCATGAGCAGACTGGCCGAACTACGGCAGCAGGCCGCGCCGCCGACACCGAGCCCCGCACCCCCGGCCACACCCTCGCCGACGCCCGCCGCGACCCTGGGCGTGGAGGCCGTGGATGCCGACAAGGTGGGCGCGCTGGTGGTGGGCGTCCATGTGCCGGGGCCCGGCTACACGGCGGGGCTGGTGCGCGGCGACGTACTGCTCCAGCTCGGCGACCGCCGGATCGACAGCGCGGCCGACCTGGTCCGGGCGGTGGCCCACGCCCACCCGGGCAAGGAGGCCAAGCTCACCGTCCGGCACGCGAGCGGGGGCTACCAGCAGCTGACGGTGGTGCCGGGCGTCGTCACTTGAGAACACCCGCACGGACGCGCCCAAAGGGGCGCGGGGAACTGCGCGACCAGCCACAACGCAGCCGCACCCGCCACGCAGCCGGAACACGCAACGGCGCTTCCGCGCAAACCGGCTCGCGCGGCCCTTTCTCTCCGGGCAGGATGCATGCCGAGACCAGTACAGCCCCGTCACCCGCGCAAGGAGGCCCCGGATGACCGGCACCACCCCCGCCGCCCCCTTCACCGCCGCCGACTACAAGTCCCGCATGACGCGCGCAGCGCACTCCGCGGCGGACGCCGGCCTCGCCGGCCTCCTGATCGCCCCCGGCCCCGACATGGTGTGGCTCACCGGCTACACCCCCACCGCGGTCACCGAACGGCTCACCCTCCTCGTCCTGGCCCCCGGCAGGGACCCCGTCCTGATCGTCCCCACCCTCGAGGCTCCCGACGCCGAGAAGGCCGACGGCGCGGCCGTGCTCTCCCTGCGGGACTGGACCGACGGCACGGACCCCTACGCGGTGACCGCCGACCTGCTCGACAAGTCCGGCCGGTTCGGTATCAGCGACAACGCGTGGGCCATGCACCTGCTGGGCCTGCAGAAGACACTCCCCGACACGTCCTACGCCTCCCTCACCGACGCGCTGCCCATGCTCCGCGCCGTGAAGGACACGGCCGAGCTCGAACTCCTCGCCGCCGCCGGAGCGGCTGCCGACGCGACGTTCGAGGAGATCCGCAAGGTTCCCTTCGCCGGCCGCCGCGAGTCCGACGTCGGCCACGACCTCGCCGACCTGCTGCGCCGCTTCGGCCACGACCAGGTCGACTTCACCATCGTCGGCTCAGGACCCAACGGCGCCAACCCGCATCACGAGGTCGGCGACCGGGTCATCCAGGACGGCGACATGGTCGTCCTCGACTTCGGCGGCCTCAAGGACGGCTACGGCTCCGACACCACCCGCACCGTGCACGTGGGCCCGCCGACCGCCGAGGAGCGCGAGGTGCACGACATCGTGCGCGCCGCCCAGGAGGCCGGCTTCCGGGCCGTCCGCCCCGGCGCCGCCTGCCAGGAGGTGGACCGGGCCGCCCGGGCGGTCATCACCGGCGCCGGGTACGGCGCGTTCTTCATCCACCGCACCGGCCACGGCATCGGCGTCACCACGCACGAGCCGCCGTACATGATCGAGGGCGAGGAGCAGCCGCTCGTGCCCGGGATGTGCTTCTCCGTGGAGCCCGGCATCTATCTGCCCGGCCGCTTCGGGGTACGGATCGAGGACATCGTCACGGTGACCGGGGACGGTGGCCGTCGTTTCAACAACACCACCCGCGAGATGGTCGTCGTGGGCTGACCGACCCGGCCCCGGAACCACCCGCTCGCCCCTACCCATCCCGAACGGCAACGGCGCGATCCATGACCCAGGCACCGACTCCCACCGCGGACACCGTCCGCCGACTGGTCCGCTCGCTGCTCAAGGAGGGCGCGGGCGCAACCCAGGGCCCCGAGGTGCGGCCCGTCGCGGCGGCCGGTGCGCATTTCACCTGGTGGGTCGGCACCCGCCATGTGCTGCGCCTCGCCCCCGACCGGGACGCCGCCGTCCGCCAGCGCCGCGAACTGCGCCTGCGCGACCTGGTCCGGCCGCACCTGCCCGTCGCCGTCCCGGCCAGCGTCGCACACGGCGAGTGGGCGCCGGGGCTGACGTACACGCTGGACACCGTGATTCCCGGGGGTACGGCCGAGGAGCACGACATCTCCGCGGTCGGCGAGGCGGACCTGGCCGGGCTGCTCACCGGGCTGCGCGAGGTGCCGGTACAGCAGGCCGAGACGCTCGGCGTGCCGCGCACCCCGCCGCGTTCCCTGGAGGCGCTGCGCCGCATGGCCGTGACCGCCGCCCAACGCCTTGCCGCCGCCGACGAGTTCGACCCCGCCCGGCTGCTCCAGCTGACCCCGCCGGGCGCCGCCCAGCTCGCCGCCCAGCCCGGTACCGCCGTGCTGGCCCACCACGACCTCATGGGCGAGCACCTGGTGGTCAGCGCCGACGGCAGGGTGCGCGGCGTCCTCGACTGGACCGGCACGGCGGTGGGCGACCCCGCCGAGGACATCGCCGGGCTCGCCCTCGCGGTCGGCTCCGGCGCGGCCGTCCGCGCGGCCACCCTCGCCGGCTACGGCGCCCGCCCCTGCCTGCGCGGCCTGTGGCTGGCCCGCTGCGACACCGTCATCCGCCTCACCGACCGCCTCGAAGGCCGCGACGAGAGCCCCCTGCCGCTGCTGCGCACCCGACTCCGGCGCGCCTGGGAGGCGATCCTGCTGGAGCGGGTGACGGAACTGCGCGAGGACACCGAGGACGACGAGGAGCCTTAGCGGGGGCTGCGCTCCGAAGACAGCGGGCTGCAGCGGGGGCTGCGCTCCGACGGCAGCGGGCTGGAGCGGAACGGCCGTTGCTCAGGCCTGGGTCAGCACCACGCACGACTCGCCCGGCACCCGCAGCACCCCGTCCGTGTCCGGCGCCGCCACGGTGTCCCAGGCGGCCAGGACCTCCGCCTTCCCGGTGCCGAGCGGGATCGCGGCGGGTTCGCTGCCCAGGTTCACTGCCACCCGCACGTCCCCGCGCCGGAACGCCAGCCAGCGTGCCGTCTCGTCGTACGCCACCTTGGTGTCGGCGAGATCGGGATCGGTGAGGTCCGGCTGCTCGCGGCGCAGCGCGATCAGCCGGCGGTACCAGGCCAGTACGCGCGCGTGCGGCTCGCGGGCCGGCTCCGACCAGTCCAGACAGGACCGCTCCCGGGTCGCCGGGTCCTGCGGGTCGGGTACGTCCTCCTCGGCCCACCCGTGCGCCGCGAACTCCCGCCGCCTGCCGCGTCGCACGGCCTCCGCCAGATCCGGGTCCGTGTGGTCGGTGAAGAACTGCCAGGGGGAGCCGGCCGCCCACTCCTCGCCCATGAACAGCATCGGCGTGAAGGGCGCGGTCAGGGCCAGGGTGGCGGCACAGGCCAGCAGGCCGGGGGAGAGGGCCGCCGAAAGCCGGTCGCCCTGGGCACGGTTGCCGACCTGGTCGTGGGTCTGGGTGTAGCCGAGCAGCCGGTGCCCGGCCACCCGCGCGCGGTCCAGCGGGCGGCCGTGCCGGCGGCCGCGGAAGCCGGAGTACGTGCCGTCGTGGAAGTAGCCGCCGGTGAGCGTCTTGGCGAGGGCGGCGAGCGGGGCGCGGGCGAAGTCGGCGTAGTAGCCCTGGGACTCGCCGGTCAGCGCGGCGTGCAGGGCGTGGTGGAAGTCGTCGTTCCACTGTGCGTCCAGGCCGAACCCGTGCTCCGCGCGCGGGGTGATGACCCGCGGGTCGTTCAGGTCGGACTCGCCGACGAGGAACAGCGGCCGGCCGGACTCGGCCGCCAGAGCGGCCACGGCCGTCGACAGCTCCTCCAGGAAGTGGCACGCGCGCGTGTCCCGCAGCGTGTGCACCGCGTCCAGGCGCAGCCCGTCGATCAGGTAGTCCCGCAGCCAGGCCAGCGCGCTGCCCAGCAGATACGCGCGCACCTCGTCCGACCCGGGAGCGTCCAGGTTCACCGCGGAGCCCCAGGGTGTCTGGTGGGTCTCCGTGAAGTACGGCCCGAACGCGGGCAGGTAGTTGCCGGACGGGCCGAGGTGGTTGTGCACGACGTCCAGGACGACGCCGAGGCCGAGTTCGTGGGCCCGGTCGACAAACCGTTTCAGTGCCTCGGGGCCGCCGTACGGCTCGTGCACCGCCCACAGCGACACCCCCTCGTACCCCCAGCCGTGCCGGCCGGGGAACGGGCACAGCGGCATCAACTCCACATGCGTGACGCCCAGTTCCCGCAGATGGCCGAGGCGGGCGGCGGCCGCGTCCAGGGTGCCCTCCGGGGTGTACGTGCCCACGTGCAGCTCGTAGAGCACCGCGCCCGGCAGTGCGCGCCCCTGCCAGGCGGTACGCCACTCGTGGCGCCGGTGGTCGACGACCGCGCTGAGCCCGTCCGGGCCGTCCGGCTGGCGGCGCGAGCGCGGGTCGGGCAGCACAGGGCCGTCGTCCAGGGCGAACCCGTACCGTGTGCCGTCCTCGGCGTCCGCCTCCCCGGTCCACCAGCCGGGCCGCTCCGGGGCGCGCTCCAACGCCCGCGTGGTGCCGTCGCAATGGAGCGTCACACGGTCTGCCTGCGGTGCCCACACCTCGAACTGCACGGACGGTCCCCTTCGTCTGGCTCATCGTGAGGTAGTCCGTCCATCGTGCCGCGAAAGCGATCAGTCCGCTTTTGAATCCCGGCTTTCCGGGCGGGTGTCGCCGGACGTACGCGCGGGTGACGGCCGTTTCCCCGTTTTCTGGACACCCGGGGTTCACTGACCCAGAATCGGCAGCGTGACGTCGTCCTTCGAGTTCCACACCTACCCCGCGCGGCTGTCCGACGCGGAGCGTGACAAGGCGCTGAGCATGCTGCGTGACGGCGTCGCCATGGGACGGCTGTCGCACGACACGTTCGTGCGCCGTATGGAACTGGCGCTCGCCGCCCGCCGCGCCGACGAACTCGCCGCGCTCACCGCCGACCTGCCCCAGGAGAGCCGCTTCGCGCGCGTGCTCTTCGGCACCGTCGAGGCCGTCTCCGGCTTCACCGTACGGCTGCGCCGGGCCTGGCAGGCCGAGCGGCTGCCCAAGCTGCTGCTGCCGCACCCGGCGGGCGGCCACCCGCTGCGCATCGGCCGCGACCCCGCCAGCGGGCTGCGGCTCAACCACGAGACGGTCTCGCGGGTGCACGCCGAACTGCGCCACCAGGGCGGCCTGTGGGTCCTGCGGGACCTAGGCTCCACCAACGGCACGACCGTGAACGGCCGCCGGGTGACCGGCGCCGCCGTCGTCCGCGAGGGCGACCAGGTCGGCTTCGGCCGGATGTTCTTCCGGCTCGCGAGCGACTGAACCCCGGGCCGGTCCCCCGCCACCTGAACTGTCCTGCCCGGTGGCCGAAAAGTGTTTGTCCGTCGTGGTGTTGACGTACCCCTCAAGTCGTGACTGACTGTGCGTACGCCATGCACACCATGTGAACCGACGGCACCGCATTGTGGAGGTGTGACCTGCCGCCCCTCCTCCGCTACCCGTCCGTGGACGAGCTCGCCTCGCGGGCGGCCGCGCTGGTCGCCGACCGCCCCCGGGACGCCCGGCTGCGCAGGGCAGGTGTCTCCCGTGCTGGCACCCCGATGTGGCTGCTTTCCATCGGTCACGGCGCCCGGCACGTCCTCGTCGTCGCAGGCCCGCACGCCAACGAACCCGTCGGCGGTGCCACCGTGCTGCGCCTCGCCGACCGGGTCCTCGCCGACCCGAGGCTCACCGAGGACGCCGACGTCACCTGGAACCTGCTGCTGTGCCTGGACCCCGACGGCTCACGCCGCAACGAGGGCTGGCTGGCCGGGCCGTACACCCTGGGCCACTACTTCCGGAACTTCTTCCGGCCCGGCTTCCTGGAGCAGCCCGAGTGGCTGCCCGACGGGGCGGACGCGGCCGCGCTGCCCGAGACCCGGGCGCTGCTCGACCTCCAGGACGAGCTGCGGCCGTTCCTCCAGTGCTCACTGCACGGCGTCGACGTCGGCGGCGGTTTCGTCGAGCTGACCCGCGAACTGCCGGGCCTCGACCGGCGCCTCGCGCACACCGCGACCCGGCTCGGCATCCCCCGCGAACTCGGCGCCTACGACACCCTGTACTGGCCCACCCTGGGCCCGGCCGTCTACCGTGTCCCGCCGCCCCGCCGGGGCGACCTGGCGGCCGCCATCACCGAGGCCGCCGTCGAGTCCACCTGGTTCCACCCGTACCGGTACGGCACCGTCACCGCCATCGTCGAGGCGCCCATGTGGGGCGTGGCCGCAGTCCAGGACGGCACACCGCCCGCCGACCGGGACGCGGCGCTGCGCGCCGTCAGCCGGACCCTGCGGCGCGACACGGAGCTCCTGGACGGCGTCCTGGCCCGGGTACGGCCGCAGCTGTCCGCGGCGCCGGACGCGGCCCGGCTGCTCGCGCCGGTCGACGACTACCTGCTGGTCTGCCCCGGCCTCGCCGACGCCTGGGACCCCGACACGGACGCCGGCAGCGCCCGCCCGCTGCCCCCGCTCAGCTCCGCCCACCTGGCCGCCCTGCGCATCGCCGGGCGCCGGCTGGCCCTGCGCACCGCCGGGCTGCTGCACCAGCTCCTGCGCAGCACCGGCCATGACCCCGCCGCGGCCCTGCCCGACCTGGACCGGCTGATCGACACCTGGTGCGCGGACTACCACGACACCCTCGGCGCGCGCTGGATCCCGGTCGCACGGCAGGCCGAGTACCAGACACGCGTGGTCCTGAGCGCCTTCGAACTGGCGCACCGCCACGCGCGCGTGCGTGCTCGATCGGGTGAGCCGGGCTGGGGGACCGAGCCCGCCGTGCCGATGCACGGGGAATGACGCATCTCAGCAAAGCGACAGCCGCCGGCGGTGCCCTGCTGGTGGCCGCCGCCCTTCTCGCCGCCGGACCGGCCCAGGCCGCGCCGGGCGTGGCGCGTGACGGCGACTACCTGTACCTGACCGTCACCAAGGGCGACAGCCACTCCAGCGACACGCGCGGCACGCTGCTGCTGTGCGACCCGCCCCAGGGGCACTCCCGCGCGGCCGAGGCCTGCGCCGAACTCGACGCGGTGGGCGGTGACATCGCCCGCGTCACCCCGGCCAAGGACGCGATGTGCCCGATGGTCTACGCCCCGGTGACCGCCCAGGCGCGCGGGCAGTGGAACGGCCGGCCGATCGAGTACCGCGAGACGTTCTCGAACTCCTGCCGGCTGGCGGCCCTGACGGGCCCGGTCTTCGCCCTCGACGGCTGACCGGCCGGCCCCGCGGGCGGCGTGCGGCCCGCGGGACCCGCCCCGGACCTCACGCCGCCTGCTCACGCGCGTGCTGTGCGGCCGCCAGCACCGTCCGGGACTGGTGCTCCACCTGGCGCTCCAGCGGCACCCACCGGGCCCGGAAACGCTCGCCGTAGGCCTCGCACCAGGAGGCCACCAGCTCCTCCAGCAGAGGCGCCGCGCGGTCGTCCGCCTCCCGCAGCACCCGCAGCAGCATCGACGCGGCCCGCAACGGCAGCCGCCGCCCGAAGGCGTCCACACTGCCGACGTACGCCATCGTGGTGTCGACCGGCGGCCGCTGGATCCAGTCCTCGGCCAGCCCGGGGATCAGCCCCAGAGCCCAGCGGGCCGCCCGCAGCAGCGGCCCGTCCAGGCCGCTCAGGCCGTCCAGCCGGGGCAGCACCTCGGCCAGTACCCGCTCCACCTCCCGCGAGTCCCGCAGCAGCCGGCGCGCCAGCCGGCGCATCGCCGCCGCCGGCGCCGGGTGCGGCGCCGGGTCGTCGACCAGGTCGCTCGCCCACATCGGCACCTCGACCACGGCCGTCAGACCGCCGTAGCGGTGCGCGTGGTACCAGGTGCTGTGCCGCGCGTCGTCCGGCATGCTCGGGTAGGCCACCCCCGTCTCCGGACCGGGCATCACCCGCACCCCGGGTCCGGAGGCCGGCCAGCCCGCGGCGTCCGAGGCGCCCGTCTCCACCGGAATGTGCAGCTCGGCCGCGGACTTGGCGAACGGCTCGGCGAGCCCTGGCACGTCCCTCGTCAACTGGACCCAACTGCCGCCCAGATCGGTGCCGTGCAGGGTCACCTGGAGGTAGGGGCGCAGCTCGTCGATCACCCCGAGCAGGGCCACGGTCTCGGGCGGCAGCCGGTCCGGGGGCAGCACCGACGGCGACCACTCCGGCTGCTCCGGGCCCGCCGGCCGGTAGAAGCCGAGGTGGTAGTCGAGCAGGCTGCGCGGGGCCGGGGTGACGTGCAGGCTCGCCCCGTCCGGGTCCGCGCACAGCAGGAAGTGCCAGGAGTTCTCCGCCCGCAGGTCCCGCTCGTGCAGCACCCGTTCGGCCAGTAGCTGGAGGGTGCCGCCCCCCGTCGGTTCGTTGGCGTGCGCGCCCGCGACCACCAGCACCGCCCGCCGGGCGTGCCCGACGGACAGCAGGTGCAGCGGTCTGCCCGCGCGGGAGAGGCCGATCTGCCGCAACGTACACAGGCCGGGCCGGTGAGCGGCCAACGCCCGGGCGGTTGCGACGAGTTCGGGAACACTGGGGTAACGCAGCTCCGGCAGGAGACTCACCCCCGACTTGTCCGCCCGGCTTCGCATTCCCCAGTCCCGCACGGCATAGGTGAACTGTCAAGAACCTCCCGGGGGAGGCTCCAGGGGGCGCCCGGAGGCGTGTACCGACGGCCGGAGGGGCGATTGGCGCCAGTCGGGGGTGCGAAGCCATTACGGGGCGCGGAACGGCTCCGCGCGCCGATAACCGACGCGGTGCGCGCCCGGCGAGTTTCAGCAAACCGGCGGATCGGCCACATATTCACTCGTACGAGTGAATTTCACTGTCAGTTGTCGGCTTCCACCCGCTCCAGCAGCGTCACCGGCAGCCCCGCGAAAAGCTCGCCCACGCGCGCGCGACCCGTGAACTCCCGCCCCGGCGCCAGCACATCGGCCCACCGCCCCGGCGGCAGCGCCAGGACCGTGTCCCGCCAGCCGCCCGCCGCGGCCAGCCGCAGCGACAGCCGGGTCACCGCAGTGACCACCTCCCCGGAGCGCGCGAACGCGAGACAGTGCGCCGCGGCCGGCCCCTCGGCAGCCAGCGGCGCATACGTCGCCGCGTCGCCGAAGACGTCCGGGCGCCGCGCCCGCAGCCGCAGCGCCGCCGCCGTCACCGCGTCCTTCTCGCCCGGGTGTGCCGGCGGGAAGGAGACCGGCCGCCGGTTGTCCGGGTCCACCAGCGCCCGGTACTCGCCCTCCGTGCCCTGGTAGAGGTCCGGCACCCCCGGCATCGTCAGATGGACCAGAGCCGTCCCCAGCACGTTCGCCCGGACGTGCGCCGCCAGCGAGGCCCGGAAGGCCGCCACGCGCTCACCTGGCACCCCGCACGGACCTGCCGCGACGAACGAGACCACCGCCTCTTCGTACGGCGGCTCCTGCTCCGTCCAGCTCGTGTACAGGCCCGCCTCCCGCACATGCTTCACCAGCGCCCCCCGCACCCGCTCCGGGTCCGCCGGACCGAGCCCGAACACCGTCTGCCAGGCCGCCCAGGCCAGCTGCGCGTCCGGCACCCCCTCCCCGTCCAGGGTCACCTCGGTCAGCACGTCCGCCCAGCGCTCCGGACACTCCGTCAGCACCGCCAGCGCGGCCCGCACATCGGCGCTGCGCTTGGTGTCGTGCGTGGTCACCACCGTCCCGGTGAGCGGCCAGTCGCGCTGCACGCGCGCGCAGTACGCGTGAAAGGCGCCGGGGGAGACGCCCGGGCTGCCCGGGTCCCCGCCCACCTCGGTCGCCGACAGCAGCGGCACATAACGGTAGAACGCGGTGTCCTCCACGGACTTGGCCCGCAGCGCCGAGGCGGTCTGCGCGAACCGCGTCCGGAACTCCGCGAGCCCCGGCCCGTCCCCCGCCAGGAGCAGCCCGCGCACCACGTCCACCGCCCCGCCCTCCGCGGGCACCACGAAGGCCCGCCGGGCCTCCTCGGCGGCCTCCGCGGTGACCACGGCGGACACGTCACCGGAGGCGTACGGCCGGTACACCGGCATCCGCACCAGCAGCTCCTGCAGCGCGGTGCGCAGCGCCCAGGGCGCCCGGTCGCGCAGGGCGGGATCCGGGGACGTCGCGCACACGCGCGTGGCCACCCGCGTCAGCCGGTCCGTCTCGGCCGCCAGCTCGTGCGTGATCACCTTGTACGCCGCCCGCCGCACCGTGGCCGCCCAGTCGCCGCCCCGGTCCGTCTGCGGGGCCGCGAACCTCCGGTACTGGCCCAGCAGTTCACCGGCGCCGGCGGGATCCGTGAACAGGCCGTCCACGTGCCGCAGGGCGTCGTACCCGGTGGTCCCCGCGACCGGCCAGCCGGCCGGCAGCTGCTCGCCGTCGGCCAGGATCTTCTCCACGACCGTCCAGCGCCCGCCGGTCGCCTCGTGCAGCCGCGCGAGATAGCCGTCGGGGTCGGCGAGCCCGTCGGGATGGTCCACGCGCAGCCCGTCCAGCACGCCCTCGTGCAGCAGCTGGAGGATCTTGCCGTGGGTGGCCTCGAACACCTCCGGGTCCTCCACCCGCACCCCGATCAGCTCCGAGATGCTGAAGAACCGCCGGTAGTTCAGCTCGGTACGGGCCAGCCGCCACCACACCGGGCGGTACCACTGGGCGTCCAGCAACTCCGGCAGCGGCAGGTCCGCGGTGCCCGCGCGGAGCGGGAAGGCGTGTTCGTGGTAGCGCAGTACGTCCCCGTCGACCACCAGCTGCCCGAGCACCTCGCCGACCGGCCCGCCCAGCACCGGCACCAGCAGCCGGCCGCCCTGTGCCTCCCAGTCGACGTCGAACCAGCGCGCGTACGGCGACTTCGGGCCCTCCCGCAGGACCTCCCACAGGGCGTGGTTGTGGCGGGGGGACATGGCCATGTGGTTCGGCACGATGTCGGCGACGAGACCGAGACCGTGCGCCTGTGCGGTGCGGGCGAGTGCGCGGAGCGCGTCCTCGCCGCCGAGTTCTTCACGCACGCGCGCGTGGTCCACGACGTCGTAGCCGTGGGTGGAGCCGGGGACGGCCTCCAGGACGGGGGAGAGGTGGAGATGGGAGATGCCGAGCGAGGCCAGGTACGGCACGGCCGAGGAAGCCGCCGAGAAGGGGAAGCTGGGCTGGAGCTGTAGTCGATAGGTGGCTGTCGGCACGGTGAGGGCAGTTCGCTCGGCTGTCATGCGGACGTATGTACCCGTCTCGTTTGTTTTTGTGTCACAGTGCGGGCCCGGTGGGGGTTGATCGCGCAGTTCCCCGCGCCCCTGAAGGGGCGCTTTATGCCGGCCTCTTCAGAACAGTCAAGCTGCGGCCCGTCAACGTCAGGCGTTCGCCGCCGTCTACCTTCGGCCCTGGCGGCACCGGCTCCGCCTGTGCCGTGTCGACCACCACCTCCCACTGCCGGCCGTGGTTCACCGGTACCAGGAACTCCAGCGGGTCCGGCGAGGCGTTGAACATCAGCAGGAACGAGTCGTCGGCGATCCGCTGCCCCCGGCTGCCCGGTTCCGAGATCGCGTTGCCGTTCAGGAAGACCGTGAGGGCCGAGGCCTGGGCCGAGTCCCAGTCCCGCTGGGCCATCTCGTGGCCTTCGGGGGTGAACCAGGCGATGTCGGAGAGTTCGTCGTGGGTGCCCTCCACGGGGCGGCCGTGGAAGAAGCGGCGGCGCCGGAAGACCGGGTGCTCCTTGCGCAGCCGCGCCATCGCGCGTGTGAAGGCCAGCAGGTCGCTGTCGTCCTCGGGGGACGGCCAGTCCACCCAGGACACCTCGTTGTCCTGGCAGTACGCGTTGTTGTTGCCCTGCTGGGTGCGCGCGAACTCGTCGCCGTGGCCGAGCATCGGAACGCCCTGGGACAGCATCAGCGTGGCGACGAAGTTACGCATCTGCCGGTCGCGCAGTTCGAGGATCGCGGGGTCGTCGGTGTGGCCCTCGACCCCGCAGTTCCACGAGCGGTTGTGGCTCTCGCCGTCGCGGTTGTCCTCGCCGTTGGCCGTGTTGTGCTTCTCGTTGTACGAGACGAGGTCGTGCAGGGTGAACCCGTCGTGGCAGGTGACGAAGTTGATGGAGGCCAGCGGGCGGCGGCCGTCGTCCTGGTACAGGTCGGAGGAGCCGGTCAGCCGGGACGCGAACTCCGCCAGTGCGCGCGGCTCGCCGCGCCA
Organism: Streptomyces sp. NPDC058457; assembly: GCF_042720695.1. Taxonomy (NCBI): domain Bacteria; kingdom Bacillati; phylum Actinomycetota; class Actinomycetes; order Kitasatosporales; family Streptomycetaceae; genus Streptomyces; species Streptomyces sp. NPDC058457. Next base: position 8,120 of record NZ_JBHXLU010000132.1, on the reverse strand, counting down.
CAGGTCGCGCACGGTGTCCCGGTACTTGCCGTTCCACTCGGTCCACAGCGGCGGGAAGTTGCCCACCTGGTAGCCGCCCTCGCCCACGTCCCACGGCTCGGCGATCAGCTTCACCTGGGAGACGACCGGGTCCTGCTGCACCAGGTCGAAGAACGACGAAAGCCGGTCCACCTCGTGGAACTGCCGGGCCAGGGTCGCCGCGAGGTCGAAGCGGAAGCCGTCGACATGCATCTCGGTGACCCAGTACCGCAGCGAGTCCATGATCATCTGGAGGACGTGCGGGGACCGCATCAGCAGCGAGTTGCCGGTGCCGGTGGTGTCCATGTAGTAGCGCGGGTCGTCCGTCAGCCGGTAGTACGACGGGTTGTCCAGGCCCCGGAAGGACAGCGTCGGGCCCAGGTGGTTGCCCTCGGCGGTGTGGTTGTAGACCACGTCGAGGATCACCTCGATCCCGGCCTCGTGCAGCGCCCGGACCGCCGACTTGAACTCCAGCACCTGCTGGCCGCGGTCGCCCCAGGAGGCGTACGCGTTGTGCGGGGCGAAGAAGCCGATGGTGTTGTAGCCCCAGTAGTTGTTCAGGTCCATGTCGACCAGCCGGTGGTCGTTCACGAACTGGTGGACCGGCATCAGCTCCAGGGCCGTGACACCCAGCGCCGTCAGGTGCTCGACGACGGCCGGGTGGGCCAGGCCCGCGTAGGTGCCGCGCAGCTCCTCCGGCAGGCCCGGGTGGCGCATGGTCAGGCCCTTCACATGGGCCTCGTAGATCACCGTGTGGTGGTACTCGGTGCGCGGCCGCCGGTCGTCGCCCCAGTCGAAGTACGGGTTGATCACCACCGACGTCATGGTGTGCGGCGCCGAGTCCAGGTCGTTGCGCTTGTCGGGGTCGCCGAAGTGGTAGCCGTACACCTCCTCGCCCCAGCGCACCGATCCGCCGATCGCCTTCGCGTACGGGTCGAGCAGCAGCTTCGCCGAGTTGCAGCGCTGTCCGCGCCCGGGGTCGTACGGGCCGTGCACCCGGAAGCCGTAACGCTGCCCCGGCATCACGCCCGGCAGGTACGCGTGCCGGACGAAGGCGTCGCTCTCCCGCAGTTCCACCGCCGTCTCCGAGCCGTCGTCGTGCAGCAGACACAGCTCGACTCGGTCCGCGGCCTCCGTGAACACCGCGAAGTTGGTCCCGGCGCCGTCGTACGTGGCGCCGAGCGGATATGCCTCTCCAGGCCAGACCTGCATGAAGTCGACTCTTCCAGGTGCGTCCTGCGCCCGGGGGCGCCTTGGTCATGAGTCTGCCCGAAAGTAATGGAACCCCTCGTGACTTACGTCCCTCTTACTCGGCGACCAGAGCACACAGTGGCTTATGTGGCGATGTGTGCCGAACCAGTGGGGCAGACACGTACTCCCTGTGACCAAGGGGGAGTAGGGGGAAGATGTGCGCAAGATAGTGCACCGCCATCTGGGCAAGGTGGTGGCCGGTGCGGGACTGGCGGTGGCGGGGACCGCCGTGATGGTCGGGATCACCCTGCCGGGTACGGCAGGGGCGAACGAGTCGGGAGGTGGCGACGGGAGCGCGGCGGCGGCCGCGCAGCAGGCGGGGCAGGGCCAGGACGCCGTCAAGCCGGGCGTGGTGGAACAGGCGCCGGCCGAGGGGAAGAAGGGCACGGGCAGCGACCCGCTGACCGACGACGAGACCAAGCGCGTCGAACAACTCGCTCTGACCAAGCAGATGTTCAGCGCCGGGGAGAACGTCGAGGGCCGACGCGGCCCGGAGCGGCTCAGCGTCGATCTCGCCGAGCCGGACGCCGACGAACTGGACGCCACGAACGCGCCGCGCCGCGCGGACGTGACGTTCTACGACTACCGGGACGACACCCTCGTCACCCGGACCGTCAACCTCGACACCGGCAAGGTCGAGCAGACCATCAGCCGCACGGGCGTCCAGCCGCCGCTCAGCCACGACGAGAACGTCGAGGCACTCAAGCTGCTCGTCGCCGACCCGCTCGGCGCCGGCCTCAAGGCGGACTTCAAGGACGCCACGGGCACGGAGCTGACCGACCCGGAACAGCAGCTGCTGCTCAACAGCGCGGTCTACCGCGCCACTCCGGGCGCCCAGCCGGCCGCGCTCGACAAGTGCGGCGAACACCGCTGCGTGCGGCTCTTCCCGAAGGTCAAGAACGGGCCGTGGATCGATGCCAGGTCGCTCATCGTCGACCTGAGCGCACGCAAGGTCGTGAAGCTCGGCAGCTGAGCCGGCCGCTCCGTTCACCTTTCCACCCTGCATCTCCCGTACCAGGAGTCACTTCGTCATGCACCCGAACAGAATCCGCCGCGCCCGCAGGACGGCCGCCGTCGGCCTGTCCGCGGCCGCGCTGGCCGCCGGCGTCACCACCGCGGCCGGACCCGCCGTCGCCCAGCCCAAGCGGACCGCCGCCGCGGCCGCCGCCGACTGCTCCGCCGCCTACCGCATCGAGCAGAAGCTCTCCACCGGTACCACCTGGCGGATGTGCTGGCGCTACGACAGCAAGGCCGGACTGGTCCTGGAGCACATCTCCTACCAGCCCAAGGGCGAGCCGGCTCCCATCAAGGTGCTCTCCAGCGCCCACCTCGCCCAGATCGACGTCCCCTACGACGACGGCAGCGTCGAGTACGACGACCTGACCGGCTTCGGCTTCGCTCAGGGCCTGGTGCCGCTCGACTCGGCCGAGTGTCCCGGCGGCACCATCAAGACCGTCAAGGTCCCCGACGCCTGGGACCCGGCCCACCCCAACGTCAACGGCCTGTGCACCACCACCCGTTCGCGCGGCCACGCGTACCGGATGCAGGCCGACACCGGCAACAAGGTGTACCAGGCGCAGGGCAAGGACCTGCTGATCTACACCGTCAACAAGGTCGGCTGGTACGAGTACATGACCGAGTGGCGGTTCCAGGACGACGGCACGATCAACATGAACGTCGGCGCCACCGGCAGCCTCTCGCCGGGCGACTACGACGCCGGGGACGGCCGCGGCTGGCCGATCGGCACGGGCGCCCACGCCTATGCCACCAGCCACAGCCACAACGTGTTCTGGAAGCTGGACTTCGACCTCGACGGCTCCTCCAAGAGCCGCATCGAGCAGTACGACTCGAAGGTCAGCGCCCCCGTGCACGGCCAGGAGGCGCCCAGCAACAAGACCACCCGCACCGACGTCACCAAGGAACTCGCCGGCGACGCCAAGAACATGCGCTGGTGGCGGGTGGTCAGCACGGCCGGCAAGAACAAGGACGGGCACGCCCGGTCGTACGAGATCGTCCAGGGTGCCAGCAACAAGTACCCGGGCCACGCGTTCACTTCGCACGACGTCTACTTCACCCAGTACGACAAGTGCGAGCAGTTCGCCAGCAACAACCCGGGCTGCGCGAGCGGTCACCCCAAGACCGTCGACAAGTTCGTGAACGGGCAGACCCTCACCAACCCCGTGGTCTGGGTGAACGTCGGCTTCCATCACATCGCGCGCGACGAGGACCAGCAGCCGATGCCGGTCCACTGGCAGGGCTTCTCCATCGCCCCGCGTGACGTCACCGCTATGAATCCGCTCACTCCGGCCGCCCTTGCTGATCAGAACGGACAGCCCGGAAACGGTAGTTGAGAAACGACCTGTGCATCCGGCTGCACCGCCGACCGCTCCCGGAGTACCCTTCCTTGATCGTTGGCACAGGGAGAGCTCGGGGGAGCGGAAGGCGGTGCACGGGTGGGCTCGGGAGGCCTGGAGCTGCCCCCTGGTGACGAGGGTCACGAGGGGAACTCCACAGACGTCCCGCCCGGTGCGGTGTCCCTGGCCCGGCCGATGGACGCCACAGGCTCCATCGGGCCGGAGCTGGAGTGGGACGCCGACGCCTGGCTGGAGGTGCGTACGCGCGCCCAGCGGGCCGGCCGGGCCTACATCTGGCTGAACCTCGTCGAACAGCGGATGCGCGCGGTCGTGGCCGCCGTGCTGCGGCCCATCTACGAACCCGTCCACGGCGACGAGTGGGTGATCGCCGCGGCCGGTCCGGCCGGCCAGGAGTGGGTCCAGCGGGCGGCCGCGGTCCGCGAGGTCAGCCGCCGCAAGGGCTATCTGCTCGACCTCGCCGACGACAACGTGCTCAGTTTCCTCACCCTGCCCCAGCTGCGCGAGCTGATGGTGCAGCACTGGCCGTGCTTCGAGCCGTACTTCGACGAGCGCCGGGACGTCGAACTCGCCCTGGACGAGCTGGAGGTGACCCGTAACATCGTCTCCCGCAACCGGGCGCTGTCCGGGGCCGTCCTGGACCAGGCCGAGCGCGCCTCCGCCCGGCTCCTGGAGATGCTCGGCGCGGGCGGTGACGTGCCCTCCGCGCGCCGGCTTCCCGTGGACGCGGTGGAGGACCTCGTCGGCGACCGCTACGCGGACGTCGTCGCCGTCCACCCCGACCGGGTCCGCCTCATGCGCCAGTTCCCGGCCGAGGACCTCTTCGGCGGCGCCCGCCGCCTGGACGCCATCGGCATCGGCCTCAACCTGCTGGTGCAGAACTTCTCCGGCCGCCGCCTGGTCCGCCTCGCCGAGACCGGCTGCCGGGTCCGGCTCCTCTTCCTCAACCCCGCCTCCAGCGCGGTCAAGCGCCGCGAACGCGAACTCGGGATGAAACGGGGCGAACTGGGCCGCTCCGTCGAGATGAACATCCTCCACATGCGCCGGGTCCGCTCCCGGCTGCGCGACCCGGGCGCCTTCGAGATCCAGGTGTACGACGACACCCCCCGCTTCTCCGCCTACCTGGTCGACGGCGACGGCGCGGACGGTGTCGCGGTCGTCCAGTCCTATCTGCGCGGCGCGCGCGGCATGGAGTCGCCGGTGCTGGTGCTCCGCAATGCCGGCAAGGTGGTCAAGTCGGACGATGCCGTGGAAACGGGACTCTTCCCGACGTACCGCGAGGAGTTCGAGATGGCTTGGGCGGATTCGCGCCCGGTGTCGTGACGCGTGTGCGACGGTGATGCGCCGGTAAGCGGAACGCGGTCCTCTGATTGTCAGTGGCGCATGCGAGGGTGGAGACCACTGGGGGAAAGCACCACCAAGAAGGGGGGCCGCCCATGGGCTGGCACCAGGAGCTCCTGATCGGCTTCGACCTGGAGACGACGGGTACGGATCCGCGCGAGGCACGGATCGTCACGGGGGCCGTGATCGAGGTCAGGGCCGGGCAGGAACTGGGCCGCCGCGAGTGGCTGGCGGATCCGGGCGTGGAGATCCCGGCCGACGCGGTCGCGGTGCACGGCATCAGCAACGAGCGGGCGGCGGCGGAGGGCAGGCCGGCCGACCAGGTCGCAGACGCCCTCGCGGACGTCCTCACGGGCTACTGGAAGACCGGAGTCCCGGTCGTCGCCTACAACGCGACCTTCGACCTCACCCTGCTCTCGGCGGAACTGCGCCGGCACGGACTCCCGTCCCTCTCCGACCGCCTCGGCGGCCTCGACCCCGCGCCGGTCATCGACCCGTACACCATCGACCGCCGGGTCGACCGCTACCGCCGCGGCAAGCGGAACCTGGAAGCGGTCTGCGCCGAGTACGGCATCACCCTCGCCGCCGCCCACAACGCCTCGGCCGACGCCCTCGCCGCGGCGCGCCTCGCCCGCGCGATAGCCGAGCGGCACCCGAAGATCGCGGCGCTGGGTCCGGCGGAGCTGCACCGGCGGCAGGTGGAGTGGTACGCGGAGTGGGCTGCGGACTTCGAGCAGTTCCTGCGGCGCAAGGGGGAGGCCGACGCGGTGGTGGACGGGGCCTGGCCGCTGCGGGAGCTGGCCGAAGCCGTTTGAGCGTTCCGCTCAGCTGGAAGTGCCGCGATGCGTCATTGTTCGTCTGCGGCTCCGTCGTGGCTGGTCGCGCCCACGCGGCGGAGCCGCAAATTGACACAGCCCCGCGCCCCTTCGGGGGCGCTGCGGCTCAGAAGGAGTACCAGCGCACCGACTCGTCGCCCTCCCGTAGCGACGCCACCCTGCGCTCGAACTCCGCCAGCGCTTTCGGGTTGCTCGGTGCGTGCTGGGCGACCCACGCACAGCTGGCCGTCTCCCGGGCGCCGCGCAGCACGCCGCACCCCTCCCACCCGCGCACGTCCCACCCGTAGGCCTCGACGAACGAGTCGTACGCCTCGACCGGCAGGCCGTACCGGTCCCGGGACAGGGCCATCACCACCAGGTCGTGCTCGCGCAGGTCGGACGAGAAGGTCTCCAGGTCCACCAGGACCGGCCCGTCCGGGCCGACGTGCACATTGCGGGGCAGCGCGTCGCCGTGGATCGGCCCCGGCGTCAGACGGGGCGTCAGTGCGGCCGCGGCCGTCGCGAAGCCGTCCCGGCGCTCCCGCAGGTACGCCGCGTCGGCGGCGTCGATCGCATCGCCGGCCAGCCGCAGCCATCGCTCCACGCCACCCAGCAGCTCGCGGGGCGGCAACGCGAAGGGGGGAGCGGGCAGTGCGTGCACGATCCGCAGCAGTTCGGCCAGATCACGCGGCTCGGCGGGCCGCACCGGATCCGCCAGCCGGTGCCACACGGTCACCGGGTGGCCCTCGACGAGCAGCGCCTTCGGCTCCGCGGCCCGTACGGCCGGTACGCCCGCCGCAGCCAGCCACCCGGCGATCTCCAGCTCGCGCCGGGCCCGGTCCAGGAGCTCGGCGTCGCGGCCCACCTTGACCACCAGGTCCCCGGCGGCGAACACCGCGTTCTCGCCCAGCGCGAGCAGCGAGGCGCCGGCCGCCGCACCGGGCAGCACACCCGCCGCGGCCAGTACGTCCCGCGCCCTTGCCTCGTCCATCGTCCGCCTCCGTGTCCGCCGCTGTGCGTGTGCACACGGCGCCGTCTTCCCGCCATCCGGTGGCCAGTCTCGCATCCACCTTGCTCTCGGGCAGGGTGCCCGGTCCTTCACGGCCGGGGTGAATGCCCGCTCCCGCCAAGCGGGGCAGAAGAGACCGAATCGCCGTCGGGGCGATTCGGCGTCGCCGCCCATGGTGCAAAGGGTGGCCTCGCACAGGAGGTGGTGACAGGGAGTCGAGCAGCTGGTGGCTGGTGGCTGGTGGTCGGTCGGGTCAGTAGGCGGGAGTGGTCACTCACTTGGGTGCGGTTGGTCGATGGTGTGCGCGGGTGGGGAACGCGGTGGCTGGGTTCGCGGCATGGCATGTTTTCGGATGTACCCGACGCCCGCGCAGGCGGAGCAGATGCTTCTGCACTGCGCGCACGCCCGGTACGTCTGGAACCTGGCTGTCGAGCAGCACGGGCACTGGAGGCCGGGCCGCGAGACGGCGCCCGGTTTCGCGGAGCAGTGCCGCCGGCTCACCGAGGCCCGGCGGGACAATGAGTGGCTGGCCGCTGGGAACGCGGATGCGCAGTAGCAGGCGCTGAAGGACTTCGCCAACGCCAAGAATGCTCGCTTCACGTCCGGTTTTGGTGAGCCGTCCTGACGCAGTAAGCATGTGCACGAGGGCCTTAGGGCCGTCGGTACCGGCCGTGTCCCGGAGTTCGAGCCGGACGGCAGCCCGAAGCTGAACGCCAGGGGCAGGCAGGTCATTGGGCCGCTCGGTCGTGGTGCAGAGGTTGAACCGGCGGTGGGCGCGGGTCAAGGTGCCCGGCTGCGGCTGGTTCCGTTTCCGCCTCAGCGCCCGGGGCAAGGGTGCGCGGCTTCCCGCTGCGAAGACGTTCCGGGTCACCTGTCGCAACGGTCAGTGGCACATCGCGTTCCCGGTCGTCCCCGACCCGGTCGAGAAGCCCGGCACGGGCGAGGCCATCGGTATCGACTGGGGCGTGAGGATCACGGCGGCCCAGTCGGACGGGCGGGCGGCGAGTACGGCTGGGCCACCGGTACCGCACTCGCCGCCCGCCTCAGCCCAGACGGTGCGCGGCTGCCGGGATTCACCTGTGGTCGCGGCGCGGAGCGTCGCGGTGGCGTTCCGGCGCAGCCAGACCCTGCTTCGTGACGGTGACGGGTCGCTCGCATGTTCCCAGTGACGACGTGGGTTCGATGTGCCTAATGTGATCGTCATGCAGCTCCGGTACGCCTTCAGGGTGCGACACGAGGTCGCACCGCTCAAGCGGATAACTCGGGTCAAACCGGGGTGTCCCAGACCAGTGTTCTGAGGTCTGGTTCCACGCT
>NZ_JBHXLU010000131.1:0-30545 GCF_042720695.1 Streptomyces sp. NPDC058457 | reverse complement strand
TTTGTTTATCAGCGCCTGCTTGCGGTCGGCGCCGGTCCGCCGGCGGCCGGGGGGGGAGGGGGCCACCGTGGACCGGCGCCTTCGTCTGCCACGCGCGCGTGCGGCCTTCTCGCGGCCACGCGCGCGTGCCGGTCCCGGAAGGGCTCAGCCCTTCCCGCTCACCCGCCCCTGCAGCAGCCGGGACAGAGCCGCGTGGACGTCGTCCAGGGAGCGCTCCGGCTGGAAGGACTTCCAGTCCAGCGCCGCCACCAGCACCATCCCGACCAGGGCGGCCGCCGTCAGCTGGACGTCGATCTCGTCGCTGAACTCGCCGTTTTCCACGCCCTCGCGCAGCACGCCCTCGACGACCGCGACGGCCTGCTGCCGGACCACCATCAGCGTCGACTGCCAGGCCCGGTTGGTACGCCACAGCTCCGCCACGTAGAGCTGGGTGAAGGCCGGGTAGCGGTCGATGAAGACGAGACCCGCGCGGACCATCGCGTCCAGGGCGTCGACCCGGCTGCCGCCCTCCCGCGCGGTCTGCTCGGCGGCGTCCCGCAGGGACGCGGTGAGCAGACCCACGCCATGCCGCAGCAGCTCCTCGAAGAGAACCGACTTGCTCGCGAAGTTGTAGTAGACGGTGCCCTTCGCGACGCCCGCCCGTTCGGCGATCTCGTCCACTGTGGTGGCCGAGAAGCCCTGCTCGGCGATGAGCGTGACGGCGGCCTCGTAGAGCTTCTGCCGGGTGGCCTCACGGCGTGTGCTGCCGCCCGTGGTGCTGCTGCTTTCCATGGTCCCGATTCTCACAGGAACGGCGGCCTCCGCGGGCACGGAAGAGGAGGTCATCGAGGCCTCACAGGCTCAGCTCGGGATGCAGGCGGTCCAGCGTCCACACCTGGCGGCGCCGGGCCGACACCGCGGTGAGCGCCACGGCACCCGCCGTGAACGCCGCCAGGACGGCGCAGGCCTGCCACACCGGTCCAAGGCCGCCGCCCGTGATCAGCCGCCGCAGCGCCGCCACGACATAGCTCATCGGCAGGAACGGGTGGATCGCGGCGAAGAAGCCCGGGCTGGTCTGCACGGGATACGTGCCGCCCGCCGACGTCAGCTGGAGCATCAGCAGGGCGAGGACCAGGATCCGCCCCGCCGCCCCGAAGCGCGCGTTCAGCCACTGCACGATCGCCGCGAAGCAGGCCGCCACCAGGAACAGGAACCCGACCGTCCCGGCCGCGCGGACCATCTGGAGCCCGATCGCCCAGTGCAGTACGGCCATCAGGGCGGCCGTCTGCAGCACGCCGACCGCGACCACCGGCAGCCAGCCCGCCAGCGCGATCCGCCAGGCGGCCGAACCGGAAGCCAGGGCACGCCGGTTGAGCGGCTGGATCAGCATGTAGGCCACCATCGCGCCGACCCACAGGGACAGCGGGATGAAGTACGGGGCGAACCCGGTGCCGTAGTTGGGCGCCTTGTGCAGGTCCTGCGAGGCGAGCCGGACCGGGTCGGACATGACCCCGGTGCGCCGGTCGCGGTCCTGCCTGTCGTAGTCGGGGATCTTCGCCGCGCCGTCGTGCAGGCCGCCGGCGAGCGTGCTGGAGCCGTCGGCGAGCTTGTACATACCGCCGCTGAGGTCGTAGGCGCCGGTCTTGAGCCTGCCGATGCCGGTGTCGAGGCTCGTGGCGCCGGTGGTGGCCGTGCCGAGCCCGGTGTGCAGCTTCGCGGCGCCCGCGGCCACCCGGGCCGCGCCGTCGTTCAGCTTGTCGATCTTCTTGACGGCGTCGGCGACGTCCTCGGAGAGGTGCGGGGCACGGTCGGCGAGGGCCTGCGCCTGGGTCTGGAGCGTGCCGAGGTTCGCGTCGAGCGTCTTCAGGTCGCCGTTCTGGTCGGCGATCAGCGTGTCGAGGTCGTCGGCGACGGCGGCCACGTCGTCGGCCGCGTCCCTGGCCTTCTTCAGGTCGGGGCAGACAGAGTCGGTCAGCAGCTCCGCCGAACAGCGCGCCGCGTAGACCTCGTCCAGCGTGCCGGCGGCCGCGTGGGCGGTCTTCGCGGCGGCGGGCGCGGTCTTCACCAGGACGCCCAGGTTGTCCCGGACGGTCTGTGCCGAGTCGGCGACCAGCCGCGCCGTGTCACCGATGGTCTTCTCGTTCTTCGCCAGGTACGGGCCGACCTTGCCGTAGACCCCGTCGACCTGGTCCGCCAGGGCCTGGGTGCCGTCCGCGACCTGCCGCGAGCCGTCCTCCAACGTCCCCGCGCCCGCGTCCAGCTTGCTGATCCCCTTGGCGAGCTTCGCGCTGCCGGTCTTGGCGTCCTTCAGGCCGTCCGCGAGGTCCTTGGACCCCTTCTCGGCCTTCCCGATGCCACCGGTGAGCGTGTCGGCGCCCTCGGCGGCCTTCACGGTCTGCCCGTGGATGTCGGCGAACGAGATGAAGATCCGGTCCAGGAAGGACCGGGACGCCTTGGTCGACGCGGCCGAGCGGACCTCGTTGAAGACGGTGCGGGAGATCTGCCCGACGATGTAGTTGTTCGCGTCGTTCGTACGCACCTGGAGCGCGCCGGTCTCCGGGGAGTCGCCCGCGCTGGAGGCGATGCGCGCGCTGAAGTCGGCGGGCATGGTCAGCGACAGGTAGTACGTGCCGTCCTCGACGCCCCGGCGCGCCTCGGCGGCGCTCACCTCGTGCCAGTCGAAGGTCCTGCTGTCCCGGAGCCCGGCGACGATGTCGTCGCCCGCGGTGAGCCTCTTGCCGCTCGCCGTCGCTCCCTTGTCGTCGTTCACGAGCGCCACCGGGACGCGGTCCAGGCGGCCGTACGGATCCCAGAACGACCACAGGTACAGCGCGCCGTACAGCAGCGGCAGCACCAGCAGGGCCACCAGGGCCGCGCGCGGCAGCCGGCCCCGTCCGAAGCGCCTGAGCTCAAGCGCGGCCAGTCGCGGCGAGCGCATCGCCGGCCTCCTTCTTCTCCGCAGTCGTCGCAGCCGTCGTTGCCTCGGTGGGCTCCGTGGCTTCCGTGGTCTCCGTCGTCCCGGTGCGCACGACGACGGCCCCCGCCATCGCCTGGCCGCACACCGCCACCACCGTCGTCCCGGCCTCGGCGATCGACGCCAACAGCGCCCGCACCTCGGCCCGTTCGGCCTCCGACAGCTTCAGGTCCGCGTCGTCCACGGCCAGCAGCCGCGGCTTCCCGACCAGCGCCAGCGCCACGGACAGCCGCAGCGCCTCGATCCGCTCCAGATCCCGTACGGCGGTCCGGGCGCCCTTCGGCAGCGACTCCAGGTCGAGCCCGGCGGCGGCCAGGGCGTCGTCGACCCGCTCCTTCGCCCGCGCCGTCCGCTCCGCCCGCGGCCGCAGCAGCGCGCGCAGGGAGTCGCCGAACCGGCGTTGCAGCAGGGCCCGTTCGCGCAGGTGCTCGCCGACGGTCAGGGCGGGTTCGAGGTCGGTGACCCCGGCCACGTTGGCCACCGCGCTGATCCGCCGTACGGCCGCGAGCTGCCCCGGCAGCCGGGCCCCGCCGACGGTCGCGGTGCCCTCGGTGGTCTTCATCCGGCCGGTGAGCGCGAGCAGCAGACAGGTGCGGCCGGAGCCGGACGGCCCTTCCACCGCGATCAGCGCGCCGGGCCCGGCGTCCAGGGAGATCCCCTGGAACGCCCAGCCGCGCGGCCCCTTGAGTCCGAGGCTCTCGGCCGTGACAGGTACGCCGTGCACAGGTTCCCCCCTGTGGCGTTGTTTTTGAACTGACTGGTCAGTGCAAAAACTAGCCCGAACTTTCGATCGAAGCAAAAGCCCAGGTCAGAACGGATTGTCAGTGCCATACCTCACGATGGGCACATACGGCACCCCGTGTGAGGGCGCCGTCACTCAGACGACAGGAGGTTCGTCATGGCCAACTCGTCAGCGGCCGCCGCCCACCGGCGCCGCGCCACCGGCCCTGCCCCCTCACTGACCGGCCCGGCGAGCGATGTGCACCCCGTGCTCCGCCGGGCCACGGCCCCGCCCGCCGCCCTCGACCTGCTCACCCAGGCCCGCGCCGCCCTCGACGAGGCCGAACTGCTCGACACCCCCAACGAGCGCTATGCGACCGCCCACCTGGCCGCCCTGCGCACCGCGGCCGCCGTGCTCGCCGCCCGCGCCCGCCCCGAGACCTCGCCCCGGCGCCGGGCCAGGATCCGCAGCGCCTGGGAGGTGCTCCCCGAGGTCACGCCCGAGCTCACCGAGTGGAGCGCCCTCTTCGCCTCCGGCGCCGGCCGCCGGGCCCGCGCCGAGGCCGGCATCCAGGGCGCGGCCAGCCGCCGGGACGCCGACGACCTGATACGCGACGTGGCGATGTTCCTCCGCATCGTCGAGCGGATGCTCGTCCTCCAGCCGGTCCTGCCGCAGGCGCGACGGGAGGACGGGGAGCGGCCGACCGGCGCCTTGGGAGGGGAACTGCCCGACGCGGGATGACCAGGACGGGAGCCGCCGACCTGACCGGGACGGGAGCCGCCGACCTGAGATGACCGGACGAGGCGGCGGAGGCAATAGGGGGCGAGGCGGCGGAGGCAATAGGGTGGAGAGCGCCTGAAGCCTTCCTTCCTCCCGCACCTCGGGCCGGGGAGGCACCGAGTTCGCGCCGCCGGGCAACAGGCGGTGCCGCGCCGAGGAGTCAACTGCCGTGCCGGACCCCACTCGACCCCGCGCCTCTCTCCGTACCGCCGTGGTCTGGGAGGTCCTCCAGGACGCCCTCGACCGCCGGGTCAAGGCCACCGGCCGGGACGCGCTGGACGTCCTGGACACCGGCGGCGGCAGCGGCAACTTCGCCGTCCCCCTGGCCCGTCTCGGCCACCGCGTCACCGTCGTCGACCCCAGCCCGAACGCGCTGTTCGCGCTGGAGCGCCGCGCCGCCGAGGCCGGCGTGGCCGACCGGGTCAAGGGCGTCCAGGGCGACGTCCTCGGCCTGTTCGACGTGGTCGAGCGCGGCGGCCACGACGTGGTGCTGTGCCACGGCGTCCTGGAGTACGTCGACGACCCGGCCGAGGGCGTGCGCAACACGGTGGCCGCGCTGCGCTCCGACGGCGTCCTCAGCCTGCTCGCCGCCGGGCTCGGCGGGGCCGTGGTCGCCCGTGCCCTCGCCGGTCACTTCAAGGAGGCCAAGCAGGCCCTGGAAGACCCCGACGGCCGCTGGGGCAGCGGCGACCCGATGCCCCGCCGCTTCACCGCCGACCAGCTCACGGCCCTGGTCGAGGGCGCGGGCCTGGCCGTCGCCGCCGTGCACGGCGTGCGGGTCTTCGCCGACCTGGTCCCCGGCGTCCTGGTGGACACCGAGCCCGGCGCCCTCGACGCCCTGCTCAAGCTGGAGGCCGCCGCGGCCGAACTCCCCGCCTTCCACGCCGTCGCCACCCAGCTGCATGTGCTCGGCGAGACACCGGGTGCCGCCGAGGTCTGAGAGTCTCCTGAGACGAGCCCGCTGATCAGGGGCTCGGCAGCGGATGGAGTACGCCACAGGCCCCCCGATCGAGGGGTTTGCGCCGTATGATCGAGGGAGATCGCCCGGCATGACGGGTCGGCCGCTGGGGAATGGAAGTCTCAGCGAGCCGGAACTGTCATGGCGGTTTCCGGTTGGCCAATTGGCCTAGAGGGGCGGGTTTCACGGGGGCGATTCCCTGCCTATCCTGAAGGGACCCCCCGGGTCGCCCCGGCGACTGCACGATGAGGAGGACGCCGTGCCGCTCTCGGAGCACGAGCAGCGAATGCTTGAGCAGATGGAGCGAGCGCTGTACGCCGAAGACCCCAAGTTCGCGACAGCGCTTGAGGGAAACGGGCTGCGGACGTTCACCCGGCGACGGGTCTACCAGGCGGTCGCAGGCTTCCTCGTGGGTATCGCGCTCCTCATGGCCGGAATGGTCGCACAGCAGATCTGGGTCAGCGTGGTGGGCTTCCTCGTCATGCTGGGCTGCGCGGTCCTCGCCGTCACGGGCTGGCGCAAGGCCCCCAAGCCCGGCGAGCAGCCCGCGTCAGGCCCGCAGGGCCGCCGCCAGGGTCGGCCGAAGCGCTCCATGATGGACCGCATCGAGGAGCGCTGGCAGCGCCGCCGCGACGAACAGGGCCACTGACGGCTCCGCCGGAGGGGCCGACAGGCCGAACAGAGCGCGACTGAGGGGTGACCGTCACTGGATGGTCACCCCTCAGGCGTTGCCGGGCGCTGCGCAGGTCGGCCGGAGCCGAAGACGTTGCTGCGGGCCGTGAGTCGCTGCGGGTGGGTGGGGGCTGGTCGCGCAGTTCCCCGCGCCCCTTACGGGGCGCTCCCCAGCCGCATCTCTTGAGCCGCGGGCGCCTTGTCAGCTGACACAGCTGCGGGCAGGCGTGTCGCAGGGCGGCACGGGTGGGCGCTGGGGGTCCCCCCGGCCGAAGGCTGGGGGAGGCACCCTGCAAGCGCCGGTAAGCGACCCACCCCCCCGCCCGGCCCCCGTCAGCCTTCCTGGCCCGACGGCTTGCGCAGGGTCGGCCAGGCCGACGCCACCCGCTCCCGCAGCCGGGCCCACCCCGTCGATGCCGCCCACACCGCGCGCACGGCCGACCGCGGAGCGAACAGCGCCCGCACCCGCGAGGGGACACCGACCGTGCCGTTGAACGCGGCCGTCACCCTGCGGACATCGTCCGCGAGGCCGGCCGTCGGCCGCGGCCGTGGCGCGTACAGCACCTGTTCGACCGCGTCCGCCACCCGGTGCACCGAGGCCCCGGCGGCCGGATCCAGACCGCCGAGCCGGACGATCCGGGCGGCCGCGTTGCGCGGGGTCTGCGAGTCGTCCGGCAGGATGCCGAAGTCCCAGGCGGTGTCGGTGAGTTCCAGCCAGACCGCCAGCGTGTGCGCGGCCACGCCCGCGGGCGTGCGGTCGTAGGCCCCGAGCCGGCGGGCACGTGCCTGCTGCCGGTACAGCATCGGCGACAGCGGCAGCGCCACCACGACGAGGCCGCCGAGCGACCACAGGGCCAGCTGCCACCACGGCGGCCCGCCGTCGCCGCTCTGCACCGCGGCCGCCGCGGACGGGCTGGAGCAGGCGTCCTGCTTGCGCAGCTGCGCCGGGCAGCTCTCGCTCTGCGAGGCCGAGGCGGACGGCGCCGTCGAGGCGCCCTTGGAGGGCAGGGTCTGGTCCGGCACGGAAGAGCCGGGCGTGTCCGACACCGTGTACGAGGGCGTCGTGCCCCGGGTCGGGGTCGGCTCGAAGCGGGTCCAGCCCACGCCCTCGAAGTACAGCTCCGGCCAGGCGTGCGCGTCCTTCAGGCCCACCGACACCGTGCCGTCGGCCTGCGGGGTGCCCGGCGCGAAGCCCACCGCGACCCGGGCCGGGATCCCCAGCGTCCGGGCCATCGCGGCCATCGCGAAGGAGAAGTGCACACAGAAACCGCGCTTCTGCTTCAGGAAGTTCGCGATCGCGCCCTCGCCCCGGCCGACCTCCACCTGGGTGTCGTACTGGAAGCCGCCCGTCACCGCGAAGTAGTCCTGGAGCTTGACCGCCTCCTCGTAGTGGTTGGTCGAGCCGGCGGTGACCTCCTTCGCCGTCCGCGCCACCACCGACGGCAGCGAGGAGGGCACCTTGGTGTAGTCCTTCCTCATCGCCGCCGAGGCCTCGGGCGCCGCGGCCAGCTGCTCCGCCGTCGGCTGCACGTCCAGGCTGGTGACCTGGTAGGTCTCACCGCGCGTGTTCTGCCCGTGGTCGCCGACGAGGGTCATCCCGACCGGCTCGTAGCGCCAGGTGCCGGCCACCTTCACCCCGCTCGGCGGGTACGGCATCGGCAGCCAGTCCTGGGCGTACCAGCCGGCGGCCGAGATCGTCGACTTCACCGTCGTCCGCCGGACGTCGCCGCTCAGCCCGGCCGGGGTCGGGAACGTGTTCGGCACGCCGGTGATGTGCCGCTGGGCCGGCTTCCAGGTGGTGCCGTCGAAGTCGTCCAGGGAGACGATCCGCAGATACAGGTCGGAGACGTCGTCGCTGCTGGTCCGCACGGACAGCACCTGACGGTCCTCGTCCACGTTGAGGCTGTCCCGCAGCGACACCAGCGGGTTGACCGCGGAGATCGTGCCGCCGTTCCCGTCGCCCACGCCGACACCGGCCCCGGTGCCGTCCAGCAGGCCGCCCTGGATCGAGGGCATCGCGAACGGCACGAACAGCGCGACGCTCAGCACGGCGAAGCCGATCCGGCGCCCGGTGCGCACCGGGGCCACCGCGCTGCTCTCCTGGGCACCCGGGGTGCGCGCGGCCCCGCCGAACACCCGGCCCCACTGGGACAGCCGGTCCCGGCCCTCGGCGAGCAGCAGCATCAGATAGCCGGCCGCCGCGACCAGGAACCACAGCCAGTCGGTCGGCCCGTCGGACAGGCCCGCCGCCACCGAGTACAGCGCGAGCAGCGGCAGCCCGGCCGGGGCCGCGCTGCGGAAGGTCACCGCGAGGGTGTCCACGACCAGCCCGACGACCAGCACCCCGCCGACGACCATCAGCCGGATGCCGGGCGTCAGCGGCGCGGGTATCGCATACCGGCTGACGTCGTCCGAGCCCTGCTGGAGCAGGTCACCGAAGTACCGGAAGGTGTCCGGGCCGGGGATCACCCCGGCGATCGCGTGCGTCCGGGCGAAGGCCACGGTCAGCATCAGCAACGTGACCAGGGCCTGCGCGGCCACGGTCAGCGGCCGGGCCAGCGGCACTCGCCGGGCGGCCGCGCCCACGCCCGTCTGGACCGCCACCAGGAACGCCGCCTGGAACAGCCAGGTCATCGGGGAGACCAGCGGCAGCAGGGCACAGGACGCCATCAGCGTCGCCGCCGCCGCGGTGAGGGCGAGCCGGGCCCGTCCGCTCATCACCGGGCCTCCCCGCTCAGCGCGGCCAGCCCGGTGCGCTCCCGGTCGGCCTGCCGCCACAGCTCGGCCAGTGCGGCGGCACGCGGCACGCTGACGGCCGTCCAGCCGGCCTCGCGCAGCATCCGCAGCCGCTCCTCGTGCGCGTTGCCGGGCGCGGGCACGTCGCTCGGCTCCCGGACCCAGGTGTCC
This sequence comes from Streptomyces sp. NPDC058457, assembly GCF_042720695.1. Lineage (NCBI taxonomy): Bacteria > Bacillati > Actinomycetota > Actinomycetes > Kitasatosporales > Streptomycetaceae > Streptomyces > Streptomyces sp. NPDC058457. The sequence continues at coordinate 21,554 of NZ_JBHXLU010000131.1, read as the reverse complement.
GGGTCCAGCACGAAGGCGACGGCACCGCCGCTACGCTGGCGCATCTTCGCGGCCACCGTCGCCTGCTCCTCGTCGAGGTCGCCGAGGAAGGCCATCAGCAGCCCCTCGTTCCCGCCGCGCAGCACGTCGTAGGCCCGGGACAGGCCCGTGCCGTCCGAGTGGTCGATCACGGCCAGGGTGTCCATCATCAGCCCGGCCGCCTCCGCCGACTCGTGGCCGGAGCCCGCGAAGCCGTCGGCGCCCTCGCCCGGCACCGAGCTGCCGGTGTCCGTCAACAGCCGGACCGAGAAGCCGCGTTCGAGCATGTGGACCAGGACCGAGGCGGCACCGGACACCGCCCATTCGAACGCCGAGTCGGGACCCGCGCCCTCGTAGGCGAGGCCCCGGGTGTCAAGGAGGACCGTGCAGCGGGCACGCTGCGGCTGCTCCTCGCGGCGCACCATCAGCTCGCCGTAGCGGGCGGTGGAGCGCCAGTGCACCCGGCGCAGGTCGTCGCCGTAGCGGTAGCCGCGCGGGATCACGTCGTCCTCGCCGGCCAGGGCCAGTGAGCGCTGCCGCCCGTCGCCGTACCCCCTCGCCTCGCCGCTGAGCCGGATCGGCGGCAGCGGCTCCACCTTCGGGATGACGGTGAGGGTGTCGAACGTCGAGAAGGAACGGGTCAGTTCGCACATGCCGAACGGGTCGGTCAGGCGCAGCTGGAGCGGGCCCAGCGGATAGCGGCCGCGCAGGTCCGAGCGGACCCGGTAGGACACCTCGCGGCGGCCGCCCGGCTCCACCCGGTCCAGGACGAAACGCGGGCGCGGGCCGAGGACGTAGGGCACCCGGTCCTGGAGCATCAGCAGGCCGGTGGGCAGCCGCGAGACGTTGTCCATCCGCAGATGGACCCGGGCCTCGCTGCCGGCCGGCACCCGCGCGGGGGAGAGCCGGCGGCTGCCGGCCACCCGGTAGCGGGTGCGGTAGAGCACGGCGGCGCAGATCAGCGGCAGCACGGCGAGCAGCAGCCCGACCCGGCGCAGATCGGCCTGGCCGAGTACGTACGCGCAGATCACCGCCGCGATGCCGGCCGCGAGAAAGGAGCGGCCGCGGGTGGTCAGCCCGGCCAGGGCCGTGCGCATCCCGCCCGTCTCCTCGCGGTCGGCCTCCGCCGGGGCGCCCATCACAGACTCCGCGGGGGCTGCTGGGGATAGGCCGGCACACCCCGGCCCAGACCGCCGAAGCCGGCCTGCTGCTGGGGGGCCGCGGGCACCGGGGTCGACTGCAGGATCTCCTGGACGACCTGCTCCGCGGTGCGCCGGTTGAGCTGGGCCTGGGCGGTGGGCAGCAGCCGGTGGGCCAGCACCGCGACGGCGAGCGCCTGCACGTCGTCCGGCAGCGCGTACTCCCGGCCGCTCAGGGCCGCGGACGCCTTCGCCGCGCGCAGCAGGTGCAGCGTGGCGCGCGGGGAGGCGCCGAGTCTGAGGTCGGGGTGGGTGCGGGTGGCGGCGACCAGGTCCACCGTGTACCGCCGGACCGGGTCGGCGACGTGGACCCCGCGCACGGCCTCGATCAGCTTCACGACGTCATGGGCGTGCGCCACCGGCTGGAGGTCCTCCAGGGGGCTCACCCCGCCGTGGATGTCGAGCATCTGCAACTCGGCCTCCACACTGGGGTAGCCGACCGACACGCGGGCCATGAAGCGGTCGCGCTGGGCCTCGGGCAGCGGGTAGGTGCCCTCCATCTCGACCGGGTTCTGGGTGGCCACCACCATGAACGGGCTGGGCAGTTCATAGGTCTGCCCGTCGATGGTGACCTGCCGCTCCTCCATCGACTCCAGCAGCGCGGACTGGGTCTTCGGCGAGGCGCGGTTGATCTCGTCGCCGATCACGATCTGGGCGAAGATGGCGCCCGGTTTGAACTCGAAGTCCCGGCGCTGCTGGTCCCAGATGGACACGCCGGTGATGTCCGACGGCAGCAGGTCGGGCGTGAACTGGATACGCCGCACCGTGCAGTCGATGGACCGTGCCAACGCCTTCGCCAGCATCGTCTTGCCCACGCCCGGGACGTCCTCGATCAGAAGATGTCCCTCGGCGAGCAGCACGGTCAGCGAAAGCCGTACGACCTCGGGCTTGCCCTCGATCACACCCTCCACCGAACTGCGGACCCGCTCCACAGTCGCGGTCAGATCAGTGAGGCTCGCTCGATCGTCATAGGTCGTCACCCGGCCCTCCTCGGCCCGTCATTGCCCGGGCCGGCGCTCCGTCTGGCATAACCGGCCCACCCCGATTCACGGACACCACGCGTGAATGGTTCCGCGCGACGTCTCACACCGCATTCTTGCTGCCGTTACCGATTCGTGTCACTCGCCTGTGGACAACTGCCCGCACTATGTCGGCCTTAGGGGCTTTCGACCGCCTATTCGACAGCGGGCAGACAGCTTACGGCGGGCGTGTTCCGGGGTGCGCGGTCCGGTCGACGGGCCGAGGCGACCGGACCGGCGCGCGGCGGCGGGTGGCGACGCGGGGCGACACGGTCCGCCGGACGCGGGGCGAGGCGGACGGGGCGAGGGGCAGCCGGGCCGGCGGGCGGCGGCCGGTCTGCCCGGCTGCCCCCGGAGTCGATTCCGGGGCGGGCAGCCGGGCCGGGGGCCGGTCAGGCCGGGTCGACCTCGCGGAGGAGGCCGGTGCGGACGTCGAAGACGAAGCCGCGTACGTCGTCGGTGTACAGGAGGAACGGCGAGGTGCGCACCCGCTGCATGGACTGCCGTACGTCCTGGTCGACGTCCCGGAAGGACTCCACCGCCCAGGCCGGGCGCTGGCCGACCTCCATCTCCAGCTCGGTGCGGAAGTCCTCCGTGAGGGCTTCCAGACCGCAGCCGGTGTGGTGGATCAGCACGATGCTGCGGGTGCCGAGCTTGCGCTGGCTGATGGTGAGCGAGCGGATCACGTCGTCGGTGACCACACCGCCGGCGTTGCGGATGGTGTGGCAGTCGCCGAGCTCCAGGCCGAGCGCGGCGTGCAGGTCGAGGCGGGCGTCCATGCAGGCCACCACGGCCACGTGCAGCACGGGCCGGGCGTCCATGCCGGGGTCGGTGAAGGCACCTGCGTAGGTCCGGTTGGCGTCGACCAGGCGATCCGTCACGGTGCCGTCCGTGGTTATGGCGCCTTCGGATCCAGTGGAAGCTGCTGCGGAAGTCGTCATAGTCACGACGGTACTGGTCACGGGTGGTCACGGCCTGCTGTGAGAGGGGACAAAGAACGTCATCGTGGCTTGTTGTGAGCTAACCCACACGGAGGGCAAAACAGGGCTGCCCGGGTGATTCCCGGTGAATCCCGCCCCGGCCGGGACGCCGTACGCGCCGTGCAGGCCGGTTGATTGACCGCGCGACACGGTGGACTAAAGTGACGCGAAGCGGGAGGCGAGGCTCTCCCCGCTGGTGAAATCCCCTGGAGACCCCGGCACGGCGCCCGGGCCGTCTCCCCACGTGCGCGGTGCGCGTACCGAGCGGGCGGGGACCCGGCGGTGCGTCCCCCGTGCCGGAACTGAGAGGCCCCCTTGAGCCAGAGTCGACACGTCCCGGTGATGCTCCAGCGGTGCCTGGACCTGCTGGCGCCCGCCCTGGAGCGGCCGGGCAGCGTGGTCGTCGACTGCACCCTCGGCCTCGGCGGCCACAGCGAGGCGCTGCTGACCCGCTTTCCGGAGGCCCGCCTGGTCGCCCTGGACCGCGACAAGGAGGCCCTGCGCCTGTCCGGCGAGCGGCTCGCCCCCTTCGGCGAGCGCGCCACCCTGGTGCACGCCGTCTACGACGAACTGCCCGACGTACTCGAACGCCTCGGCATCGCGCGCGTGCAGGGCGTGCTCTTCGACCTCGGCGTCTCCTCCATGCAACTCGACGAGGCCGACCGGGGCTTCGCCTACGCCCAGGACGCCCCCCTGGACATGCGCATGGACCAGACGACCGGCATCAGCGCCGCCGAGGTCCTCAACACCTACCCGGCCGGCGACCTCGTCCGGATCCTGTTCGCGTACGGCGAGGAGAAGCAGGCCAAGCGGATCGTCTCGGCGATCGTCCGGGAGCGCGAGAAGCAGCCGTTCAGCAACAGCGCCCGGCTCGTCGAGCTGATCCGGGACTCGCTGCCGCAGGCCGCCAAGCGCACCGGCGGCAACCCGGCCAAGCGCACCTTCCAGGCGCTGCGCATCGAGGTCAACGGCGAACTGGCCGTCCTGGAAAGGGCGATCCCGGCCGCCGTGAAGGCCCTCGCGGTCGGCGGCCGGATCGCCGTGCTGTCGTACCACTCGCTCGAAGACCGCCTCGTCAAGCAGGTGTTCGCGGCCGGCGCCGCCACCACCGCGCCGGCCGGGCTGCCGGTCGTGCCCGAGCAGTACCAGCCCCGGCTCAAGCTGCTCACGCGCGGTGCCGAACTTCCCACCGAGGAAGAGGTCGCCGAGAACCGCCGGGCCGCGCCGGCGCGTCTTCGGGGAGCCCAGCGCATCAGGGAGGAAGCCGAGTGAGCGAGCGGGGTTTCCGGACCCACCGGAGGACACGTGAGTAGGAAACCCGAGCTGCGGGGGCGGGCGGCCCGGCTCGCCCGGCTCTTTCCGGCCGGGCGTGCCAACCAGGCCGCCCGCACCCCGTTCGTCCTGCTCGTCGTGCTGCTCCTCAGCGGCGGCCTGATCGGCCTGCTGGTGCTGAACTCGGCGCTCAGCGAGGGCTCGTTCAAACTCGACGACCTGCAGAAGCAGACCAAGAACCTCACCGACGAGGAACAGGCCCTGCAGCGGGACATCGACGCCTACTCCGCCCCCGACGCCCTCCAGCGCCGGGCCCGCGAGCTCGGCATGGTCCCCGGCGGCGACCCGGCCTTCCTCGACCCGGACGGCACCGTCAAGGGGGTCCCCGGCCCCGCCGCCCTCCGGCAGACCACCGTGCCCCTCGCCCCCGAGGCCATCGGCACGCAGTCCGCCGCCGCGGCGACGCCGACCGGGTCCGCGCCGGTGGCCGCACCGGCAGCCACGCCGGTCACCACCCCGGTCGCCACCCCCGTGACGACCCCGACGCCGGCACGCACGCCCGCGACGACCCCGACCCCGACCCCCGGCAGGTGACGGAAGTGCCAGACACTTCTGGAGACAGGCAGCCGCCGCGCCGCCGTGTGCCCGGCCCCGCCAAGCCGCCCCGCCCCCGGGACCCCAGGGGTACCGTCCGGAGCCGGTCCGGCCCCGGTCCCGGTGCCCGCCCGGTCCGCCGCCCGAGCGGCCCGCGCCCCCCGGTCGCACCCGCCCTGCGGCTCGGCAGCCCCCGCCCCCGGCTGCGCATGGTCGGCCTCGCCCTGGCCCTGGTGCTGATGGTCTTCGTCGGACGCCTGCTCCAGGTCCAGGCCGTCGACGCCAGCGCGTACGCGGCGAAGGCCGAGCAGAACCGGTACGTCGTGCACACCCTGGCCGCCGAGCGCGGCGGGATCACCGACCGCAACGGCGTGGCGCTGGCGATCAGCGAGGACGCGTACGACATCACCGCCGACCCCACGATGTTCGCCGGCAAGCAGCTCAAGGTGGACGACGGGCCCGAGCAGGCCGCCGCGCTGCTCGCCCCGATCCTCGGCAGGAACCAGGCCGACCTCGTCAAGCTGCTGCGGCCGAAGAACAAGGACCTGCGCTACGTCCGGCTCGCCACCCGGCAGACCCCGCAGGTCTGGAAGCAGATCAAGGACCTGAAGGCCGCGCTCACCACCAAGGCCGAGACCGACAGCAGCACCGTCAACGTGCTGGCCGGCGTCTTCGCCGACCCGAGCAGCCAGCGCGTGTACCCGAACGGCGACCTGGCCGCCGGGATACTGGGCTGGGTCAACGCCGAGGGCAAGGGCGGCGGCGGCATCGAGCAGCAGCTCGACAAGGAGCTGACCGGCAAGGACGGCAAGATCCGCTACGCCCAGTCCGGCGGCCGCGAGGTGCCCACCGCGGGTTCCACCGAGACCCCGGCCGTGGCCGGCTCCGACGTCGAGCTGACCATCGACCGTGACATCCAGTGGGCCGCGCAGAACGCCATCACCGAGCAGGTCAAGAAGTCCAAGGCGGACCGCGGCTATGTGGTCGTCCAGGACACCAGGACCGGCCAGATCCTGGCCATGGCCAACTCGCCCGGCTTCGACCCGAACGACCTGTCGACGGCCGACTCCGCCGACATGGGCAACGCGGCCCTCCAGGACGCCTACGAGCCCGGCTCCACGGCCAAGGTGATGTCGATGGCGGCCGTCCTGGAGCAGAACGCCGCCACCCCGCTCACGCACGTGGTGGTGCCCAACCGGCTGCACCGCGGCGACCGGCTCTTCAAGGACGACGTCGACCACGCGACCTGGTACCTCACGCTCAACGGCGTGCTCGCCAAGTCCAGCAACATCGGCACCATCCTCGCCGCCGGCCAGCTCGGCAAGACCCAGGAACAGGCCAACCAGGTCCTCTACTCGTACCTGCGCAAGTTCGGCATCGGCAGCTACTCCGGGCTCGACTTCCCCGGCGAGACCAAGGGCATCCTGGCCTCGCCGAACAAGTGGTCGACATCGCAGCAGTACACGATTCCTTTCGGCCAGGGCTTCTCCATCAACGCCATGCAGGCGGCCTCCGTCTACTCGACCATCGCCAACGGCGGGGTCCGCGTCGACCCGACCCTGGTGCGCGGCACCAAGGGCGCCGACGGCCGCTACACCCCGGCCGCCCAGCCCAAGAAGACCCGTGTGATCAGTGCGAAGACGGCCAGGACGCTCGCCGAGATGCTGGAGTCCGTCGTGGACGACGAGCAGGGCACCGGCGCCAAGGCGGCCATTCCCGGCTACAACGTCGCCGGCAAGACCGGCACCGCCAACCGAGTGGATCCGGCCACCGGCAGGTACCGCGGCTACACCTCGTCGTTCGCCGGGTTCGCACCCGCCGACAAGCCGCGCATCACCGTCTACTGCGCCATCCAGAACGCCACCGCCGGCAGCTACTTCGGCGGCCAGATCTGCGGCCCGATCTACAAGCAGGTGATGGAGTTCGCCCTCAAGACCCTCCAGATCCCGCCGACCGGCGCCAAGGCGGCCGACCTGCCCGTCGACTACAAGCCCTGATCAGCACCTCAGCACTTCGCACAGACCACCAGGAACGAGCTCGTGACAACGATCACCCCCGATCCCGGGAACCACGGGACCCCGCGCCCCTCGCTTCGCTCCGGAGCGGGTGCGCCCGGTACGCTCACCGCCGTGCCACACGCTGATCAGTCCCAAATCACCCAGAAGGGCGCTTCCGTGACACATCCGGGGCCGCCCAGGCCGGTTCGGACCTCCGCCACACCCCTCGCGGAACTCGCCGGCCAGCTGGGTGCCGCCGAACCGGACAGCAGCGCCGAGGTCACGGGCATCACCCATGACTCGCGCGCGGTCCGCCCCGGCGACCTGTACGCCGCCCTGCCGGGCGCCCGGCTGCACGGCGCCGACTTCGTCGCCCAGGCCGCCGGCCTCGGCGCGGTCGCCGTGCTGACCGACCCGACGGGCGCCGAGCGCGCCGCCGCGACCGGCCTGCCGGTCCTGGTCGTCGACGACCCGCGCGCGCGGATGGGCGAACTCGCGGCCACCATCTACGGCCGTCCCGGCGGCGACCTGCTCCAGATCGGCATCACCGGCACGTCCGGGAAGACCACCACGGCGTACCTGGTCGAGGGCGGCCTGAGAACCGTCAGGTCCACCGGCCTGATCGGCACGGTCGAGACGCGCATCGGCGACGAGCGCATCAAGTCCGAGCGCACCACCCCCGAGGCCACCGACCTCCAGGCCCTGTTCGCCGTGATGCGCGAGCGCGGGGTCGAGGCGGTCGCCATGGAGGTCTCCAGCCACGCCCTGGTCCTCGGCCGGGTCGACGGCTGCGTCTTCGACATCGCCGTCTTCACCAACCTCAGCCCGGAACACATGGAGTTCCACTCCGACATGGAGGACTACTACCGGGCCAAGGCACAGCTGTTCACCCCGAAACGCAGCAGACGGGGGGTGGTCAACGTCGACGACGAGTACGGCCGCCGGCTCGCCCGGGAGGCTTCCGTCCCGGTCGTCACCTACTCCGCCGAGGGCCACCCGGACGCCGACTGGCGGGCCACCGACGTCCATATCGGACCGATGGACTCGACGTTCACCGTCACCGGGCCCGAGGGCGTCCGGATCGCCGCCAAGTCGCCGCTGCCGGGCCCCTTCAACGTGGCGAACACCCTCGCCGCGGTCGTCGCCCTCGCCGCCGCCGGGCTCGACCCGCAGACCGCCGCCGACGGCATCGCCGCAGTGCCGGGCGTCCCGGGCCGCCTGGAGCGCGTGGACGCCGGACAGCCCTACCTCGCGGTCGTCGACTACGCCCACAAGACGGACGCCGTCGAGTCGGTCCTCAGGGCCCTGCGCAAGGTCACCAAGGGCCGGCTGCTCGTCGTCCTGGGCTGCGGCGGCGACCGCGACCGCACCAAGCGCGCCCCGATGGGTGCCGCCGCGGCCCGGCTCGCCGACACGGCCGTACTGACCTCCGACAACCCCCGCTCCGAGGACCCCCTCGCCATCCTCGCCACCATGCTCGAAGGCGCCGCCTCGGTGCCCGCCCACGAGCGCGGCGAGGTACTCCTCTTCGAGGACCGGGCCGCCGCGATCGAAGCCGCCGTCGCCCGCGCGCACCCCGGCGACACCGTGCTGGTCGCCGGCAAGGGCCACGAGCAGGGCCAGGACATCGCCGGCGTGATCCGTCCCTTCGACGACCGTCAGGTCCTCCGCGAAGCCATCCAGAAAACCCAGGGATGAAAATCCAGAAGACCCAGGGGATGAACTTGTGATCGCCCTCTCTCTCGCCGAGATCGCAGCAGTCGTCGGCGGGCAGACGCACGACATACCGGATCCGTCCGTCCAGGTCACCGGGGAGGTCGTCCGGGACTCCCGCGAGGCGGGGCCGGGCAGCCTGTTCGCCGCCTTCGTGGGCGAGCGCGTGGACGGCCACGACTTCGCCGCCCAGGTCGTCGAGCAGGGCGCGGTCGCCGTACTGGCGTCGCGCCCCGTCGGCGTGCCCGCGATCGTCGTGGACGACGTCCGGACCGCTCTCGGCGCCCTCGCCCGCCATGTCGTACGACGGCTCGGCGCGACCCTCGTCGCCCTCACCGGCTCGGCCGGCAAGACCAGCACCAAGGACCTCATCGCCCAGGTGCTGCGCACCAAGGCGCCGACCGTGTTCACACCCGGCTCGCTCAACAACGAGATCGGGCTGCCGCTGACCGCCCTGTCCGCCACCGAGGAGACGAAGTTCCTGGTGCTGGAGATGGGCGCCCGCGGCATCGGCCACATCCGCTACCTCACCGATCTGACGCCCCCGAAGATCGGCCTGGTCCTCAACGTCGGCACCGCCCACATCGGCGAGTTCGGCGGCCGGGAGCAGATCGCCCAGGCGAAGGGCGAGTTGGTGGAGGCCCTGCCGGCGGCCGAGGACGGCGGCGCCGCGATCCTCAACGCGGACGATCCGCTGGTGCGGGCCATGGCCTCCCGTACCAAGGCGAAGGTGGTCCTTTTCGGAGAGTCGGCCGAAGCGGACGTACGGGCCGAGAACGTACGACTCACGGACACGGGACAGCCCGCGTTCAGCCTTCACACACCCTCCGGTGCAAGCGATGTGACCATGCGCCTGTACGGTGAGCACCACGTGTCGAACGCGCTCGCCGCGGCCGCCGTCGCCCATGAGCTGGGCATGTCCGCGGAAGAGATCGCGCTCGCGCTCTCCGAGGCGGGCTCCCTCTCCCGCTGGCGTATGGAGGTCACCGAGCGCCCGGACGGCGTGACCATCGTCAACGACGCCTACAACGCCAACCCCGAGTCCATGCGAGCCGCGCTGCGCGCGCTCGCGGCCATGGGCACAGCCTCACAGGCAAAGGGGGGACGCACGTGGGCGGTGCTCGGCAAGATGGCCGAGCTCGGGGACGAGGCGCTCGCCGAGCACGACGCGGTCGGACGGCTCGCCGTCCGGCTCAATGTCGGCAAGCTCGTCGCCGTCGGGGGAGTGGAAGCCTCCTGGCTGCAACTGGGCGCATACAACGAGGGTTCGTGGGGTGAGGAGTCGGTGCACGTGTCCGACGCACAGGCGGCGATCGACCTGTTGCGCAGCGAGTTGCGCCCGGGGGACGTCGTACTCGTGAAGGCGTCCCGGTCGGTGGGCCTGGAGAGTGTTGCGCAGGCGCTCCTGGAGTCCGGTGCCGAGGGTGTTGATGCCCGATGATGAAGCAGATCCTCTTCTCGGGCGTCATCGGTCTCTTCCTGACCCTGGTGGGTACCCCGCTGCTGATCAAGCTCCTCGCCCGCAAGGGCTACGGCCAGTACATCCGTGACGACGGCCCGCGCGAGCACGCCAGCAAGCGCGGTACGCCGACGATGGGCGGTATCGCCTTCATCTTCGCGACGGTCGCCGCCTACTTCCTGTCCAAGGTGATCACCGGCTACACCCCGACCTACTCGGGCGTGCTGGTGCTCGGCCTGATGTGCGGCATGGGCCTGGTCGGCTTCCTGGACGACTACATCAAGATCGTCAAGCGGCGCTCGCTGGGTCTGCGGGCCAAGGCGAAGATGGCCGGCCAGCTGATCGTCGGTATCTCCTTCGCCGTGCTGTCGCTGATGTTCGCCGACGCCCGCGGCAATACCCCGGCCTCCACGAAGCTGTCCTTCATCACGGACTTCGGCTGGTCGCTCGGCCCGGTGCTGTTCGTGGTCTGGGCGCTGTTCATGATCCTCGCGATGTCCAACGGCGTGAACCTGACGGACGGTCTGGACGGCTTGGCCACTGGCGCCTCCGTCCTTGTCTTCGGCGCCTACACGTTCATCGGCGTCTGGCAGTTCCAGGAGTCCTGCGCCAACGCGACGACCCTGACCAACCCGAACGCCTGCTACGAGGTACGCGACCCGCTGGACCTCGCGGTCATCGCCTCCGCGCTGATGGGTTCCTGCCTGGGCTTCCTGTGGTGGAACACCTCGCCGGCCAAGATCTTCATGGGCGACACCGGTTCGCTCGCGCTCGGCGGTGTCCTCACGGGCCTGGCGATCCTGTCCCGCACGGAGCTGCTGGTCGCCATCATGGGCGGCCTGTTCGTCCTCATCACCATGTCGGTCGTCATCCAGGTCGGCTCCTTCCGGCTGACCGGGAAGCGCGTCTTCCGGATGGCACCACTCCAGCATCACTTCGAACTCAAGGGCTGGTCCGAAGTCCTTGTGGTGGTCCGCTTCTGGATCATCCAGGGCATCTGTGTGATTGTCGGACTGGGCCTCTTCTATGCAGGATGGGCAGCGGACAAGTGACCGACTGGCAGGGCAAGCACGTCACCGTCGCCGGGCTCGGCGTCTCCGGTGTCCCGGCGGCCAAGGTGCTGCACGCGCGGGGCGCGATCGTCACGGTCGTCAACGACGGCGACGACGCACGCGCGCGTGAGCAGGCCGCCGAACTGGAGGCACTGGGGGTCACGGTACGACTCGGTGACGGCGCGACCCTGCCGGCAGGCACCGAACTCATCGTCACCGCGCCCGGCTGGAAGCCGGACAAGCCGCTGTTCCAGGCGGCCCGCGCGGCCGGCATCGAGATCTGGGGCGACGTCGAGCTGGCCTGGCGGCTCCGGGGCCCCGACGCGGCTCCCTGGCTCGCCGTCACCGGCACCAACGGCAAGACCACCACGGTCCAGATGCTGGCGTCGATCCTGAAGGCCGCGGGCCTGCGCACGGCCGCCGTCGGCAACATCGGCGTCTCGCTCCTCGACGCGGTCCTCGGGGACGAGGAGTACGACGTCCTCGCGGTGGAGCTGTCGAGCTACCAGCTGCACTGGGCACCCTCCCTGCGCGCCCACTCGGCGGCCGTGCTGAACCTCGCCCCCGACCACCTCGACTGGCACGGCTCCATGGAGGCGTACGCCAAGGACAAGGGCCGCGTCTACGAGGGCAACCGGGTCGCCTGCGTCTACAACGTCGCCGACAAGCTCACCGAGGAACTGGTGCGCGAGGCCGACGTCGAGGAGGGCTGCCGGGCCATCGGCTTCACCCTCGGCGCCCCGGGGCCCTCCCAACTCGGCGTCGTGGACGGCATCCTCGTGGACCGCGCCTTCGTCGAGAACCGGCAGAAGAACGCCCAGGAACTGGCCGAGGTCTCCGACGTCAACCCGCCCGCCCCGCACAACATCGCCAACGCCCTCGCCGCGGCGGCCCTCGCGCGCGCCTTCGGGGTGCCGCCCACGGCCGTACGGGACGGGCTGCGGAACTTCACCCCGGACGCCCACCGCATCGCGCACGTGGCCGACGTGGACGGGGTCGCGTACATCGACGACTCCAAGGCGACCAACACGCACGCGGCGGAAGCCTCGTTGGCGTCCTACGAGTCGATCGTGTGGATCGCGGGCGGTCTGGCGAAGGGGGCGACCTTCGACGAACTGGTCGCCAAGTCGGCAAAACGACTTCGCGGAGTGGTGCTCATCGGCGCCGATCGCGCCCTCATCCGGGACGCCCTCGCGCGACACGCGCCGGAAGTACCCGTCGTCGACCTCGACCGGACCGACACTGGGGCGATGCTCGCGGCGGTCCAGGAGGCGCGGCGACTCGCCGTCGCCGGAGACACGGTGCTCCTTGCACCCGCCTGTGCCTCCATGGACATGTTCGCCAACTACAACAAGCGCGGTGACGCGTTCGCCCAGGCTGTTCGCGAACTCGGCGCCTGACCCGGCCGCCTGCCGGGCGACCTTGGGAGGGACGCGTGGGACGGTCGACGTTCAGCGGAGGCGTTGATGCCCGGTAGCCGCACCGGCCGGCCGCCCGTACAGCGAGCGGTCCGGCGGCCCGCCGCGCCCCGGGCCTCGCGCGAGAACCCGCTGCGGCGGCTCTACACGCGCGCCCAGCGGGCCTGGGACCGGCCGCTGACCGCGTACTACCTGATCCTCGGCGGCAGTCTGCTCATCATCGTGCTGGGTCTTGTGATGGTCTACTCGGCCTCCCAGATCACCGCGCTGCAGATGTCGCTGCCGGGCTCGTTCTTCTTCCGCAAACAGTTCCTGGCCGCCTCCATCGGCGGCGTACTGCTGCTCGTCGCGTCCCGCATGCCGGTGAAACTCCATCGGGCGCTCGCCTACCCGATCCTCGCCGGAGCCGTCTTCATGATGGCGCTCGTACAGGTGCCGGGGATAGGCATGTCGGTCAACGGCAACCAGAACTGGATCTCCCTCGGCGGCTCCTTCCAGATCCAGCCCAGCGAGTTCGGCAAGCTCGCCCTGGTGCTGTGGGGCGCCGACCTGATGGCCCGCAAGCAGGAGAGGCGGCTGCTGACCCAGTGGAAGCACATGCTGGTGCCGCTCGTTCCGGTGAGCTTCCTGCTGCTCGGGCTGATCATGCTCGGCGGCGACATGGGCACGGCGATCATCCTGACCGCGATCCTGTTCGGCCTGCTGTGGCTGGCGGGGGCGCCTACCCGGCTGTTCGCCGGTGTGCTGTCCATCGCGGGCGTGCTCGGGTTCATCCTCATCAAGACCAGCCCGAACCGGATGGCCCGGCTCGCCTGCATCGGCGCCACCGAACCGAAGACCGGCGTCGCCGACTGCTGGCAGGCGGTTCATGGCATCTACGCCCTGGCCAGCGGCGGGCTCTTCGGATCCGGACTCGGTGCGAGTGTGGAAAAATGGGGGCAACTCCCCGAAGCCCACACCGACTTCATCTTCGCCGTCACCGGTGAGGAACTGGGCCTGGCGGGGACGCTGTCGGTACTGGCCCTCTTCGCGGCTCTAGGCTATGCGGGTATCCGCGTGGCCGGATGCACGGAGGACCCCTTCGTGAGGTACGCCGCGGGAGGCGTGACCACCTGGATCACCGCCCAGGCGGTGATCAACATCGGTGCGGTGCTCGGCCTGCTGCCGATCGCCGGCGTCCCCCTCCCGCTGTTCTCCTACGGAGGCTCCGCCCTGCTGCCGACCATGTTCGCCATCGGGCTGCTGATCGCCTTCGCACGCGACGAGCCCGCTGCGCGGGCGGCGCTCGCGATGCGGCAACCTCGCTTTGGTAGAAAGCGGGGAGCCCGGGGCCCTCAGGGGCCTCGGAGATGGAACACGATGCGACGGCGCGCCTCGGCGGCGCGCTCGTCCGGAGAGCGGTGAATTTCGGTGCATGTCGTACTCGCTGGTGGGGGGACCGCCGGCCACATCGAGCCCGCGCTCGCCCTCGCGGACGCCCTGCGCAGGCAGGACCCCACCGTGGGGATCACGGCCCTGGGCACGGAGCGCGGCCTGGAGACCAAGCTGGTCCCGGAACGCGGCTATGAGCTCGCACTGATCCCGGCGGTGCCGCTGCCCCGCAAGCCCACCCCCGAGCTCATCACCGTCCCGGGCCGGCTGCGCGGCACCATCAAGGCGGCCGAGCAGATCCTGGAGCGCACCAAGGCGGACTGCGTCGTCGGCTTCGGCGGCTATGTCGCCCTGCCCGGCTACCTCGCCGCCAAGCGCCTCGGCGTGCCGATCGTGATCCACGAGGCCAACGCCCGCCCCGGCCTCGCCAACAAGATCGGCTCCCGGTACGCCGCCAAGGTCGCCGTCTCCACCCCGGACAGCAAGCTGCGCGACGCCCGCTACATCGGCATCCCGCTGCGCCGCTCCATCTCCCTCCTGGACCGCGCCGCGGCCCGCCCCGAGGCCCGCCACCGCTTCGGCCTCGATCCCAACCTGCCCACCCTGCTGGTCTCCGGCGGCTCCCAGGGCGCCCGCCGCCTCAACGAGGTCATCCAGCAGGTCGCGCCCTGGCTCCAGCAGGCCGGCATCCAGATCCTGCACGCGGTCGGCCCGAAGAACGAACTGCCGCAGGTGCACCAGATGCCGGGAATGCCCCCCTATATCCCGGTAAGTTACCTGGACCGGATGGACCTCGCGTACGCCGCGGCCGACATGATGCTCTGCCGCGCGGGCGCGATGACCGTCGCCGAACTCTCCGCCGTGGGGCTCCCGGCCGCCTACGTCCCGCTGCCCATCGGCAACGGCGAACAGCGGCTGAACGCCCAGCCGGTGGTCAAGGCCGGCGGCGGCCTCCTGGTCGACGACGCGGAACTCACCCCGGAGTGGGTGCAGCAGAACGTCCTGCCCGTGCTCGCCGACCCGCACCGGCTGTACGAGATGTCCCGCGCGGCAAGCGAGTTCGGCCGCCGGGACGCCGACGACCTGCTCGCCGGCATGGTGTACGAGGCGATCGCCTCAAGCCGGTAGGACCGTACGACGAAAGGCAAGTGAGCAGCGTGGCCGGACCGACCACCACCGCCGAACGCGGTGAACGCCAGCAGGGGTCGTCCGGCCCGCCGCTCGTCCGGCGGCTGCGGAACCGCCGCTTTCGCAGGACCGTCGTCCTGGCGCTGTGCGTACTGCTCCTCGGGTCCGGCTCCGTCTGGCTGCTGTACGGCTCCCCCTGGCTGCGCGTGCGCCATGTCTCCGTGTCCGGTACGGCCGTTCTGACGCCCGAGCAGGTTCTCGAGGCGGCTGACGTCCCGGTCGGGGCGCCGATGGTGTCCGTCGACACCGACGGGATCGAGGCCCGGCTGCGCCGGAAACTGCCCCGCATCGACGTGGTGGACGTCGTCCGTTCCTGGCCCCGTGGAATCGGGCTGAAAGTAATCGAGCGCACTCCGGTGCTGCTCATCGAAAAGGGTGGAAAGTTCACCGAAGTGGACAGGAAAGGCGTCCGGTTCGCCACGGTTTCGCAGGCACCGAAAGGCGTACCGGCGCTGGAATTGAGTCTCGCCCGGTCGGGTTCGGCCACCGCGAGCCTGCGCCGGTTCGGCACCGAGCGACTGGTGCGGGAGGCGGTCGAGGTCGCACGTGCCATTCCGGCCGCCGTCCGCCGGGACACCCGGACCCTCAAGGTCCGTTCCTACGACGACATCTCGCTGGAGTTGAGCGGCGGCCGCGTCGTCGAGTGGGGAAGTGCCGAGAGCGGCGCCGCCAAGGCGCGCACGCTCACCGCACTCATGAAAGCCGCCTCAGGGGCCCGGCACTTCGACGTAAGCGTTCCCACCGCCCCTGCGTCATCAGCGAGTTGACGCACATCAGCGCAGGCCAGCACCCTGGTTGGGCAGCGCTATGCCTGATCACATAGGGTGAAAAGAAAAACGGGAGGTTCGGCGTGTTCGTTGAACGCGCGCCACTTGTCGACTTAGTGTCCTGTTCAGAAGACTCCAGGGAACAGACACACTGGTAACCCTAAACTTCAACGTTAGGGTTCGGGTCGGCGCTACGGACCGTCCCAATCGGCATCTGCCGTCCCGTGCGGGCCCCGCACGTGGACGGCAACGTAATTCGAGGCGAGAGGCCTTCGACGTGGCAGCACCGCAGAACTACCTCGCAGTCATCAAGGTCATCGGTGTCGGCGGCGGTGGTGTCAATGCCATCAACCGGATGATCGAGGTCGGTCTCAAGGGCGTCGAGTTCATCGCCATCAACACCGACGCACAGGCGCTGTTGATGAGCGACGCCGACGTCAAGCTCGACGTCGGCCGTGAACTCACCCGTGGACTCGGCGCCGGCGCCAACCCGGCCGTCGGCCGCAAGGCCGCCGAGGACCACCGTGAGGAGATCGAGGAGGTCCTCAAGGGGGCCGACATGGTCTTCGTGACGGCCGGCGAAGGCGGCGGCACCGGCACCGGCGGTGCGCCCGTCGTGGCCAACATCGCGCGCTCGCTGGGCGCCCTCACCATCGGCGTGGTCACCCGCCCCTTCACCTTCGAGGGCCGGCGCCGCGCCAACCAGGCCGAGGACGGCATCGCCGAACTCCGCGAAGAGGTCGACACCCTCATCGTCATCCCGAACGACCGGCTGCTGTCCATCTCGGACCGCCAGGTCTCGGTGCTCGACGCGTTCAAGTCGGCCGACCAGGTCCTGCTCTCCGGTGTCCAGGGCATCACCGACCTCATCACCACCCCCGGCCTGATCAACCTCGACTTCGCCGACGTCAAGTCGGTCATGTCCGAGGCCGGTTCGGCCCTCATGGGCATCGGCTCGGCCCGCGGCGACGACCGCGCGGTGGCCGCCGCCGAGATGGCGATCTCCTCGCCGCTCCTGGAGGCCTCCATCGACGGCGCCCGGGGCGTACTGCTCTCCATCTCGGGCGGCTCCGACCTCGGCCTGTTCGAGATCAACGAGGCCGCCCAGCTGGTCAGCGAGGCCGCTCACCCCGAGGCCAACATCATCTTCGGTGCGGTCATCGACGACGCCCTCGGTGACGAGGTCCGCGTCACGGTCATCGCGGCCGGCTTCGACGGGGGCCAGCCTCCGGCCCGCCGGGACAACGTCCTCGGCTCGTCCTCGGCCTCCGCCCGCCGCGACGAGCCCGCTCCGGCCCGCCGGGAGCCCGAGCGCCCCTCCTTCGGCTCGCTCGGCAGCGTGACCCCGAAGGAGGAGCCGGAGCCGGCGCCCGAGCCGATTGCCGACATCCCGGTCGCCCCGCCGGTCCCGCCGTCCCGTTCCTACACGGACAGCGCGGCCGAGGAGCTGGACGTACCGGACTTCCTCAAGTGATCCTTACGACGTGATAGGACAGCGCGAGACCGTGAGCGGCGCGCACTTCGCCTTCACCGACAGGTGGGGCGGGGTGAGCGCCGCTCCGTACGAGGATCTCAACCTGGGCGGGGCGGTCGGCGACGTTCCCGACGTGGTACGGACCAACCGGGAACTCGCCGCCAAGTCGCTCGGTCTGGACCCCGGCCGGGTGGTCTGGATGAACCAGGTCCACGGCAACGACGTGGCCGAGGTCGAGGGGCCGTGGACCACCCGGCGCACGCCCGGGGTGGACGGCCTGGTGACCGCGGCCCGGGGGCTCGCCCTCGCCGTCCTCACCGCCGACTGCGTGCCGGTCCTGCTGGCCGACCCGGTCGCCAAGGTGGTCGCGGCCGCCCACGCCGGCCGGCCGGGCATGGTGAAGGGGATCGTGCCCGCAGCGATCGACGCCATGGAGTCGCTCGGCGCCGACCCGGCCCGGATCGTCGCCCGCACCGGACCCGCCGTCTGCGGCCGGTGCTACGAGGTGCCGGAGGCGATGCGCGCCGAGGTGGCCGCCGTGGAGCCGACGGCGCATGCGGAGACCAGCTGGGGCACTCCCGCGGTCGACGTGAGCGCCGGAGTGCACGCACAGCTCGCGCGTGCCGGGGTGCTCGACCGGGAGCAGTCGCCGGTGTGCACGCTGGAGTCGGGCGATCACTTCTCGTACCGCCGGGACCGCACCACCGGGCGGCTCGCCGGCTATGTGTGGCTGGACTGATGGGACATGACGGACCGTAATACCGAACTCTCCGCAAACCTGGCGAAAGTCGAGGAGCGCATCGCGGCCGCCTGTGTGGCGGCCGGCCGCAAGCGGGAGGAGGTGACCCTGATCGTGGTCACCAAGACCTATCCGGCGAGCGACGTGCGGATCCTGTCGGGGCTCGGGGTGCGCCATGTCGCCGAGAACCGGGACCAGGACGCGGCCCCCAAGGCCGCCGAATGTGCGGATCTGCCCCTTACTTGGCACTTTGTCGGGCAATTGCAGACCAACAAAGTGCGATCCGTGGTGGCTTATGCGGATCTCGTGCAGTCCGTCGATCGTTCCAGGCTCGTGGACGCCCTGTCCAAGGAGGCGGTGCGGGCCGGTCGCGAGGTCGGCTGTCTCCTCCAGGTCGCGCTCGACGCGGGCGCGAGCGAAAGAGGGGAGCGTGGTGGCGTGGCGCCGGGCGGAATCGAAGAGTTGGCCGCCCTTGTCGCCGGATCGCCGGGACTGCGGCTCGACGGCCTCATGACCGTCGCTCCGCTCACCGGGGAGTACGCGGGGCGCCAAGGCGCGGCGTTCGAGCGGTTGATGGATTTGTCGACTGACCTGCGCCGGGCCCATCCGGCTGCGAACATGGTCTCCGCAGGGATGAGTGCGGACCTTGAGGAAGCCGTGGCCGCCGGGGCGACACATGTACGCGTCGGCACCGCGGTACTCGGAGTCCGCCCCAGGCTCGGGTAACGTCGCCAAGAAGTCGGACCACAGCAGAAAATATGGTCAATGTCGCCCAAAGTGGGCACAACGGCCGCGTGGATCGCGGGACTTGGCAGTCGTCACCGATCCACCACAGAGCGGAGGACTCAGAGCATGGCCGGCGCGATGCGCAAGATGGCGGTCTACCTCGGCCTCGTGGAGGACGATGGGTACGACGGCCGCGGATTCGACCCTGATGACGACTTCGAGCCCGAACTGGACCCGGAGCCCGAGCGGGACCATCGACGGCACGAGCCGTCGCACCAGTCCCATGGTTCACACCAGTCCCAAAGGGACGATTCGGTACGAGTGGTGCATCCTTCGCCTCCGCGCGAACCGGTGTCCCATGCCGCCTCGCTCCCCGCGGAATCGGGACGCCCGGCGCGCATCGCCCCCGTGGCGTCCATCACACAAGAACGCGCAAGCCTGGAGAAGAACGCACCGGTGATCATGCCCAAGGTCGTGTCGGAACGAGAGCCTTACCGGATCACCACGCTTCACCCCCGGACCTACAACGAGGCCCGTACCATCGGGGAACACTTCCGTGAGGGCACCCCGGTGATCATGAATCTGACTGAGATGGATGACACAGACGCGAAGCGACTTGTCGACTTTGCGGCTGGTTTGGTGTTTGGTCTTCACGGCAGCATCGAGCGGGTGACGCAGAAGGTGTTCCTGTTGTCGCCTGCTAACGTCGATGTCACGGCGGAGGACAAGGCCCGCATCGCAGAGGGCGGGTTCTTCAACCAGAGCTGAGACGCAAGACCGGTACAAGGCACGTAACAGGGGAGAGGGAAAGCACGAACCATGAGCGTGTTTCTGGATGTGATCTACATCGCGCTGATGTGCTTCCTCATCGTGCTCATCTTCCGGTTGGTCATGGACTACGTGTTCCAGTTCGCCCGCTCATGGCAACCCGGCAAGGCGATGGTGGTCGTACTTGAGGCCACCTACACTGTCACCGATCCACCGCTCAAGCTTCTGCGGCGGTTCATCCCGCCGCTGCGTCTCGGGGGCGTGGCGCTCGACCTGTCCTTCTTCGTGCTGATGATCATCGTCTACATCCTGATTGCGATCGTTGGTCGGCTGTGATGAGCGATGTGACCTACCGTCTTGCCGAACGCCGACGACTACGTTGAGGTGAAGAGATGCCGTTGACCCCCGAGGACGTGCGGAACAAGCAGTTCACGACCGTCCGCCTCCGAGAAGGCTATGACGAGGACGAGGTCGATGCCTTCCTCGATGAGGTCGAAGCCGAACTGACGCGCCTGCTCCGCGAGAACGAGGACCTGCGCGCCAAGCTGGCCGCGGCCACGCGTGCTGCTGCCCAGAACCAGCAGAACATGCGCAAGCCTCCGGAGCCGCAGGACCAGCAGCAGGGTATGCCGCAGGGCGGTATGCCGCAGCAGGGTATGCCGCAGGGCGGCATGCCGCAGCAGGGTATGCCCCAGGGCGGGATGCCTCAGCAGGGTGGAATGCCCCAGCAAGGCATGCGAGGCCCCGGCGCTCCGGTGCCCGCCGGCATATCGGGCCCGCCGCAGCAGCAGATGGGTGGCCCCATGGGCGGTCCCCCGCAGCTGCCGAGCGGCGCCCCGCAGCTGCCGGCCGGTCCCAGTGGCCAGGGCGGTCCGCAGGGTCCCGGTCCGATGGGCCAGGGGCCGATGGGTCCCGGTCAGATGGGCCAGGGGCCGATGGGCCAGGGTCAGATGGGCCAGGGTCCGATGGGTCAGGGTCCGATGGGTCAGGGCATGGGTCAGGGCATGGGCCAGGGTCCCGGTCCGATGGGTCAGGGCATGGGCCCGATGGGCGGCCAGCCCCCCATGCAGCAGCAGATGGGTGGCCCGATGGGCGGCCCCATGGGCGGTCCGATGGGCGGCCCCGGTCAGGGCCCCGGTGGCGACAGCGCTGCCCGTGTCCTCTCGCTGGCCCAGCAGACCGCCGACCAGGCGATCGCCGAGGCCCGCTCCGAGGCCAACAAGATCGTCGGCGAGGCCCGCAGCCGCGCCGAGGGTCTTGAGCGTGACGCCCGTGCCAAGGCCGACGCGCTGGAGCGGGACGCGCAGGAGAAGCACCGTGTCGCCATGGGCTCCCTGGAGTCCGCGCGCGCCACGCTGGAGCGCAAGGTCGAGGACCTGCGCGGCTTCGAGCGCGAGTACCGCACGCGTCTGAAGTCGTACCTGGAGTCCCAGCTGCGTCAGCTGGAGACCCAGGCCGACGACTCCCTGGCGCCGCCGCGCACCCCGGCCGCAGCCTCCCTCCCGCCGTCCCCGGCGCCCTCCATGGCCCCGGCCGGCGCGAGCGCCCCGTCCTACGGCGGCAACCCGCCGATGGGCGGCGCCCCGTCCCCCGCTGCCCCGTCCTACGGCGGCCAGCAGCAGATGACGCCGGCGATGACCCAGCCGATGGCACCGGTACGCCCGCAGGGCCCGTCCCCGATGGGCCAGGCGCCGTCCCCGATGCGCGGCTTCCTCATCGACGAGGACGACAACTGACGGCGGCCGCGTAGTACGGCGTAGCGTCGGCAAGGCGTTCAAAAGGGCGGGGCCCCGGATTTCG
>NZ_JBHXLU010000130.1:0-30575 GCF_042720695.1 Streptomyces sp. NPDC058457 | reverse complement strand
TCGGATCCGAGGATCAGTCTGAACCGGGCGGATCTTGGTGGTCTGCCGCCGACTCTTGTGTCGTGGGGGACGTACGAGGTCCTGGCGGGGGAGGATGAGGAGTTCGCTGCGCGTGTCAGGGATGCCGGTGTCGATACGGCGACGGTGGTGGTGGAGGGGGGTCAGCATTCGTACATCTATGGTGCCGGGCGTGTTCCGGAGGCGGATGCGGCTATCGCGCAGATCGGCGCGTGGGTCCGGGAGAAGCTGAAGATCTGACCGGCCAGAGGCCCGGTGATGGCGAGATCCGTTCGACGGAAGGCGCAACGAAGTCCTTGCCGTACGACTGTGAGGATGTCTCATGCGGTGTATGGCCCGTAGCGGCGTCCTGGGTGGTCGTGGGCGCTGATATGTCGCGGCGGCTGGTTCCCGATTGAGCTGTGGGAGCCGGTCGCCTCGTCGCTGCCGTAGTTTGAACCGCACTCACTCCCGGAGCGGTCGGCTGGGCCAATGGGTCGGCCAGCGCTTCGAACAGCACCTTGAGGGGCGCTGCGCGGCCTGTGGCGTTGGTCACGTAGGGCTTTCGCGGGCGGTGAGATCAGCGTCATTTCGGCAAGAGCAGTGGTCATCTTTTCCCACACCAGCCGGTCTCCGATCTCGGGGAACAGCCACATGGCCAAGCAGAAGCAGACGCCGAATCGCGAGGGCAGGATCCGCAGGCGGCGTTCGGCACTGCAAGTCTCTGCCGGCATCGCCTCGACAAGCTCGAACGGCACCACCCCGGTCAACTCTCCGAGATGGTCCGGAGCGAAAGATCCTGCAGCCACGGTGACCGTGGTTGAGGCGGTCGTGAGCGCAGACAGGGGTGGGGCAGAACGGGTTCCGTTGCGTATCTGGGCGAGAGGCTCTCCAGGTTGCGGGCGCGTGCCGTTGTGGCCGGGACGATCACGTGGGACGAGAACACGGGCTCGTCATCCGCACACGACTGAGCTCGGGCCGTTCAGGCTGCACTGGCGGCGATGTCGACAGTTGGTCAGCGCGTGACGCTGCCCAGTCGCACGGCCCGCAGAGCGATGTAGAGCTCCGCCGAGGAGGCCGCGTCAGTGGTTCGGCGGCCGGTCAGCTCGGTGATCCTGTTGAGTCGGTACAGGACGGTGTTGCGGTGGCAGTGCAGAAGCTCGGCGGCTCTGGTCGTCGAGCCGCCGGTGGTGAACCAGGTGTCCAACGTGTCGAGCAGGACGGACTGCTCCGCGTCCGGCTGGGCGAGCAGCGGTCCGAGGACCGTATGGGCCACCTCCGAGGCGGCGTCGGGAGACGCGGCTGCGAGCAGCGCGATCGGTGAACTTCCGTACACGTGAGTGTCATGGGTGCCGGGGGGCAGGCACTGGGCCGCCAGTTGGGCCTCTCGCCGGGCGTTCGAGGCGTCCATGGGGGAGGTGAAGGGCCGACTGATGCCCACCCGGGAGAGCGCGATGGCGCCCAGCAGATCCCGCGTCGTCGCGGCTGGGTGCCCGTTCGGCACGGCGAGCAGGCCCAGCAGGGCGCCGGCCTGGTGGGTCCATTCGGAACCGATGCCGAGCGCACGGAGCCGTCCCTCGGCCGAGGGCAGTGGTTCCGAGCCGTCGTTGATCTCGGCGTACACCACCTGGAAGGGCCCGTTGCGGTCGAGGCGAAGGACTCGCACGATCTCCCAGGCGCTGGAGTTGTTCTCGGCGGTGCCGTCGAGCAGCGTCGTGAGCATGATGCTGCGCGCTGCCGCGTCGCGGCGCGCCTGCTCCTCGATGGTGGCGCGGTAGGCCTCCGCCGCGGCGCTGGAGCACTCGTCGATCACCGCCCAGATGTCCGACGCTCTGTGCAGCAGTTGGGTGGCGCTGTCGTCGTCGAGGGCCATCGCCAGCAGCCGGTCCCAGATGAACCGTCCGGCCATACGGTAGGCATGGAGCAGGGCCGCGAGCGGAATGCCCTGTCCCGCCTTGAGCCGGCCTGCCGCCCGCGGGGCGTCCAGATCCGTGGGCGCGCCCCCGCGCAAGGCGGTGAGCAGCGTGCGGAGATTGTCGTGGACGGCAGTGCGCAACTGCTCGTGGCTGAGCTGAGTGCTCTCGGCGTACGAGTGCTCGCCGTCGACGATCTCGGCGGTCAGCTCCTCGGTCAGCGGGTCCACCGAGTCCAGCAGACGGTCGAGCAACTCGGCCATGCACTCGTCGGCGAGCAACGTCGTCATGCGGCCGATGGTAGGCGCCGGGCGCGTTTGTGCACAGGCCCAATTCATACGTTGATATTTCCGGCCCCTGCCCATGGCCCGTAGGGCATGGGCAGGGCGAGCATCCAGGTCAGTGTGTTCCATCGCGGCAATGCGAATGTGGCGTTCGCACAGTCCGCGCACCCATCGGTCAAGGGAGATCGTATGAACACCTACGACTATGTCGTCGTCGGCGCGGGGTCGGCGGGCTGTGTGCTCGCGGCGAGGCTGTCGGAGGACCCTGATACGAGGGTGGCCCTGATCGAGGCGGGAGGGCCCGACACGGCCCAGGAGATCCACATCCCGGCCGCTTTCCCCCAACTGTTCAAGAGCGAACTCGATTGGGACCTCGACTCCGAGCCGGAGCCGGGGCTCCTCGGCCGGCGGACCTACCTGCCCCGGGGCAAGGTCTTCGGCGGCTCCAGCTCGATCAACGCCATGATCTACATGCGCGGCAACCC
The DNA here is from genome assembly GCF_042720695.1 of Streptomyces sp. NPDC058457. Lineage (NCBI taxonomy): Bacteria > Bacillati > Actinomycetota > Actinomycetes > Kitasatosporales > Streptomycetaceae > Streptomyces > Streptomyces sp. NPDC058457. The sequence continues at coordinate 27,896 of NZ_JBHXLU010000130.1, read as the reverse complement.
TGCCGACTACGACGACTGGGCAGCGGGCGGGGCCACGGGCTGGTCGTACGCCGATGTGCTGCCGTACTTCCGGCGGTCCGAGGACAATGAGCGGGGCGAGGACGACTTCCATGGAGAGGGCGGGCCGCTGACGGTCAGCGACAGCCGGTCCGACCATCCGCTCGCCACGGCGTTCGTCCACGCCGCCGAGCAGGCCGGATACAAGCACAACGAGGACTTCAACGGCGAGACGCAGTTCGGCGTCGGGCGCTACCAGCTGACCCAGCGCGGCGGCCTGCGCTGCAGCACGGCCGTCGCCTACCTGCATCCCGCCCTGGAACGGCCGAACCTCACCGTACTGTCCTCCACCCGGGCCCGACGCGTGGTGATCGAGGACGGCCGGGCGACGGGCGTGGAGGTGGACCGGGGCGGTGTGGTCGAGGTGGTCCGTGCCGAGCGTGAAGTGATCCTGTCCGCGGGCGCGTACGAGTCACCCAAGCTCCTGATGCTGTCCGGGATCGGGCCCGCCGCCGCGCTGGCGGCCTTCGGTATCGACGTGGTGCGCGACCTGCCCGTGGGCCAGGGGCTGCAGGACCACTACATGGTGCTGCTGAACTTCCGTACCGACGTGGAGTCCCTGATCACCGCGGCGAGCCCGGAGTACGCCGCCCTGCTGCAGAGCGAGGGGCGCGGGCCGCTGACCTCCAACATCGGCGAGACCGGCGGCTTCTTCCGCAGCCGGGACGACCTCGGCGCCCCCGACCTGCAGTTCAACGCGGCGCCGACGTTGTTCCACCAGGAAGGGCTCGGCCCCGCCACCGAACACGGCCTCTCGTTCGGTCCCTGTCTGCTCGCCCCCACCAGCCGGGGGCAGGTGACGCTGCGATCCCCGCGCCCCGACGCCGCACCCCGAATCGTGCACAACTACCTCACGACGGCCGAGGACCGGGACGCCCTGGTCAGCGGGATCAGGATCGCCCTGCGGATCGCGGCGCAGCCGGCGGTGGCCGACCTCGTCACCGGACCGTACGAGGTGCCGGATTCCGACTCCGAGGCGGACATCCTCGACTGGGTGAGGCGGACCGGGCAGACGGAGTACCACCCGACGTCCACCTGTGCCATCGGCTCGGTGGTCGACCCCGAACTGCGGGTGCTGGACGTGGCCGGCCTGCGGGTCGTCGACGCCTCGGTGTTCCCGACGGTGCCGAGGGGGAACACCAATGCCCCCGTCATCATGGCCGCGGAGAAGGCGGCCGACCTCATCACGGGATTCAAGGGAGTCACCCGATGACTATGACGCCGACAACCGGACCGGCCGCCGGTGAGGTGGCAGAGGTCGACCGGGCGGTCGCCGAGCTGGCCCGAGGCGAGGCCGCTTGGGCCGCGTGCGGTCTGGCGAAGCGAAGGGAACTGCTGGAGCGGGTGCACGCCGCCACCGCCCAGCAAGCGGAAGCCTGGGTACGCGCGGCCGTCGCGTACAAGCAGCTGCCGGAGGGCAGCCCGCTGATCGGCGAGGAGTGGGTCTCCGGCCCGTACCCGGTGCTGACCGGTACGGCCGCGCTCGCGGCGAGCGTACGTGCCCTGGAGGAGGGCGGCAGCCCCGTGGACGCCTTCTCCACCGTCCCGGCCCCCGGTGGGCGCGTCGCGGTCCGTGTCCTGCCGCACAGCGTCTGGGACAGGCTCCTGCTGAGCGGCTTCAGTGCCGAGGTATGGATGCCGCCCGGCGTCACCGCGCAGACGGTACGGAGCCGGGCGGGCCTTGCCCTGCGACAGCCGGCCGACACCGCTGGCGTCGGCGTGGTCCTCGGCGCGGGGAACGTCACCTCGATTCCGGTCCTGGACGTGCTGTACGAGCTGTACGCGCACAACCGGGTCGTGGTCCTGAAGCTCAACCCGGTCACCGACGGGCTCCTCGACGTCTTCAACCGGGTGCTCGCCCCGCTGATCGACGTCGGCGCGGTCCGCATCGTGACCGGCGGCGCCGAAGTCGGCAACTACCTCGTGCACCACCCGGGCGTCAGCCATGTCCACATGACCGGCAGCGCCCTGACCCATGACGCGATCGTCTTCGGCACGGGTCCCGAGGGTGCCGCCCGCAAGAAGGCGGGCACGCCAGTGCTCCAGAAGCCGGTCACCAGCGAACTGGGCGGCGTTTCGCCGACGATCGTGATACCGGGTGACTGGTCCGAGGCCGATCTGCGCTTCCAGGCCGAGCACGTCGCCACCCACAGGCTGCACAACGGCGGCTACAACTGCGTGGCGGCCCAGGTGGTCGTCGTCAGCTCCGACTGGACGCAGAAGGACCGGTTCCTGGCGCATCTGCGAACCGCGCTGGCCAAAGCGCCGGCGCGTCCCGCCTACTACCCGGGAAGCGATGCTCGGGTCGCGCAGGCCCTCGCGTCGTACCCGAGCGCGGAGCGTATCGCAGGGAGGGTGTTGATCGAAGGCCTCGACCCGGGGGAGCCGGGACCGGCACTGACCACCGAGTACTTCGCCCCCGTCCTGGCCGTTCTCGAACTGCCGGGAAACGCCGGAGAGTTCCTGGACGAGGCAGTCCGCACAGCGAACGAGAAGTTCGCCGGAACGCTCGGTGTGAACCTCATCGCGCACCCCCGCACCATCTCCGCACTGGGCCCGGCTCTCGACGAGGCGATTGCCGAACTGCGCTACGGAACGGTCGCGTTGAACGCGTGGACGGGCGTCGGCTACCTGACCGCGACGGCCAGCTGGGGTGCCTTCCCCGGCCACACCCTCGATGACGTACAGAGCGGGATCGGCGTCGTGCACAACGCCGTACTCCTGGACGGGCCGGAACGCACCGTCGTACGGGGCCCCTTCCGTCCTGCCCCCCGATCGGTCCTCCACGGGGAGCTCTCGATGTCCCCCAAGCCTCCGTGGTTCGTCACCAACCGCACCGCCGTCACCACAGGACGTCTGCTCACTCGGTTCTCTGCCTCGCCCCGCTGGTCCGCGCTGCCCAGGATCTTCGCCTCCGCACTGCGCGGGTGACCACCGACCCATCTCGGACCGACTCGGGAGACGACCACGGTCGACCTGGCCGTCCTGCCGGAACAACACCGCACGCGAGCTGCCGGATCGCGATGCCGTGGTGCAGGGCGGCACAGGCTGTCGTACGCAAAGGTCGACACCGAGGCGAACCGGGTCGCGGCGACGCTCACGGTCCACGGAACGTCCTGCTCGCCGGCCGAGAGGTCACGTATCGCCTCCAGGACTGCGGCGCGAAGGCACACTTCTGCTTCGAGGGCAGTGTGGTTGCTTGCCGGAGTGGTGCGGCGACTGGCGAGGCGTCTGCGGGCGGCCGCAAAAGCCGGCCGCAATGACGCCTTACCCCAAAGCGCGATGAATTCCTGCAGGCTGGCGGCGTCCTGGTGCTGCGGCCAGGACCGACTGGCGGCGATGGGCGAGTGGACCGCCGCTGAAGGGTCGAAAGAGGCCCAGGCGTGCTGCATCCCGCACCCGGAGGCCATGGTGATGCTGGTCGGCGGGTCATTTCGCAGGGCGTGAAGACTCTGCCTCACGAACGCCTGTCAGGTTCAGGATCCGAGAAACTCAAGTGCTGTTGCCGTGAATTCATCGTGGTACTGGAAGACTCCCCCGTGCCCGGCGTCCGGGTAGAGGGGGACGAGTTCGCTCCGGGGCAGGCGCGCGGCCAGGTCGACCGTGTTCGGGCTGGGCACCATCCGGTCGTTGTCACCGTTTGCCAGGAGGACCGGCTGAAGGATCTTCGACAGATCTGACGGTGCCTGGCGACCCCATCGTTTGACGGCCTTCAACTGGGCGCGGACCGCAGGCAGTGAGATCTCCTTGTCGCGGTCATGCGTCCGCTCCTTGAGACGTTTCAGGAAGGCTCGTCCGGCCCGCCGGCCGGCAGGGCTGTTCCCTCACATCTTGACGACGACCTTGCCGGCCTTCGCGCGCCCCGTTCCGGCGTACTCAAGCGCTTCCCGAACCGACTCGAACGGGAACACGGTGTCGACGACGGGCCGGATCTTGCCGGCCTCGATGAGTGGGGTGAGCTCGCGGAGCTGGTCCCCGCTGGCCCTCATGAACAGGAACGAGTACGACACATTGCGGCGCCGGGCGAGTCTGCGAATCCGGAAACTCAACGCGGACATCACCAGTCGGATGATCGGATTCGCTCCCAGTTCCCTGCCCGTGGCGGCATCGGGAGGGCCCGCGACGCTGATGACTTGACCGCCGGGCCGGAGCACGTCCAGGGACTTCTTGAGTGTCTCGCCGCCGAGCGAGTCGAGGACGACGTCGTAATCGGCCAGCATGGTCTCGAACGTCTGCTTCTTGTAGTCGATGACAACGTCCGCTCCCAGGCGCTTCACCAGACCGACGTTGGCCGTGCTCGTCGTGGTCGCCACGTGCGCACCCAGTTGCTTCGCCAGCTGGATGGCGACGGTGCCCAGGCCACCGGCGCCGGCGTGGACGAGGACTTTCTGACCTGGCTGAACACGCGCCCGCTCGACCAGCACCTGCCACGCGGTCAGGGCGACCAAGGGAAGCGACGCAGCCTCTTCCATGGTCAGCGTGACAGGCTTGATCGCCAGGTCGTCCTGGTGCACCGCGATGAGCTCGGCGAACGTGCCGATCCGGTCCTTGTCGGGCCGCGCGAAGACCTCGTCGCCCACGGCGAACCGTGTGACGGCCGAGCCTACTTCGACCACTACTCCGGCCAGGTCGTTGCCCAGGACGAAGGGGACCCGGTACGGCAGGATCGCCTTCATCTTTCCGTCCCGGATCATGCGGTCGAGCGGGTTGACGCTCGCGGCCTGGATCCGGACCAGCACGTCATCCGTGCCCACGTCCGGGTCCCGCACCTCGCCGACACGCACGCCGGCCTTGTCGCCGTAGCGCTCTACGGTGAAGGCCCTCATCGTCGTCTCCGTATCTCGTCCGCAAGCGGACGGGGTGGTGTGCAGGGTGTGGTGCGCGACCTTGGCCCCGGTCGGTTGGACCTTCCGGTGTCATGTCGCGAGTCGTGGAGGCCGCCGCCGGCTCGTGCGACGGGTGAGAGGCGGAGCCCATTAGAGATTATGATCGTAATGCTATGCGTGGAGGTGAGGGATCGCAAGCGGGTCCTTCGGTGCTGGGGTTGCCGTGGTGTGCCACCCAGGCGCGGGTGGGCGACCCGCCGGGCGGGCATGCGTGTTCGTCGGGCGCGTCAGGCCAAGGTCCCGGCTTGCTCTCGCTCGATGCCCAGCAGAGCGAAGGCGTTGTGGATGCCCTGTTCGAGCAGTTCGTCGGCGAGCCGTTTGTCGGCGAGGGCTCGGGAGAGTTGTAGCGTCCCGGCCATCATGGCGTAGACGCTGAGTGCCCTGGTGCGGACTGAGAGCGGATCGTCGAGTGCCAGGCGTGCGGCCAGCCCGTCTACGACCATCAAAACGCCGTCGGTATAGGCCTGCTTGGTCGAGTCTGCGCAGCGGCGGATCTCGTCGAGCAGGGCGGCGGAGGGGCAGCCGTCGTCGGCGCTGTCGCGATGCTGGGCGGACAGATACCACCGCACGATCTGCTCAAGTCCTGCGCGACCTGGTGCCGCGTGCGCGACGACGCTTGCGTTCTGTGCCCGCAACTGGTCGGCGACCGCGGTGGCCACGAGGTCGTCCTTCGAGGTGAAGTGGGTGTAGAAGGCGCCATTGGTCAGCCCTGCGTCCTTCATGAGGGCCGAGATGCCCGAGCCGTCGATGCCGTCCCGCTTGAACCGGCGTCCGGCCGCCTCGATGATCCGCTGCCTGGTTGCCTGCTTGTGCTCTTTCCCGTACCGCACCGTGCGCTCCTTCGCTCGTTGGAGAGGTCGCTTGCTCCGGGCGGACTCTCTCGTCATATTGTATTGCGAACGTAATTCAATGATCTAGGGTGCCTGCGGATGCCGGCGGGGCGCCACGCTGGACGGCTCTTCAGGCCTGCAGGGCTTGCCGGTTCGGGGTGTCGGCGGTGTCTTGTGGCGCTTGGCCGACCTCGGATCCCGCTTGCGTCCACGCGCTCTTCCTTGATAATATTACGATCATAATTCAAATGCTCGCTCCGAAGGTGCCCGCCTCGCGCTTGTCGAGGCGGCTTCCGGGGTGGTCGGTACGAGTCGGAAGCGGGGGCGTCACCGTCACGGTGCCTGATCCGCCTCAAGTGATCTTGATTCAACCGGTGACGTGTACGTCAGCAGCGTGGTCGAGCAGGTGATTGATCCACCCGTGCCGGTCCACTACCTGATCGGCAACGTCCGCTCGGCCCACCCGGCACTCCGCCTCGCGGACCCCAGGACCATCTTCGTTGTGCCGCGCCAGCCAACCCCTGAGGTGTCCCGCACACCCGTCAACAGGAGAAGGACATGATGAGTACGTATCTGGCAGACAAGGCCGAGGACCTCACTGTCGACGGTCCCTCCGCACGGTTCACCTATCGGCGGATGGGCCCGCAGGGCGGCGTACCGCTGGTCCTGCTGAACCGCTTTCGTGGCACCATCGACTGGTGGGACCCGGAGTTCCTGGACTACCTGGCCGCCGACCGTGACGTGATCGTGTTCGACAACGTCGGTGTGGGCTACACCGACGGTGAGCCGCGCGACTCCCTCGAAGGGTTCGCCCAGGGAGCCATCGAGTTCATCGAGGCGCTCGGTCTCGTGCAGGCCGACCTGCTCGGCTGGTCCCTGGGAGGCATCGTGGCCCAGCGTGTGGCGGTGCGGCGCCCCGAGCTGGTACGCAGGCTCGTCGTGGCGGGCAGCGGCCCGGCCGGCTGGGTGCCGGACGCTCCTCCCTTCAGTGAGAAGGTCCTGGGCATCATGGCCAAGCCCGATGCCGACCTGGAGGACATGCTGTACCTGTTCTACCCCGAGACGCAGGCGGCCCGCTCCTCCGGGCGCGAGCACTTCGACCACGTCTCGACCCGGCTCGCCAGCGGTGGCCCCGCGGTCTCCGAGACGGCGGCTCAGGGCATGCTCACCGCGGCGGCCACTCTCCTGGCGGCCCCTTTTGACGAGGTGGTGGCGGAACTTGAGGCCATCAAGCATCCCGTCCTCTACGCCAACGGCCTCAACGATGTGATGATCCCCGCCCACAACTCCTACGTCGCGGTTCAGCATCTCGACAACGCCACCCTCGTGCTCTACACCGGCGCCGGCCACGCCTTCCTCTTCCAGTACGCCAAGGCCTTCACCAAGCAGATCGCCGACTTCCTCGCTTCCTAATGCTGTTGTCAAGCCGTCGGAGTGCGACTCATGTGCCAGGTGAGTACGAAGTCATGTGCTCACCTGGTGTCCTCGGTTCCGGCCATGTCGTACTCGTCGATGTCGAGCTCGGCGCCGGTGGCGTTGAGGAAGTCCAGGGCTTTGCGGTCCAGGTGCCAACCCAAGAGGTTGGGGGCACCCGCTGCCCCCGGATGTGTTTGGCCGGTGTCGTTGAAGTAGCGGACGATTTGCAGCACTGCTCCGCCGCCGGTGCGGGCCAGCTGCCCGGTGAGGTCACAGATGCGGTCCGCGTGGGGGTGGAGCCTGTCGAGAATTCGGGTGATCTGCTCGTCGACGCGCAGACCCGGCTCCCGGCAGACAACCATCCACGAGTGGTTGACCGGAACCACCGTCGGCTCGGTGAACCGGCTGCCGCGAACAGTCACCTCGTCAGGAGTGATGCCCAGCTGGGAGGTCATGTCGTCTGGCGAGGTGTGCTGGCTGAACAGCGCGAAGTAGGCGTACTGGCGAAGTGGCATCCCGTGGAGGATAGCCGCGCGGGAGATGGACCGACCGTGATTATGCGTGCCCAGCAGTCAGGCGGCTTCGGTGACCGGAGGCGTGACCTCGTAACACCGTCGGTCTCGGATCAGGGCCCAGATGACGTTGACGCGTCGGCGAGCGAGGGCGAGCACGGCCTGGACGTGTTTCTTGCCTTCTGCGCGTTTACGGTCGTAAAACTTCCGCGAGTTCGGGTCGTAGCGGACGCTGACCAGCGCGGAGGTGTAGAAGACGCGCTGGAGCCTTCGGTGGTAGGTGATCGGCCGGTGAAGGTTGCCGCTGACCTTGCCCGAGTCACGAGGCGCCGGGGCGACGCCGGCGAAGGCCGCCAAAGCGTCCGGGGAGTCGAACTCGTCCAGGCTGCCGCCGACGGCGGCGAGGAACTCCGCGCCCAGCACGGTGCCGATGCCGGGGACGCTCAGGACGATGTCGGCGAGTTCGTGCTCGTGAAACCGGCCCTTGATGAGCTTGTCCAGCTCGGAAACCTGCTCGTTGAGGGCCATCACCTCCCCGGCCAGGGTGTGGACCAGCTTCGCGATGATCTTCTCCCCGGGGACGGCGGTCTGCTGGCGTTCGGCGGCCTCGACCGCGGCTTCGGCCAGGGATCTCGCGCCTCGGACCCTGCGGTTGGCCAGCCAGGTGGTCAGCCGCGAGATCCCGGCGCGGCGGATCGAGGCCGGGGTCTGGTAGCCCGTCAGGAGCCTGAGTGGCCCGGTGTTGGTGACCTCCAGGGCCCGCTCCAGGGCGGGGAACATGCTCAGCAGGGTGCCGCGCAGGCGGTTCACCGCGCGGGTGCGGTCCTCGACCAGGTCGGCCCGGCGTCCGGTCAGCAGTTTGAGCTCTATGGCGGCTTCGTCACCGGGGCGGATGGGCCGCAGGTCGCGGCGCATTCTGGCCTGGTCGGCGATGACGTAGGCGTCACGGGCGTCGGTCTTGCCCTCGCCGCGGTAACCGTCGGATGCCCGGTTCACCAGTCGGCCGGGCATGTAAAGGACTTCCTGGCCATGGTTGATCAGCAGGGCCAGCAGCAGCGCGGGCTCGCCGCCGGTCATGTCGATGGCCCAGGTGACCTCGCGGCCATCGGCCAGGTCCAGGACGTCACCGATCAGCTTCAGCAGTTCGGGCTCGTCGTTGGCGACCCGCCGCGACAGCAGCGTCCTGCCGTCGGCATCCAGGGCGAGGCCGTGATGGTGGCCCTTGCCGCTGTCGATCCCCGCCCATATCCGGCTCATCGTGCTCCTGACGTACGTGTTCGCTCTGTTCGTGCCACGGACGACCTCGCCGGCATTGCTCTACACAGCGACTTGTTCGCACTTCCTAATCGGCGGCCGAGTCGTCGTGGGGCTCCGGGCGGCGAAGCGAGGCAAGCCACGAGACGGCAGCCGCCTGATAGCCACACCCGGCACCCCTGGGCGACCCAACCCTACGAATGGCCCGATCAACCCGATCAAGACGGTAGAGCCGCCTGACCCCCTCGACCCCACGGCCGCCCGTAGTTGTCAGGGCGGCGGTGGCCTACGCATGGTCCTGTCCACGAGAACGAGTTCTGGCTCACTTTCGGAAAGCGAGCCAGAACCGACACTGGTGAACAGGGCCATGCGCAATTGTCGAACGTCACCACCATGAGCCGACCGCAGTCGGTGTGTCCCGGAGGCGTGACCTCGCGGGGGACCGGCCATGTCCGACCTGGCGCGCCGGAGGACTGCGTTTTGCGGCGAGAGGGTTCCTGGTTGGCACGGGAAGCTGCGGTCTCGCGGTCTTGGTCTGCACACTCGGTCTGTGCCTGATCGGCCGGTAGCTGGTCCGGATCGATTCCCTCTACGTCCAGCCGGACAATCAGTTCGGTCGAAGGTCGTACGGTGAAAGGGGCAGAATTGGACGAACCTGCCCTGGGAGAGTGGCCCTGGTGTCCAGCCTGCTGATGGTGTTGTTCTCCCAGGTCGCGTGGAGAGCGTGGAGCAATGGTGCTGCCACCTGGGAGAGCTTCGGCTACGAGGAACCCTCTTTCCGGGTCTGCGGCCTCGCGGCACTTCTGCCCGCTCTCATCTGCGGGGTCGAGTCTTTGACCTCGGTCACCTCCCCGGTGCGCGGTGTCCTGAGGTCCGTACGGTTCGTCCTCGGATTCGTATTCGGACTTCCGCGGCCGGTCTCCGTGTTCGTTGTGGCTCCCAACTACGGGGAACCGACTCTGCTGTAGAGCGCCATCGGGTTCGTCTTCATCGCGACGGTGGCTCGGCGGCTGCGCGACGCAATGTCTCTCGGCGGATCGGTGGCATGCCCCCTGCTGTGGGCTTCCTGGTGCGCGAGGGCGTCTCGGGGCTGAGCTGGTACGGTGCCGGCCAAGCCCTGGTGAGTGCCGCGTTCGGCGACGGCACAAGGCCCGCGCAGGGCAGACCCTCGCTGGTTTGTCGCGCGCTGTTCATGCTTCCCGGCGTCATGGAGTGCATCCATGAGCGACCGCTGCGTGTCCTCTACCGTCGAAGCGCCTGACAGATTCGGCAGCGACCTGCTTGATCGCCTTACCCATGGTAGGGACGGAGTCAAGCGGCTGGTTTATGCCTGTGGGCGCCCCGGGGCCTGAGGGGTACTGCAGAGCCCTTGGGCCCGGTCGAGCTGTGACGCGGGACGAACTGGCTCCGGCTGTCGCCTCGCATGCCGGGAAATGCGTGCTGTGCCAGGAGACGGGTGGATGCCCGTGGCTGTCGGAACCGCGAGCGCTGAACGGACGCGCAGGACAGCTGCCGGTCCGTTGGGGCTCGCTCCGGTGCGGCCACTGTTCCGCGACACGAGAGTCGAGGCTGCCCGAAGAGCCTGTCCGCGATCCCGGCCATGGCGTCATCGCGTTCTGGCATGGACTTGCGGTCTCATGGGAGTACGGTCATAATTCAATCGTCGACGCGATACTGAGGGGCTCGACCGTTCAGAGTTCCGACGCCCGCGGCCTTGACCGTCGACCTCGCGGACTGCACCCGCAGTCGGGAGACGCAGGTGACTGCTCGGTGCCCTTGCCCACCCGATGAAGGAGGGTCTGGCGCCCCTTGCGGAAACCCTCACGCCGAAGGGCGCGATCGTGACTGACTCACAGGAAGTACGAGGCGACGTCGTGACGTCGTACAAGAACGCACCGACTCACACCATCAGTGCTGGTGGGGTGACCTTCGCCTATCGCGAGCTCGGGCCCCGGTCGGGCATCCCGGTGGTCTTCCTCACCCACCTGGCCGCGGTCCTCGACAACTGGGACCCCCGCGTCGTCGACGGCATCGCCGCCAAGCACTGGGTCGTCACATTCGACAACAGGGGTGTCGGCGCTTCCAGCGGTTCGACGCCGCGCACCATCCAGGCGATGGCCAAGGACGCCGTCACCTTCATCCGGGCGCTCGGGTTCGAGTACGTCGATCTCCACGGCTTCTCGATGGGCGGCATGGTCGCCCAGGAGATCGTGCGGACCGAACCGGGGCTCGTCCGCAAGCTGATCCTCACGGGTACCGGTCCCGCGGGCGGCGAAGGCATCAAGAACGTGAGCCGGCTGTCCCATCTCGACACCGTCCGGGGGCTGCTCACCCTTCAGGACCCGAAGCAGTTCCTCTTCTTCACCCGGACCGCCAATGGACGTCGGGCCGGAAAGGAGTTCCTGGGCCGCCTGAAGGAGCGCACCCGCGACCGGGACAAGGCGATCTCCCTCACGTCGTACGGTGCCCAGCTCAAGGCGATTCACCGCTGGGGGCTGGAGCAGCCTCAGGACCTCTCGGTCATCCATCAGCCGGTGCTCGTCGCGAACGGTGAGAGCGACAGGATGGTTCCGACCCAGAACTCGGTCGACCTGGCGCGGCGAGTACAGAACGGCGAGTTGGTGCTGTACCCCGACGCCGGTCACGGGGGCATCTTCCAGTTCCACGAGCAGTTCGTGGCGACGGCTCTTGAGTTCCTCGAACGGGAGCAGGCGTGACGTACTCCCGCTCCCTGCTGACGTCCGCGACGATCGGGGTTCCGGCCGGGCGTGCCTCCCGGTGATCGGGCGGGGCCGCCGTAGAGGTCCGTGTCACCCCATGAACGCGAGGCCGTTCTCGATTCCCTGCTCAAGGACCTCGTCGGCGAGCTTGCGGTCGGACAGGGCTCGCGACAGTTGCAACGTCCCCACCATCATGGTGAAGAGCCCGATGGCCTTGCCGCGAGCGGAGTTCGGATCCTCGGGTGCCAGCCGGGCGGCGATCTCCTCCAAGATGGCCTGTGCGCCGTCGGTGTAGGCCTGCTTGGTCTCGTCTCCGCAGCGGCCGATCTCGTCGAGCAGGGCGGCGGAGGGGCATCCGAGGCCGGGGTTGTCCCGGTGTTCGGCGGACAGGTATTCGCGAATGAGATCTTCGAGTCCCTCGCGACCGGGGCGCAGGGTGTTGTACCTCTCGACCTGCGCGCGCAGTTCGTCGGCCACGACATGGGCGACGAGGTTGTCCTTGGAGGTGAAGTGGGCGTAGAAGGCTCCGTTGGTGAGACCCGCGTCCGACATGAGCGTGGAGATGCCCGAACCGTCTATGCCGTCCTGCTTGAACCGGTGGCCGGCCTTGTCGATGATCCGCCGCCGCGTCACCTGCTTGTGCTCCTTGGCGTAACGCACCATGAGCTTCCTCCATTCGCCGTTTGGGCCGCTGCCTCGCTCCCCAGCATAATCCGTGACCTGACAGACGTAATATTATGATCGGCAGCTATTCTGGAACGGGATTCGCCCGCTGGATTCAGAAGACGCGCTGGTCGCCGGGGCCCCAGGGGCATCCCGTTGCTGACCCCGGTCCGATCCGTCAGTGGACACACCCGCGCCACCGATCCGCCGCTCCGCCGCTCCGCCGAAAGGTCGAACACCATGGCCCATCAACTGCGCTCCGAAGACCTCGGCTTCCTCGAACGTGCCCCCGTCCGGCGCACACGCACCCGAGACCTCCACGCGCCCGCAGACGCCATCTTCGAACAGTTGGCGGCCCACCCCGAGGACTGGCCCCGCTGGTTCGGGCCGGTCAGCGAATGCAGCTATGAAGGAGCACCCCCCTACGGCGTGGGAACGGTGCGCCACATACGCCTGTACCGGCTGTTCCGGGCGCGCGAGACCGTGCTCGCCTGGGACCCCGGTAAGCGTTTCGCCTATCAGGTCGACGAAACCGGTACGCGCGGTGTCACGGCCATGATGGAGCAGTGGACACTCACTCCCTTGGCCAACGAGCGGACCAGAGTCGACTGGACAATCGCTGTCGACTGCGCGCCCCCCGTACGCCTACTGCTTCGGGCGAGCCAAGGCCTCATGGACAAGGCCTTCCAGGACGCGATGAAGCAGCTTGAGGACGTGTGCCGCCGTCCCTGACACTCAACCGCGGCACCGACAACTCACGGCGCGTCATGGCGCTGACCAACGTGGTCCGGCACGCGGGCACCGGGCGTTGCCGGGTGGCCATCGACTACGGAGACGGGGAACTGTCCGTGGAGGTCGTCGACGACGGGCGCGGCACCACCGGGAACGGCTCGGCCCACGGCTTCGGCATCATCGGGATGCGGGAGCGGGTCGGTCTGCTGGGCGGCCACCTCAGCGCCGGGCCGCGCCCCGAGGGCGGCTTCCGGGTGGCGGCCCGGCTGCCGCGGCCCGCACCCGTCGGAGTTCCGGTGGAGACCCGATGACCATCGCGGGCCGTCCCCCCGGCTCTCACCGGCATCTGACATGGGCACCTTCTCAGAGCCCGCAGAGAGGAGGGTCCACCAGTGACAGTCCGCGTTGTGCTCGCCGACGACCAGCCCTTGGCGCGGTCCGGTCTACGCGTTCTCATGGCCGATCACAGCGACCTGGAGGTCGTCGGTGAAGCCGCCACCGGCGCCGAGGCCGTCCAGATGGTCAGGGATGCCAGCCCCGACGTTGTGGTCATGGACATCCGGATGCCCGGCATGGACGGGATCGAGGCCACCCGCCTGATCACGGCCGGTCCCGCAGCCACACGCGTCCTTGTCCTGACCACGTTCGACGAGGACGACCATGTCTACGGCGCGCTCCGGGCCGGCGCGAGCGGCTTCGTGGTCAAGGACATGGCGCTGGACGACATCCTCGCGGCGATCCGCGTGGTCGCCGCCGGCGAAGCGCTGATCGCGCCGGGTGTGACGCGCCGCCTGATCGCGGACTTCATCGGGCGGCCCGAGGCTGTCCCGGAGCGCTCCTCACGGCCGGTCGACGGCATCACCGAGCGGGAACGCGAAGTGCTGATCCCGGTCGGACGCGGCCGGTCGAACACCGAAATCGCCGAGGACCTCTTCATCACTGTGGCCACCGCCAAGTCGAACGTGTCACGGCTGCTCACCAAACTGGGCGCCCGGGACCGGGTCCAGCTCGTCATCACCGCCTATGAGATGGGGCTCGTCACCCTGCCTCGCTGAAGCATGCGGGTCATGCCGCTGGAGCCTGCTCGTCCTCCAACACACTGAGGTCGTCGTCGAGGTGGATGTCGTAGTCCTCCGGGGTGACCCCTATCTCATGGGTGGAGCAGACGCCGGACCGGTTGACGTGCTCCGTCAGGTAAGGCGAGATCTGGGCCAGGTCCAGCGGGTCGATGACCCAACCCTCGGCCTGCAACTGCCGCACCACGTCGGCGATGTCGAGGGTGTTGTGGAAGATCAGCAGGTCGGCGAGCAAAGAGGTGAACTTCACGTCCTTCTCCTGCTCGACCGGGTCGTTGGCCGCCACCGTGCCACGCTGGCTGAACCGCACCCAGTCGCTGAAACCGTTGAACGCCTCGACCTTGCTGGTCGCGGCCGTCACCCGGCCGCGCAGCGGCGCGTCCGAGAGGTACCGGAGCATTCTGTGGAATCTGTCTTGTCAACTCAGCACTCGTCGAACGCGACCCAAGCGCCGTCGAGGAAGGGGGCTTGGATACCGGTCTGCTGCTCGGCCCATCGGAAGGCGGCCTCGGCCCTGTCCATCACCGAGGCCGCGTAGGCGCTGTCAAGGAGGTCAGTCTCGTTCGTTAGATCTGTCCTGCCCTGCGCATCGAGGGCTTGGTGAAGCGACTTCCTGGCCTTCTCGTCTCCGTGAAGGAGGTAGTTGCGCCACGCGTCAAGCTCGTTGAAGAACTTCCGGTGGTCACCTGGAAGGCCGAACTTGTCATCGCGTCCGAGCTCACGGGCAGCGTTGCGAAGCCCGCCCCATCGGTCGATCCATGTGCCGCTTGGCGTGACGCCGGCTTGGAGAAAGACCCAGTTGACGTAGGCCTCGCCAGCTCCCTGGGCCAGGACCAGCGTTGCGATCACGGCATCCTTCTCGCGCTGCCTGCGTTCGATTCCGGAACGGCCTTCCGCCTGCTCCTGATCTGCTTCTCTCGCGAACCGACGAGCGGCGAGTGCGCGTGCTTTGGCCTGCCGGAAGAGGACCTGACTGCCGTTGTAACCATGCGTCATGCCCGTCATCGTCGCATTCCACATTGTCCGGGATCCGTGGTCTGGGTGGTGACGTCCAGGATCGGCAGTAGCGTCGCGTTGGCGGGGGCGCCGATCTCACGGGGTGTGGGGCCGGCGGGCGTGGGGACGTCGGCGAGCTGGTCGAGGGCCGCCTGGCCGTCGTCGACCGCTGCCCGTTCCTCCTCGCTGAGCGGGATGCCCGGGACGACCTGGCCACGATGTTCTGCAAGCGCATGGCGGCGAAGGCGAAGAAGGCCCGGGAGGAGCTGGCAGAGATCCACCGCCAGCTACGAGGAAGAACTCCCTGGCCACGGGGCCGGGCACTCAGCGGGGCTCAGGGGAACCCGCGGGATGTCGCACACTGGGACCGTACGGGCCGGTGATCGACGGCTCATGATCGGAGGCGAGCGCCGGGCCCCAGCCGGGCGGTGACTTCGCCGGGTGTCAGGGTGGAGTGTTCCACGGAGCACTCGACGACGACGCGGACCGGAGCGTCGCAGTCGGTATGGCGTATGTCCAGCACGGGACCCTCGGGGCCCCGGGCGTGCTGCTCGCCCCACTGGGTCAGCGCCATCAGGATGGGCCACAGATCCCAGCCCTTATGGGTCAGGCGGTACTCGTTGCGGGAGCGGCTGCCCGGCTCCTGGTAGGGGGCGGTCTCCAGGATGCCGGCAGAGGTCAGCTTCCGCAGACGATCGCTCAGGACGGCTTCCGACAAGCCGATGTGGCGCTGGAAGTCGCCGAAGCGGCGGACCCCGTTTGCGGCGTTATGCAGGATCAGCAGCGTCCATTTCTCCCCGAGCACGTCGAGCGCGCGCTGAGCAGGGCAGTTCTCCGTGCTCGCTTCAAGCCACTCCATGTCGCCATGGTAAACGGCTGACTTCGTAATTAAAAGTCAGGTTGCTCCAGCTAACTTCATTTGTAAAAGTCAGATCAGACAGGAAGGTGCTCGGCCGTGGGGCGGACGCGTACGTGTCAGTGGGAAGATCCCGCGATTCTGGCGGAAGCCGCCGGACGCATGGCTGGCATTGACTTCCTGCGGGAGCTGCAGGCGGGACAACTGCCAGGGCCACCCATCAACTACACCATCGACTTCACCCTTGATGACGTCGAGCCCGGAAGGGCGGTCTTCTCCCTGACACCGGGTGAGGAGCACTGCAACCCGATCGGCAGCGTGCACGGCGGCGTCTTCGCCACGCTGCTGGATTCGGCGGCGGGCTGCGCCGTCCAGTCGATCCTCCCGCAAGGCGTGGCGTGTACACCTCACTGGACCTGACGGTGAAGTTCTTGCGGCGAATCACCGTGGACACGGGCATGGTGCGGGCCATCGGTACGGCGGTCAGCAAGGGACGTCAAACAGCCCTAGCCCAGGCGCAGTTGGTCGACGCGAAAGACCGACTGCTCGCCCATGCCACCAGTTGCTGCATGCTCTTGCCGGTGCGCCCATTGCAGAAGTGAGGTTCGGAGGTCGGTGACCGGTCGTTGGTGACCGGCGGTGGATGACTTCAGTGCGGTGAGGCCGGACTCGTCCTCTGCGTAGGCCCGGCGCCGAAGGTCCATGGTTCCCTCGGCGCCGGGCCCTTCGTCAGGCCGTGTGAGTGGGGTAGTCGGTGTAGCCGACCGCGCCACCGCCGTAGAAGGTGGCGGGATCCGGGGTGTTCAGGGGCGCGCCAGAACGTACGCGCTCGACGAGGTCGGGGTTGGCGAGAGCCATGGTGCCGACGGTGATGACGTCGGCCAGGCCTTCTTCGATGTCCTTGGTACGGGTGGCGATGTCCGCACCCGCCCGGTTGAGGATCAGCGTGGTCGGCCACAGCTTGCGCAGGGTGAAGAGGAGTTCCTCATCGCCACCGTGGCCGACGTGCAGGTAGGCGAGGTTGAGGGGAGCGAGGGCGCGCAGGAGGTGTGGGTAGAGCTCGTGGGGGTCGTTCTCCACGAGGTCGTTGAGCTGGAAGGGGTTGCCGGGGGAGATCCGGATGCCTGTCCGGCTGGCGCCGATCTCCTCGGCCACCGCCGTGGCGACTTCCACCGCGAAGCGGATGCGGTTGTCGAGGGAGCCGCCGTACTGGTCGGTGCGCTGGTTGGCGCTGGGGAAGAGGAACTGGTTGACCAGGTAGCCGTTGGCCCCGTGGATCTCGACGCCGTCGGCGCCGGCCGCGATTGCGGCAGCGGCGGCGTGCCGGAAGTCGTCGACGGTCGAGGCGACCTCGGCGGTCGACAGCTCGCGCGGTACCGGCATCTCCTGGAGTCCGGAAACGGTGAACGTCTGCCCCGCCGGCTTGATCGCGGAAGGAGCCACCGGCTGCCGGTGGTGCGGCGTGTTGTCCGGGTGGGAGATCCGCCCGGCGTGCATCAGCTGGATGACGATGCGCCCGTCGGCTCCGTGGACGGCGTCGGTGACCTTGCGCCAGCCCGCGATGTGCTCGTCGGTGTAGATGCCCGGGGTGACCGGGTAGCCCTGGCCGTCGGCGGAGGGCTGGGTGCCCTCGGTGATGATGAGAGCGTGCGAGGCGCGCTGGGCGTAGTACTCGGCGTTCAGCTCGGTCGGTGTGCCGTCGAGGGTGGCCCGGCTGCGGGTCAGGGGAGCCATGGCGAGCCGGTGCGGCAGGGAGATCTCTCCGGCGGCGGTGGGGTTCCACAGGGCGTTGAGCATGGGGTGATTCCTCAGATGATGAGTGGTGGATCACTGAGAGGCAGGGCGGACGCCGTATAGGTCTGATCGACCGCGCGGTGCGGGCTTTCCTGCTCCCAGCCCGATTGCGCACTCGCCATGACCCCCGCCGATTGAACTGCTTCGGCATGATCCATGGAATTACGTTCATAATATCATGGGTCGCACGGAATGGTTGCAAGAGGGGAGCCGGCTGTCCGCCGGACCTGCCTGTGCCTCTACCGCCCGGCGTTCGCGATCGAGCTCCCAGGCGTCGCGGCGGTCAGCGTGGGACTACTCGCGAAGGTGTCGCTCTGCGCAGCATGCGCTCGGCGCTGCTGCACTGAGGTTCATCGGCGGTCTGCACCTTGTGAACCTGGTCGACGACGGGTCCGCCGTCGACCAGGACGTGGGTCGGTGGTTCAAGGGGTGGGGCCGGGGTGACGGCGTAGAACAGGCCGCAGGGTCTCGATGACGCCGGGATCGTCCACTGTGGACGGGATGGGTTCGTCGCGCCCGTCCGCGATGCCGCGCATCGTCTTGCGCAGGATCTTTCCCGAACGGGTCTTGGGCAGGGCGGCCACGACCACGACGTCCTTGAGGGAAGCGACGGCACCGATGCGCTCGCGTACGAGCTGTACGAGTTCGGCCTCGACCTCGCTCGGCTCGCGATCGGCACCGGCCTTCAGGACCACGAAGCCCCGCGGCACCTGCCCTTTCAGGGCGTCGGCGACGCCGATGACCGCGCATTCGGCGACGTCGGGGTGGGCGGCCAAGGCTTCCTCCATGCTGCCGGTGGACAGCCGGTGCCCGGCGACGTTGATGACGTCGTCGGTCCGGCCCATGACGAAGACGTACCCGTCGTCATCGATGTGGCCGCTGTCGCCGGTGAGGTAGTAGCCGGCGTAGGCCGAGAGGTACGAGGCCACGTAGCGGTCGTCGTCCTGCCAGAGCGTGGGGAGGGCTCCGGGCGGCAGCGGGAGCCGGACGACGATCGCCCCGTCGACGCCTGCGGGTACCGGCTTGCCCGAAGGATCGAGCACACGGACGTCCCACCCCGGCAGCGGGCGAGTGGGGGATCCGGGCTTGAGCGGAGCGGCCTCGATGCCCACGGGGTTGGCGACGATGGGCCAGCCGGTCTCGGTCTGCCACCAGTGATCGATCACCGGGATGCCCAGGAGGTCGCTTGCCCAGTGATAGGTCTCGGGGTCCAGGCGCTCGCCCGCGAGGAAGAGGTGGCGCAGACCGGTCAGGTCGTAACCCGCGGTGAGCGTTCCCCTCGGGTCCTCCTTGCGGATGGCCCGGAAGGCGGTGGGTGCCGTGAACATGGTCTTGACCCGGTGCTCGGCGGCGACGCGCCAGAACTGGCCCGCGTCCGGGGTGCCGACCGGCTTGCCTTCGTACAGGACCGTCGTGGCACCGACCAGCAGGGGCGCGTAGACGATGTAAGAGTGCCCGACAACCCAGCCGACGTCGGAACCGGTGAACATCGTCTCGCCCGAGCCCACGTCGTAGACGGCTCCCATCGACCAGTTGAGGGCGACCGCGTAGCCACCGCAGTCCCGCATGACTCCCTTGGGCTTTCCGGTCGTTCCGGAGGTGTAGAGGATGTAGAGGGGATCGGTGGCCGGGACGGAAACGCATCCGGCCGGCGGCGCGGCAGCGACCAGATCCGCCCAGTCGAGATCGTCGGGCCCCAACTCGGCGCGTTCCTGCGGGCGTTGCAGGATCACGCTCTTTTCCGGCTTGTGGACGGCGAGCTCAATCGCCCGGTCGAGCAGGGGCTTGTAGGCGATGACGCGCTTGCCCTCGATGCCGCATGATGCGGAGACGATCACCTTGGGGGCCGCGTCATCGATGCGAAGGGCGAGTTCGTGCGGGGCGAACCCACCGAAGACGACCGAGTGGACCGCGCCGATACGGGCGCAGGCCAGCATCGCGACGGCGGCCTCGGGGACCATGGGCATGTAGATCACCACCCGATCGCCGCGTTCGACGCCGAGCTGGGCGAGCGCTCCGGCGAAGGCCGCCACCTCGTCCCTCAGCTGGGTGTACGTGTACGTACGGCGGGTGTCGGTCACGGGTGAGTCGTAGACGAGCGCGGGCTGTTCGCCCCGGCCGGCTTCGACATGTCGGTCGAGAGCGTTGAAGCAGACGTTCAGCCGACCGTCGGGGAACCAGCGGTAGAAGGGTGCGCCCGAGGAGTCCAGGGCGCGTTGCGGGGTGACATCCCAGTCGATGCCCTCGGCCGCCTTCAGCCAGAAGCCCTCTGGGTCTTCGGTGCTGGCGCGGAAGACATCCTCGTACGTTCCCATCGCGCACTCCTTTGTGGCTTCGGGGTTCTGCCGCTGCGAGGCCGGACTACGGCGGCGGCGTACACAGTGGGTGGGACACGCATATCGCGTGTCACCGGCAGGGTGAAGCGGGACAGCAAGGACCGGCCACCGGGCTTCCGCCTCGCGGAGATGCCGGGGAGCCGGTCGGCAGCTGTCGGACAGAGCCGCGGCCGGGTTGGCCGAAGCGCTGAGTCAACAGGCGGTTCTCCTGGTCAGGTGCCGAGGTGATTGCGGAGCCACTGGCCCATGTGCTGGATGGCTTGGTCGACTTCGGGTACGCGGCCTGCGCCGAGTACGAAGGAGTGCTGTCCTTCGGGGATGGAGTGGACCTCGGAGGTGATCTTGTGGTCGGCGAGGCGGCGGCCGAGTTCGGCGCCGTCGTCGGCGAGGGTCTCGTGTTCGCCGTAGTAGACGAGGGTGGGCGGCAGGCCTGTCAGGTCGGCGTTGACGAGACTGATCCGGGGGTCGGCGTAGTCGACTGCGGGGTCCTGGAGCCAGGCGCCTCGGAAGAGTTCGAGGGTGGTGCGGCTGAGCATCTTGTCGTTGTCTTCGTTCTCGTCGACCGACGGGTACTGGATGGTGAGGTCGGTCCAGGGGGAGACGCTGACGACGGCGCCGGGGGTGGGTTCGCCGTTGGCGAGGAGGCGCAGGGGGAGCATGACGGCGAGCGTGCCGCCGATGGAGTGGCCGGTGCTGCCGATGTTCTTGGGCTCGTAGCCCTGGGCGATGAGCCAGCGGTAGGCGGTCTCGGCGTCGTCGAGCTGGGCGGGGTGGGGGTGTTCGGGGGCGAGGCGGAAGTCGACAACGAGGGAGCGGGCGCGGGCCGCCTTGGCGATGTGGCCAGCGGCCTTGCGGTCGGAGTGCATGGAGGCGGTGACGGATCCGCCGAAGTGGAAGTGGAGCAGTGCCCGGTCGGGGTGGGCGTTGTGGGGGATGGCCCACAGGGCGGGTACGCCGCCGGCGTCGACTTCGGCGTAGGTGACGCCTTCGGGTTCGGTGGAGGCCTTGTGGTTGGAGTCGACGATGTCGCGGATGACGGCCAGGTCGAGGCCGGGGGTCGCGGACTTCGCGCTGACGCTTGCGAGGAACTCCGCGAACTGCTGTGCCTCTGGGCTTGCGGCCATGGTGATGCTCCTTACGGGTAGCTGTCACGCACCCTTCTCGCGTGCAGCCGGATTGGTGTGCTGGTCATGACGCTACTTGCTGAGTATATGAAAGTAAACTCAGATGGGTTGAGGATCACTGCCGCGAGTGCGTATGCCGATGCCCCTCAGGTGGGACCGCCCGTGGATATCCGTCCCGCCCTGGCGGGCCGGGAGCCGGGACGATCCAGGAGGCGTGGGAGCCGTTCGACGGACTGCCGGCGATCCCGCGTCAGGGGGTGCTGCCGAGGGGCGTGGCCACGGGCGGGAAGAGGCGGAGGGCGAGGGTGTTACAGCGTCGGCGCGCTCGCATGACGATCGCCGAGCCGGCGGCCTACCGTCGCGAATCGGCAGCCTGGGGTGCGATTTCCCTTCCCGTCAGAATCCTGAATTGAACGCGGTGGAAATCGGCTTCGGAGACTTCGGGTGACGTGATGCTGCCGAGCCAGCCGAGGGCGAACGCGGAGGGTACGGAAAACAGGCCGGGGGTCTGGAACGGATACCAGTCGAAACTCGCCTCCGGCCACAGTGCGAACTCGGTTCCCGAGACGATGGGTGAGAAGACTGTGAGGGTGATGCAGAGAAGCAGTCCTCCGTAGACGGACCACAGCAGTCCCCTTCGGTTGAACCGGCGCCAGAAGAACGAGTAGATCAATGCGGGAAAAATACATGAAGCCGCAACGCTTATCGAGAAAGCGACCAGGAAATCAGTCGGATACCGGTGGATGGCGGCGGCCAGTGACAGACACAGTCCGCACAGGATGACGGCGGCGACGCGCAGTGCCCGTACCACGTCGGTGTCGGTCCGGCCGCGCTTGCTCTGCGCGAAGACGTCGCGAGCGAAGGAGACGGCGGCCGCGAACGTCACACTGGTCACGGTCGTGAACACGGTGAGGAAGACGACGCATGCCATGAGGGTGATGAGCGCGACGCGTCCTGTCGAGCCATCACGGAGTACGGCCGAGGCCAGCAGGATCGATGACGACTGCCCGGTGGCGTCGACCGCGCCGATGCCGGCGGCGCCCGCCACGGCCGCTGACGCGAAGCCTGTGGCGACCAGGAGCAGGATCAGGATTCCCTGCAGTCCCGTGGCGATACTCATGGATCGTCGCGCCGAGTGCCCGGTACGGGATGCGCCGATCCGCAGGAGGAGGTGAGGCATCACAGCCGTACCGAGGATGAAGACAATGTGATTGCCGAATGTGTTGAGCGACCCGAGACGTGCCGTATATGGCCAGAAGCCCGGACGCAGATACTTGTCCGGCGCCATGCTCTTGTCCACCGCGGCCGAGAGCATGGCGCCGGGATCCCACTCGAATTTCCTGAGGGCCAGCACCGTGAGCACCCCAAGAGTCACCAGAGTGATCGGTACTTTGGCGGCGTGCATGAAACTGTTGCCTCGCAGACCCGCCACGGCGGCGAAGCATGCGACGAGGCAGCCCATCAGCACCGTGCACACCACCTGGGCGCCGTCGGTCGACATGCCGATCAGGAGCGCGGCGCTGGCGCCGGCCGCGCGCAGTTGGATCACGAGGAGGGGGATGGTGATGGCCAGCGTCACGGCTGTCGCCGCGATTCGTGGCCCGGAACCCGATGCCCGCAAGGAGAAGAGGTCGCCGAGGGTGTAGCGACCGCTGTTGCGGATCTTCTGCCCGAGGAGCAGCAACACACCGAGCATGACCAGTCCGTCGAGGGCGAAGGTGACCCCGTCGTAACCGAAGAGGGCGACGCTCCCGGAGACCGTCAGCAGGGTGACAACCGAGATCTGCTCGCCCGCCATGGCGAGTCCGTTGAAGACCGGAGAGAGGGACCGGTCGGCTATGTACAGCCTTTCCGGGGTTTCCTCTTCCGCTGTGGCCAGCGTGAAGAGCCACAGCAGGGACACCCCGATGAAGATCAGGAAAGCGATGATCACAGGGCGTCTTGCATCCGAGCCGACGAGGCCGACCGTGCCGGCGCTCAGGATGTCCAGGGTCACTGCTTCACCACCCGGACCGGTTGGCGGTGGCTGTGACCGACGCCCCGGCATGGATGGCGCCGGACGTGAAGGACTGTTCGATGGGGTCGGACGACCGCGTACTTCGAAATTCGTACCACCAGGCGGTGGTGACGAAGAGCGCTCCTTGCAGTGCTCCCCAGACAAGGCCCAGCGTGAGCTTGCCGTAGAGCGCCACCGCGGGAACTTCGGTGAAACAGGACATCACGCTTCCGACTGCGAAGGGAACCGCGTTGACGAGAAGGAAGACGCGCTGCGCACGGTGCGTGCTTTCACGGAGGCTGTGCATGCCTTGCAGTGGCGCGGCATCGAACGTGGGGCGTGGTGCTGGTGGGGTACCAGGGGACGGCGGGGGGACATACGGGTGCACGGGACCTCCGGGCAGTGAGGACGGGGAGCGGCACAGAGCGCAGCGTTCCGGCGCCGGGCGGGATCCGGGCGGCGCCGAAATCGAAGATGGTGGGCAAGGGCGGAGAGGTGTGGACGCCCAAGCGGAAGCACGGCACGCAGCACAGACGGTGCGGTGCGCATCTGCGGCTACCTGATGCACAGGGTGCTGTGTCGGGTGCCTGGCGAATGAATGCGGACGGAAGACTGGGCGCAGACCGCGAAGCCGCGACTGGGCTTCGTGATAGCGCGCGAACTCACAAGCCGCTGTTGCCGTGATGCGCCATGTTGTGATCAGGAGGATCACGGACTCTGTGACGACCTGTCAACAGCCTGTGAGATGTGTGCGGTATGTCACTGCGACAGTGGGATCTCGGTGAGTCGTCCCGGAGAGAACGTCGTACATCGACTCCATGGACGGCACACCGATGCGGTGCCGATGACCTGACCGACGAAACGGATCCGAGCGTGCCGAATGCCCAACTTGGCCCCGCCGGCTACGCCTTCAGCAGGGTGCTGAACGGACAAGACGCTGCGAAGCGGGACCGGGAGGCGTTCACGGCGCCGGTCGTTCCGGGATCAGTTCGCTGGCCCGTTCGGCGACCTCGTGGCGTAGTGCGGTCCAAAGGGCGCGTACGGCAGGATGGGTCACGGCCTCACGGCGGACGGCCAGGGTGATGGGGAGCCGGATGTCGACCTCGTCGGGGAGCAGTCGGCGCAGCCGAGTCCGCTGGGCCAGAAAGGCCGGCAGGAGACCTATACCGGCACCCTGCTGAGTGGCTTCGAGCTGGGCGAAGACGTTCGTCGAGGAGAACGCCGGGGTCATACCAGGAAGGTGGCGTTCGATGTCGAGATCGCCGACCTGCAGCATCGACTCGATGTAGAAGATGAGCGCGTGCTCCTGCAACTGGGCTGCTGTCTCCGGTCTGCCGTGCTGGGTGAGGTAGTCGTCGGAGGCGTAGAGCCCCAACGTGTAGTCGGTGAGGTGATCGGTCACCAGGCGCCTGCTCGACGGAACGCCGATGACGAGAGCGAGATCGAAGCCGGACGGGCGCAGGGCGAGCTGACGTGTCGCGGTGATGAGTTCGACCTGGAGCTGCGGGTGCCGCCGGCGTACCCGCGCAAGGGCCGGCGTGGCGAAGACGGTGCCGAAGCCGTCGGGCGCGCTGACCCGTACGGTGCCGTGCAGGGACGGCGAGTCCTGGCCCGTCACGGTGTCGACGACGCGGTTGAGGGCCTCCTCGATCGCGCGCGCGTTCTCCGAGACTGCTCTTCCCACGTCCGTCAGCGTCCATCCCTCCGCGCCGCGCTCGATGAGGCGCTGACCGATGCTCTTCTCCAGAGCGGCGATACGGCGTGACACAGTGGTGTGATCGACACCGAGTGCGTCGGCGGCTGTCACCAGACGTCCGGTACGGGACACGGCGAGCAGGTAGCGCAGATCGTCCGCGCGAAGTCTGCGCGGATCGAGGGAGCGAGGGGACTCCACCGGCTGCGGGGTGGGGCTCCCGTCCGGGGAGTGGGTACGCACGGAACCACGCTATCTGCATTTCCGCACAGCGGGTGTGCATCGTTGGTGGTTGATTGCACACAGTGCGGGCCACACAGTCAGATCAGCGGACGCGACATGTCCGCCGTTCTCGCTGAAGGGGCTCCCATGGTTGCCAGCCTTTCCCTCCCCCGGATTCTGCGCATCGGCCGTGGTGCCGTCGGGGAGTTGGGTGATGTCATCACAGGGCTGGGCCTGAGCCGACCCTTGCTGGTGACGGACGCGTTTCTCACCGGAACCGGTGCGGCGGATCGGCTGATGGCCGCGCTGACAGACGCCGGACTGCAGCCGCGCTTGTTCGCGGGTACCGTCCCCGATCCGACGACCGACTCGCTGGGTGCGGGCCTGGCCGTATTGCGGGACCACGAGGCGGACTCGGTGATCGGGTTCGGCGGCGGCAGCCCGATGGACACCGCCAAGGCCCTCGGCCTGCTGGCCGTCCAGGGCGGTAAGATGCGGGACTACAAGGCACCGCACGCCAATCCCGGTCCGGCGCTTCCCGTGATCGCGGTACCGACGACCGCTGGGAGCGGTTCGGAAGCCACCCAGTTCACGATCATCACCGACAGTGCCACGGACGAGAAGATGCTCTGCTCGGGGCCCGCGTTCCTGCCGGTCGCCGCCGTCGTCGATTTCGAGTTGACCTTGTCGATGCCGCCCCGGTTGACCGCCGACACCGGCGTCGACGCGCTTACTCATGCCGTCGAGGCGTATGTGAGCCGTAAGGCCAATCCGTTCTCGGACGGCCTCGCGCTGAACGCGATCAGCACGATCGGCCGCCACCTCCGCCGCCTCTACGCCGACGGAGAAGACATCGAGGCTCGCGAGGCGATGATGCTCGCCGCCACCCAGGCCGGTATCGCCTTCTCCAACTCCAGCGTCGCGCTCGTGCACGGCATGAGCCGCCCGATCGGCGCTCACTTCCATGTTGCCCACGGCCTGTCGAACGCGATGCTCTTCCCTGCGGTGACGGCGTTCTCCGTGCGTGCCGCAGAGAGCCGGTACGCCGATTGCGCCCGCGCGTTCGGAGCCGCCACTGACGGCGACGGCGACGCCTTGGCCGCCGAGAAGCTTGTGGCAGCGCTCCGCACCCTGTGTCAGGACCTTGAGGTGCCTACCCCTCAAACACACGGCATTGGCAAGGACGAGTGGTTCCGCCTGGCGCCCGTCATGGCCGAGCAGGCGCTCGCGTCAGGATCGCCCGCCAACAACCCTGTCGTGCCCACCGCGGACGAGATCGAGGATCTCTACGCGCAGATCTACGCGTGACGACGAGCGAGAAATCCGGATGGTCCTGACCTCGTCCGCAGCCAGGTGACCGGCCTAGCCGCGCCGTCGACGGCCACATCCGCTGCTGCCTCCGGCCGAACGACAGCCAGATCCGCGCCGAGTACGAAATGCCGACCCATGACTGATACCGCTACGAGCGAGGTCCTCGCCGACGTCCACCGAGGCGTCGGCCGGATCCTGCTGAACCGCCCCAAGTCCCTCAACGCCCTCACCACGGGCATGGTCGCTGCCATCGACCGTGCGCTGGCCGCATGGGAGCAGACGCCGTTGACCGCGGTGGTGCTCGCCAGCACCAATATGAAGGCGTTCTGTGCCGGCGGAGACATCCGCACCATCCGCGAGCACAGCCTCTCAGGTCATGCTGAGGCCAGTGAACGGTTCTTCGTCTCCGAGTACCGGCTCGACGCCAGGATCGCCGAGTATCCCGTCCCGGTTGTGTCGCTCATCGACGGCCTGTGCATGGGCGGTGGCCTCGGGCTGTCCGTCCACGGCGCATTCCGTGTGGTCACCGAGCGCGCGGTGCTCGCGATGCCCGAGACCGGGATCGGGTTCTTTCCGGATGTCGGTGCCAGCTATTTTCTGCCGAGACTGCCCGGTGCGATCGGCATGTACCTGGGACTGACCGGGCGTCGGCTCGACGCGGCCGACGCCCTGTACGTGGGGCTGGCCACGCACTTCATCCCGGCGGCGGGGCTCGACGCGGTCGTGGCGGCCTTGGCCGACAATCCCGGCGACCCGGTGGACGTCGTGCTGAACCGCCTTGCGGGTCGTTCCCCGGTGATGGAGAGCAGGCTGGCAGAAGTACGCGGGGACGTGGACTGGGCGTTCGGGGCGCCGACCCTCTGCGAGATCGAGAGACGTCTGCTTCTCCTCGGCACCCCCTGGGCGGCGACCACGCTGGCTGCCTTGAAGGCAGCCTCTCCGCAGAGTCTGGAGATCACTCACGCCTTGCTGACCGGAGGCAGGCAGCACACCCTGCGGGAGTGCCTCGGCGCCGAACTCGCCCTCACGCGCACGACCATCCGCACGCCGGACTTCCTTGAAGGTGTACGCGCGGCTCTGGTCGACAAGGATCACAGTCCCACTTGGCAACGCGCGGCGCGCAGCGAATGAACGCCGTCGGCCTGGCCATCTGCGGTCAGGCACGAGTGAGAACTGGCCAGGCTGAGGTGTACCGCGAGCGGACGCTCGGGAGCGGTACGCACGGCCATGTCCGGCATGACCGTCGGTACACGGCCGCTGCGCCGGCCTCGTTGAGTGCGGTCCCGTCGAGCACGGTCGTGTCCTGTCGGCGCCGCTGTCCGGTGCCGTGTCTGCCATCGGCGTCGAGACCCGCGAGCCTTCTGCCCGCAACTCGTTGGGCTGGTGGGGTACCTGTGAGGGCGACGTCGGCCTGCACTGACG
>NZ_JBHXLU010000129.1:0-30744 GCF_042720695.1 Streptomyces sp. NPDC058457 | reverse complement strand
CTGGCACCTCACCCCGGCCGGCGCATGACCACAGGGGCTTGTCCGGCCTGACGGCCGGACAACCCCTCACCAAGATCTTCATGAGCCTTCTAGGGCCTGTCCGGGCCCGGTCGCCGCTGGTCGCCGGTCAGGACCACCAGCTGCCGGGTCGCGCGGGTCATCGCGACATAGCGGTCCACGCCGCCCCCGACGCCGGTGCCGAAGTCCTCCGGGTCGACGAGGACGACCAGGTCGAATTCGAGCCCCTTCGACAGCTCGGGGGTGAGCGAGGCGACCCGGGACGTCGGTGTGAAACGGGGGTCGCCGATGACGCAGGCGACGCCTTCGGCGTGGGCGGCGAGCCAGGTGCCGAGGATCTCGTCCAGGTCCGACACGGATCCGTGGACCACGGGCAGGCCGCTGCCGCGGATCGAGGTCGGCACGTTGGCGTCCGGGAGCACGGCCCGGATGACCGGCTCGGCCTCCGCCATGACCTCTTCCGGGGTGCGGTAGTTGATGCTGAGCGAGGCCAGGTCGATGCGGTCGAACCCGACCCGTGCCAGGCGTTCCCGCCAGGTCTCCGGGAAGCCGTGCCGGGCCTGGGCGCGGTCCCCGACGATGGTGAAGCTCCGGGACGGGCAGCGCAGCAGCAGCATCTGCCATTCGGCGTCGGTGAGTTCCTGGGCCTCGTCGACGACGATGTGCGCGAACGGGCCGGCCAGCAGGTCCGGGGTGAGGGTGGGCAGTTCGGACTCGTCGACCAGGCTGACCTTGGCGTCCTCGCCGCGGAGCATGATCACCAGGCCCTCGCCGTCGTCACCGTCGGCACCGGAGTCGGCGGCGGCCCCGATCAGGTTGTCGACGACCTGCGCCATGCGCTCGCGCTGGGCGGCCAGAACGGCCTCCTGCCGCCGCATGCGCCGGTCCGCCTCCGGGTCGCCGAGCCGCTGCCTGGCCGCGTCCAGGAGCGGCAGGTCGGACACCGTCCAGGCCCGGGCGTCGGCGCGCTGGAGCCTGCGCACATCGTCGCGGCCGAGCCAGGGGGCGCAGAGCCGCAGGTAGGCGGGGACCGACCAGAGGTCCCCGACCAGGTCGGTCGCCTCCAGCAGCGGCCAGCCGCGGTCGAGGCTGTCGACCAGGTCCCGGTCCTGCCGCAGCGACCTGCGGAACTCCTCGGGCGTGACGTCGTCGCCTTCGTACTTGTCCAGCAGGATGGCGGCCAGTTCCGCCCAGATCTGGTCGCGTGCCTCGTTGTGCGGGGTGCCGGGAGCCGGTGCCCGGAACGCGTCGGCCCAGTCGTCGGCGGTCAGCCTGAGGGCGGCCCGGTCGGTGGTGACCGTCATCCCCGCGGCGGGCGGCTCCTCGTAGAAGCGGACGGCCGTCTCGATCGCCCGGACCATGTCGGCGGACGACTTCAGGCGGGCCGCCTCGGGGTCGGCCTCGACGTCCGCGGTGGCTCCCTCGTCCACGAGGTCCCGCAGGACGCAGGTCTGCACGCCCTCCTCACCGAGGCTCGGGAGGACGTCGGAGACGTAGTTCAGGTAGGGCCGGTGCGGGCCGACGAACAGCACCCCGCCCCGCCGGTGGCCGAGACGCGGGTCGGAGTACAGGAGGTGGGCGGTGCGGTGCAGGGCGACGACGGTCTTGCCGGTGCCCGGGCCGCCGTCGACGACGAGGGCGCCGCGGGAGCCCGCGCGGATGATCGCGTCCTGGTCGGCCTGGATGGTGGCGAGCACGTCGCGCATCCGCTCCGACCGGTCGGCGCCCAGGCTGGCGATGAACGCCGACTGGTCGTCGAGCGCGGCATGCCCGTCGAGGCCGTCGGCGGTGAACACCTCGTCCCAGTAGTCGCCGATCCGGCCGTCCGTCCAGCGGTACCTGCGGCGGCTGCGCAGCCCCATCGGATCGGCGTGGGTCGCCGCGAAGAACGGCTCGGCCGCAGGGGACCGCCAGTCGATCAGCAGCCGGCGGCCCGCGCTGTCGGTGAGGCCGAGCCGGCCGACGTACACGGGCTCGGGGTCGTCGGTGCCGACCATCCGTCCCAGGCAGAGGTCCAGGCCGAAGCGGCGCAGGGTGCGCAGCCGTCCGGTCAGCCGGTGGACCTCGATGTCCCGGTCCATCGCCGCCCGGCCGGTACCGCCCGGCGCCCTGAGCTCGGCGTCGAGGCGGTCGGACAGCTCGGCGATCGACTGTGCGAGGCATTCGGCGACGGCGGCCAGATGCCGCTCGTCGGCGGCGATCAGGGCCGGGTCGGCCTTGGCGGAGAGCCGCTCGGGCAGGTCGAAGGCGCTGGTGGTCAGGGGGTTCAAGGCATCAGCTCCGTGGGGAGGCCGCACGGCCAGGGCGCCTGCGGCGCGGCGTCCGGACCGGCGTGACGAACCGGGTGGCAGGGGTGGCCGATCGACCGGCCGACCGGCGCACCGGGTCGTCGCCGGATCGGGTCGGGGGGAGGGGCGGGGAGGGTTCAGGTGGATGAGGGGGTGTACGGCTGGGGGGACGCCCTTGGGGCGGTGCAGACGCGGTGGCCCCCCTCGGGACGGTGCGGGCGCGGTGCGTGGGTGGGAGCGTCGAAAGGCCTGGCGAGCGACTCCGGTGCGCCTCGGATCTCGTGCGGCGGCTCCACCCGGCCAGAGCTCGCAGAGCTTGCCTGGCGATTCCGCGCGGCTCAGACCCCGTCGAGAAGCATCCGCGCCGCCACGGTCGCCCCGTCGGAGCGCATCGCGCCGGCCACGGTGGCGGCGCGGGCGCGGGTCTCGGGGACGAGGGCGGTCGCGAGTGCCGCCGAGAGGGAGTCGGGTGTCGGGGTCGGCCCGTCGTGGGCCGCACCGATCCCCAGCTCGGCCACCCGGGCGGCCCAGTGCGGCTGGTCGACGATCTGGGGAACGATCACCTGAGGCGCACCGGCCAGGGCGGCGGTCGTTGTGGTACCCGCGCCGCCGTGGTGCACGACGGCCGCCACCCGGCGGAACAGCGCCTGGTGATTGACCTCGCCGATCGTGAAGCAGTCGTCCTTGTCGTCGGCCGATGCCAGTTCCGCCCAGCCCTGCCCGACGAGTACCCGACGCCCCTGGGCGCGCACCGCCTCGACGGCCGTCCGGGCGGCGTCCGGCGCGCCGCGCAGCGCCATGCTGCCGAAACCGACGTACACCGGCGGCTCACCGGCGGCCAGGAACGCCGACAGGTCGTCGGGCAGCGGCCGTTCGTCCGGCAGGATCCACGCCCCGGTCTGTACGAGGTCGAGGTCCGTGAGGTCCTGCCACGGGCCCAGGACGGGGTCCGCCGCCAGCCATGCCCGGCCGGTGAGGACATGGTCGCGGACGTTGTCGACGGGCGGCAGGCCGATCGCCGCCCGGTGGGTGTTGAGCGCCTCCCCGTACAGCGCGTTCACCCGCTCGCCGTCCACCTTCCACAACGTCCGCAGGTCGGCGTCCGGTGGGGCCGGACGGCCCGGCCGCCCCGCCGGCGGGAAGTGCGGGGACGGCATGCCGAACGGATGAGGGCATGCGAACACGTAACGGATGCCCAGCTTCTCCGTCACCGACCGGGCTCCGGCCGGCATCAGACCGCTCGCCACCAGCGCGTCGCACCCCTCGGCCGCCGGGGCGACCGTGTCGAAGTGCGCGGCGACCAGCTCGGGCGCGAGCTTGAAGGCGTCCTCGGGCGACGGCTTCGGCCTGGTCACCAGCGCGCGTACGGACGGCCCGAACGGAACGTGCGGGAGTCCCGCGCGGGCCAGCAGCTCCGCGAACTCCACGTCCGGCGGTGCGCACACCCGCACCTCGGCCCCGAGCGAGCGCAGCGCCGCCCCGAGTCCCGCCAGCGGCTCGACGTCGCCGCGCGACCCATATCCCATCAACAGCACACGCATGTCGCGCATCCCCCAAATACCGCGGTTCCTGGCTTCGGCCTGCGATTCTGCGGGACGAGGGGGGCCTTGCCGCAAGCCCCCCAGTGCGCTATAAGTTGAGAGTGGCAAGGAGTGGGCGAACTCCTCGCCCTATTTTTTTTGCCGGGCACGCATGCCCGGCGCCCCTTCCCTTACGGCGCGCTCAGCCAGGGGCGGACCTGCTTGCGCGCCTCGTGCAGCCGGGACTTGAGCGTGCCCAGCGGGATCCCCACCCGCTCGGCGACCTCGGCGTAGTCGAGCTGGCAGATGTCCCGGTAGACGAGCGGCGCGACCAGCTGGGGGTGCTCCCGCTCCAGCCGGTCCAGCGCCTCCAGCAGATCGATCCTGGACCCGGCGATCACACTCGTCGTACGCGGGTCGACGTGCTCGGTCGGTTCGATGGCCGCCGGCTGCTCCGCCGCCCGCCGCTTCAGGTCCCGGTACTTCTGCCGGGAGCAGTTGGCGACGACCGTGTACAGCCAGGTGCTGAAGCGGCTGCGGCCCTCGAACGTGGAGATCTTCCGGGAGATCTGGAGCAGTACGTCCTGGGCCGCCTCCTCGGCGTCCTCCCGGCACGGCAGGAACCGCCCGCAGCGTCGTACGACGTCGGGCCAGACCTCGGACAGCAGCTGGTTCAGGGCCACCTGGTCGCCGGCGGCGGCCCGCCGGGCGAGGTCTTCGGTCAGCACGGCGTCCGGCACGGGAGGTCCCCCTCGAAGTCGATCTCAGGACAGGCATGATAGTCGTATGCAACCCCTGGAGCGGATCGGCCGCTATCGCCTCGAACGGCGCCTGGGCACCGGTGCCTTCGGGACGGTCTGGCTCGCTTACGACGACCAGCTGGACGCCCCGGTGGCGGTGAAGGTGCTCGCCGACAACTGGTCCCATCGCCTCGACATCCACGACCGCTTCCTGTCCGAGGCGCGGCTGCTGCGGCGGGCCGACTCGAAGCGGGTGGTGCAGGTCTACGACATCGGCGAACTCCCGGACGGGCGGCCGTACTTCGTGATGGAGTACGCCGACGCGGGCACCCTCGCCGACCTGCTCGGCGGGGGCCCGCTCCCGGTCCCCGACGCGCTGCGACTGACCGCGCTGGCGGCGCGCGGCGCGGCGGACCTGCACGGGGCGGGGATCGTGCACCGGGACATCAAGCCGACCAATGTGCTGCTGCGCACCGGGCAGGACGGCACCCGGCGGGTGCTGCTTGCCGACCTGGGGCTGGCCAAGAGCCTGGCGCAGGCGTCGGGGCTGACCCTGGCCGCCGGTTCCGCGGGATACCAGCCGCCGGAGCAGGCCCAGCCCGGCGAGGGCATCGACGCCCGCGCCGACGTCTACGCGCTGGGCGCGGTGGGCTACGAGCTGGTCACCGGCACGGTGCCGGCGGCGCCCGGGCAGGTCGTCCGGCCGGAGCGGCTGCGGCCGGACCTCGGGGACGACGTGCAGCGGGCGCTGATGCGGGCCCTGGAGCCGGACCGGCAGCGGCGCTGGCCGACGGCGCAGGCCTTCGCGGACGAGCTGGACCGGCTGGCGGCGGCCGCGGCGGCCCGGCGGCCGCGCCGGCTCGACGGCGTCCGCCGGCGGCTCAACGTGGTCACGCTCACCCTCGCCGCGGTCCTGGCGGCCGGCGGCACGGCCCTCGCGGTCACGCTGGCGCACCGGGACGGGACGACGGGCACGGAGACGAAGGTCTCCGACTCCACCGGGCGGGTGGTGGCCGAGGTGCCGTCCGGATGGGCCGGCGAGCTGCGCAACTCCGGCTGGAACCCGCAGGCCCTGGGGCTGGCCTCCGGGCACGAGCCGGGTCTGGAGGTCGCCGACGACGTGTCGGAGTGGCAGGACCTGACGGCCGCGGTGAACGGCGTGTTCATCGGGGTGAGCGAGCACGGGGACGTCGCCGCCAAGGTGAACGCCCTGTCCCACACCGGCTGCCACTACGACGGCAGCCGCGCCTTCACCAGCACCGAGTGGAAGGGCCGGGTCCGCAGCTGGAGCGGCTGTTCCGGCGCGGGCGGCTCGATCCAGGAGGCGGCCCTCGCCCCGGCCGGCGGGGACAGCCAGCCGCAGGTGTATGTGCAGGTACGGCAGAAGGGCGCCGTCGACAGGACCACCACGGACGGCATCCTCGGATCCCTTCGGGTCACCTGACCCGATGAGTTTCGGCGTGCCCCCGAACTTTTCCGCCGTTTCTCGCATCGGATGGGAGTGACGGCGCACGGAGCGCCTCGGGCACGCCCAGAACGCGTGCCACGACATCCAGGAGTGTTGATCCACATGGCGCACACGTCCCAGTCCTTGCGGCGCGGGGCGGCCCTGCTCGCGAGCACGGTCGCCGCCCTGGGCCTCCTGACCGCCTGCGGCAACGGCGGTCAGGGCAAGTCCCCGGAGTCGGTGTCGGGCACGGCCGCGCCCGCGACCGGCAACGCGTCGAGTGCGGACAGCTCGGGCACCTCCGCCGTCCCGTCCGGCACCGGGTCCTCGTCGGCGTCGCAGACCGGCAGTTCGGCCACGGGCGGCGGTTCGTCGACCGGTGGCACCACGACCGGTACCGCCACCGCGGCCGGCACCCGCTGCCACACCTCCGAGCTGACCGCCTCGGTGGGCGGCAACGACCCGGGGGCCGGTCAGGAGAACTTCCCGATCGTGCTCACCAACAAGTCGGGCCGCACCTGCACCGTGCGCGGCTACCCGGGTGCCGCCTTCGTGAACGCCGCGGGTACCCAGCTCGGCCCCGACCCGCAGCGTGAGTCGGGCAGCACCGCCGCGACGGTCACGCTCAAGCCGGGCCAGAGCGCCTGGGCGGGGCTGACCTTCTCCAACCCGGAGATCAGCGGCGCCAAGACGGCGACACCGGCCGCCCTGCTGGTCACCCCGCCGGACGAGAAGGACTCGCTGAAGGTCACCTGGAAGAACGGTGCGGTCCCGGTGTCCGGGAACGCCTCCTCGGTGCGCCTGAACGTGTTCAGCGCCGGTACCGGCGCCTGACCACCCCCTGACCGGACCCCGCTGCCCACTCCCCCGGGCAGCGGGGTTCGTCATGTCCGGGCCACGACTGTCACAGGCGTGCAACATGCACGGCCGGCTCCGACCTTTTTCGCCGGACCGCCCATCGAACCCGTCGACCACACAGCAACAGGGCTCCACGAGGGGCCCAGGCGACGGAATCGGGGACGGACATGAGCGGCATCTCTCGCAGGCGGGTGCTGACGGCGGGCGCGACGGCGGGGGCCCTGGGTGCCCTCTCCGCGTGCTCGAACGGCAACTGGACGCTGGGCGGCAGCAGTTCGGCCGACGGCGGCAAGGGCAGCAGCAACGGCAGCGCGCCGGCCAAGCCGCTGAAGCTCATCGGCGACGGCTCCACCGCCGACACCGGCGCGCAGCCGCACCAGCCGAAGGCGACGCGGATGGCGGCCGGCAGCAAGCCGCCGCAGTTCGTGGTGTTCTCCTGGGACGGCGCGGGCGAGCTCAGCAACCAGCTGTTCTCCCGGTTCCGGAAGGTGGCCGCGGACCACGGTGCGAAGATGACGTTCTTCCTCTCCGGCATCTACACCCTGCCCGAGTCCAAGAAGGATCTCTACCGTCCCCCGCAGCACCAGGTCGGCGCCTCCGCGATCGGCTACCTCTCCGACCGGCACATCCACAACACGCTCCAGCAGGTGCGCGCCGCCTGGCTGGAGGGCCACGAGATCGGCACCCACTTCAACGGGCACTTCTGCGGCTCCGACGGCGTGCGCAACTGGTCCCCCGCCGAGTGGCGCAGCGAGATCGACCAGGCCATGGACTTCGTCACCAAGTGGAAGACCAACACCGGCTTCACCGATCTGGAGCCGCTGCCCTTCGACTACCGCAAGGAGCTGATCGGCGGCCGCACCCCGTGCCTGGAGGGCCAGGCCAACCTGCTGCCCACGGCCGCCGCGCTGGGCTGGAAGTACGACGCCAGCTCCCCCGGCGGCCTGCAGATCTGGCCGGGCAAGGTGCAGGGCAACCGCATCTGGGACTTCCCGCTGCAGTCCATACCGTTCCCCGGGCACTCCTTCCAGGTCCTGTCGATGGACTACAACATGATGTACAACCAGTCCGCCGGTAACCCGCTGGGCGACAAGACCCAGTACGACGCCTGGCGCACCCAGGCCCGCGACAGCTACGTGGCCGGCTTCGAGCGGGCGTACACCACCAACCGGGCGCCGTTCTTCATCGGCAACCACTTCGAGCGCTGGAACGGCGGCATCTACATGGATGCCGTCGAGGAGGCGATCGGCCGGATGGCCCAGTACGACGACGTGCGCTTCGTCTCCTTCAAGCAGCTGGTGGCGTGGCTGGAGGCGCAGGACCAGGCGGTGCTGCGGAAGATGCGCACGCTGAACCCGGGGCAGGAGCCGGTGGGCGGCTGGGGCGAGTTCCTGGGCGCGGCGGGTACCCGGACCTCGTAACCGGGTCCGTCTGCCTTCATCTGCTTTCATGGGCGGGCCGCACTT
This sequence comes from Streptomyces sp. NPDC058457, assembly GCF_042720695.1. NCBI lineage: Bacteria > Bacillati > Actinomycetota > Actinomycetes > Kitasatosporales > Streptomycetaceae > Streptomyces > Streptomyces sp. NPDC058457. The sequence goes on along the minus strand of NZ_JBHXLU010000129.1, from coordinate 22,407 downwards.
GATCACGCCCCGAGGAACGCGCCCTGAACACCCCGCTCGCCGAATCCCTGTCCGTTCTCCTGCTCGCCGCCGTCCTCGCCTGGGCCGTGATCCGGCCGCGCGGCTGGCCGGAGGCGGTGCTCGCCGTACCGGCGGCGGGGATCGTCGTCGCCACCGGGGCGATCTCCCTCGACCACGCGCGGGCGGAGGCCGAGCAGCTGGGTCCGGTCATCGGTTTCCTCGCCGCCGTCCTGGTGCTCGCCCATTTCTGCGACGTGGAGGGCCTGTTCCAGGCCTGCGGGGCGTGGATGGCCCGGTGGTCGGGCGGGCGGCCGGTGCGGCTGCTGACCGCGGTGTTCGCGCTGGCGTCGGTGATCACGGCGGTGCTCAGCCTGGACGCGACGGTGGTGCTGCTGACGCCGGTGGTGTTCGCGACGGCGGCCCGGTCCGGGGTGCGGGCGAAGCCGCACGTCTACGCCTGTACGCACCTGTCCAACACGGCTTCGCTGCTGCTGCCGGTGTCCAATCTGACGAACCTGCTGGCGTTCGCGGCGAGCGGGCTGAGCTTCACCCGGTTCGCGGCGCTGATGGTGCTGCCCTGGCTGGTGGCGATCGGCGCGGAGTACCTGGTGTTCCGGCGGTTCTTCGCCCGTGACCTGTCCTCGGCGGCCCCGGGCTCCGAGGATCCGGGCGAGCCGCCCCGGCTGCCGGTGTTCGCGCTGGTGACCGTGGGTTGCACGCTCGCCGGGTTCGTGGTCACCTCGGCGGTCGGGATCGACCCGGCGTGGGCGGCGTGCGCGGGCGCGCTGGTGCTGGCCGGGCGTGCCTTGGTACGGCGGCAGGCCACCCCGTCGACGGTGGTGAAGGCGGCCGCGCCCGCGTTCCTGGCGTTCGTGCTGGCGCTCGGGATCGTGGTGCGAGCTGTCGTCGACAACGGGCTCGCGGACGCCCTCGGCCAGGTGCTGCCGGGCGGGACCGGCCTCCCGGCGCTGCTCGGCATCGCCGTGCTCGCCGCCGTCCTGGCGAACATCGTCAACAACCTGCCGGCGGTCCTGGTGCTGCTGCCGCTGGCGGCCTCGGCCGGGCCGGGCGCGGTGCTCGCGGTGCTGCTCGGGGTGAACATCGGGCCGAACCTCACCTACGCCGGGTCGCTCGCGACGCTGCTGTGGCGCAGGATCGTGCACCAGCACGACCACGGGGTGGACCTCGGGGAGTTCACCCGGCTGGGCCTGCTCGCCGTGCCGACCGCGCTGTGCGGGGCGGTGGTGGCACTGTGGGGTGCGCTCCAGGTGGTCGGGATCTAGTCGGGTTGTCTGGACGGGAGGCCATGGACATGCGGGTGATCGTCTGGCTGGTCGAGGGGACCTGGCCCGCCTGTGCGGACGCGGCGCGCGGCTACGCGCGGGACGCGTCCGAGGTGGTGCTGCTGCATGTGTCCGAGCCGGGGGTGGCCGGGCTCGCGCACGGCGCCTTCGCGGGACTGCTGGGCCGGGCCGGCTCGGAACCGGACCCGGAGCGGCGGCTGGTGGAGCTCGGCGGGACGTCGGCCGCGGAGCTGCTGGCCGCGGCCGAGGCCCGGCTGGGGCGGCCGTGCACCCGGCTGGAGCGGGTGGGCCGCATCGAGCGGGAGGTGGTGGCCGCCGCAGGCGACGCCGGCCTGCTGGTGCTGGCCCGGGACGGCGACCGGTCCCGGCTCGGGCCGCACAGCCTGGGCAAGGCGGCGCGGTTCGTCGTCGACCACGCGCCCTGCCCGGTGCTGCTGGTGTGGCCGGAGGGGGCGCCTGACCTGAGGACGATGCCGCCCCCGCCGGCGCACCCCTGAGCCCGCGCGGGCTCAGTGCCCGTGGTGGTCACCGCCGCCGTAGCCACCGCCGTAACCGCCGCCGTAGCCACCACCGCCGTACTGGCCGTCCCCGGAGCCGTAGCAGTAGCCCGGGTACTCGACGCACGGGTTGTAGCTGGGAGTGCTCGACGGCGTCGGCTGCGCGGTCGTCTTCGAAGCCGACGGTGTGGGCGTCGGCGTGGGCTTCGCGGCCTTGGTGACCGGGGTGGCGGACGCGGTCGGGGTCGGGGTGGTGTCGGCGTCCCAGTTGACGATCTGCATCTGCAGGTCGGGCTGGGAGGTGTCCATCACCCAGCGCTGTGAGCTGACGTTCGCCCGGGTCTTGACCACCAGGGCGCCGCCGCCGTCGGTGGCGGCCGGCGCGAGCGCCAGGTCCTGGTCCCACCGGGGCACCAGTGCGCCCTGGAGGGTGAAGTCGTAGTGGACGCTCTTGCCGGCCTTGGATCCGGTCGTGGTCGTGCACGGGGCGAGCTGGACGGAGTAGCCCAGGTGCGAGTCGAGGCACAGGTCTGGGGCGGCGGCGTTGCGCAGCAGTCCGTCGCCCTCGTACGTCCACTGCTGGCTGGCGGCCGAGGAGCACTCGGCGAGCTCGGTCTCGGCGCCCTTGACGGCCTTCTTGCCGACCACGCCGATGCACAGGCCGGAGGCGATGTTGTGCAGCCGGCCGCGCAGGGTGCCCTGCGTGGTCCGGCTGGTGCCGATCCAGGACGGGCCCGAGCTGGCGGTGCCGGCCGGCGTGGCGGACGGCTTGGCGGTGGCCGAGGTGGAGTCGTCGCCGGAGCCGAGCACCGACCACAGCACCAGCGGCAGCACGACCAGACCGCTCACGGTGCCCACGGCCACGGTGAGGTTGCGGCGCCGCACCCGGCGGGCGGCCCGCTGCTGGGCGCGGCGGGAGGCTGCGGGGTGCACGATCAGGTCCTTGCCGGGTGCGGCCGGCGGCACGAACGCCTCGCCGCCCGTGAACCCTCCGGCGGGGACGGCCGGGGGCTCGGCGGGCTGCTCGGTCAGGCCGGCCCGGGACTCCATGTAGGCGCGGGCGCCCCAGCCGAGCACGGCCTCGGCGAGGGCGATGCCGAGTCCGCCGTTGAACTGCTGGAGCTGGTCGGCGGTGTACCGGCAGTGCTTGCAGCCGTTCAGGTGCTGCTGGAGGTCCCGGTCGATGTCGACCCCGCCGCGCCGGAACGTCACGTCGATCATCCGGACGTAACGCTGGCACTCGTCCTCGTGGGCGAGTTCGCGGTGCACCTGGAGGCACTCCTCGCGCATCCGCTCGCGGGCCCGGCGCAGTTCGACACGCGCGTCCTGCTCGTCCAGGCCCAGCAGTGCGGCGGGGGCCGCCAGGGGCTCCGACTCGACCTCGGTGTGCCACAGCACGGTCCGCGAGGACGGGGTCAGCCGCTGGAAGGCGCGGGAGAGCAGCCGCCGGTTCGCGGGCGGGAGCAGCCGGGAGGCGGCCCGCTCGCCCTTGCCGACGCGCAGCTGGGGGTGGAGCAGTTCGCCGCGGCCGTCGTGGTCCCATTCGGCGGCGATACGGCGCACGGTGACAAGGAGCTGGGGGCGCCAAGCAGCAGTCGGGCCGGCCTGGCGGAGGGATTCGCCGAAGAGTCTGGTGAATGCGGCGGTGGTGAGCATTCCGGCGCCGCGTGTCCCGTCGGTGCACAGACGGGCGTAGGCGAAGGCCGCCTCCCAGTGCCGGTCGAGGAGTTCTCCGACGGGGTGCAGAGCGGGTGCGGTGCCCGTCCACTGCTTGAGCTCGGCGCTGAGCTGCTCGTCGGTGACGTCGAACGGCCGGGCGGGGGTAGGGGAATTCCCCAGGCCTGCGTCATTCACGGCGGCATTCCTTCCAGACGCAACGCGGAATTCGGCCCATACCGTCTGGTATGCGACCGGTATGCGACCCGGCCGACACCGAGGTCGGATGGGCTTGTTGGGGGTTCGGCACACGAACGTCCGCCGTCGGCAGCTCTTTTGAAGCGTGGGGGGCGTACGGGAGCGGCCTGGCGTATGCGGCGGTGAAATTAACTGTCCGCATGCCGACACGGCACACCTTTGCACAGGCCAGCAGGGCGGAACAAGGGATACCGGGGTTTTGCGCACCGCCCGGCGGTTGCGGTAATTTGACGAATCGTCAATGAGGGCGCCCGCGCGTTGTCGCCGTATCGACATCACAATTGACGCGGGGATTCGGGGCCGACCGCCCCGGTATCCACAGAAACCATTGAACCACGGCCCGACCTGCACAACCCGCCCGGCCGTCGGCTGCCGTGAAACCAATGACCGCGGGCATTAGCGACGTTCACCTGAGCGGTGGCCGCCGGGCGGGACACCGTGTCTTTCTCGGGAAACCCGGTTGAAGTGGAACGGGCTGGGAAATCCGGACGCGACGGCGAGCGAGCGGACCGTGCGAGCGTGGCAGGTCCAGGGCACCGGACCGAGGAGGTCGGGCATGACAGCCAGGGGCATCGACAACACCGTCCTGCGGCAGTTCGAGGAGGACGGGTTCACCGTCGTACGGGGGTTGTTCGGGAACGACGAGATCGACCGGCTGTGCGCGGAGTTCGCGGCGCTGCACGCGGCGGGGCGCGTCGTGCCGGGGCACTTCGAGCCGAGGCCGACGGCGGATCCGCTGCACAGGTATCCCCGGGTGATGCAGCCCCACGAGATCAGCTCACTCGCGCTGCGGTTCCTGCTGGACGCGCGGCTTCGGGTGATCCTGGAGGCGCTGTTCGGGGAGGAGGTGCTGGCCGCGCAGAGCATGTACTACTTCAAACCGCCGGGGGCCCGGGGACAGGCGCTGCATCAGGACAACTTCTATCTGCGGGTGGAGCCGGGGACGTGTGTCGCGGCGTGGGTCGCCTGTGAGGCGATCGACCGGGAGAACGGCGGCCTGGAGGTGGTGCCCGGGACGCATCGGATGGACCTGTTCTGCCCGGAGGAGTCGGATGCGGGGCTGTCGTTCGCGCGGGAGTACGTGGCACCGCCGGAGGGGCTCGCGGCGGTGCCGGTCGATATGGGGCCGGGGGACGTGCTGTTCTTCAACGGGAGCCTGGTGCATGGTTCGCAGCCGAATGGGTCCGCCGAGCGGTTCCGGCGGTCGTTCATCGGGCACTACGTGGGACGGTCTGCGATGCGGATCGGTGCGTACTACCGGACGTTGACGATGAGTGGGGACAGGGTTCCCCTGCTGGAGAGCGAGGGGGCCGGTCCTTGTGGGACGGAGCGGTTGTGAGTCGGCTGCGGGTGGGTGGGGGTTGATCGCGCCCACGCGGCGGAGCCGCAAATCGACACAGCCCCGCGCCCCTGAAGGGGCGCTTCAGTGGCCGGAGATCGGATGGGGGCCGTAGGGCTGCTCCAGTTCCTCAAGCTCCTTGTCGCTGAGCGCCAACTCCACGGCCGCCACCGCATCTTCGATGTGGTTCGGCTTCGATGCTCCGACGATCGGGGCCGTCACCGTGTTCTGGCGGAGGAGCCAGGACAGGGCCACCTGGGCGCGCGGGACGCCTCGGTCGTCGGCGATGCGGGTGACCGCCTCGACGATCGCGCGGTCGCCGTCCTGGTAGAGGCGGTTGCCGAAGTTGTCCGTGGAGCTGCGCTCGGTGACCGTGCCCCAGTCGCGGGTGAGGCGGCCCCGGGCCAGCGGGCTCCACGGCAGCACACCCACGCCCTGGTCGGCGCAGAGCGGCAGCATCTCGCGCTCCTCCTCGCGGTAGAGGAGGTTGTAGTGGTTCTGCATGGAGACGAACTTGGTCCAGCCGTTCCGCTCGGCCGTGTACTGCGCCTTGGAGAACTCCCAGGCGTACATCGAACTCGCCCCGATGTAGCGGGCCTTGCCCGCCTTGACGACGTCGTGCAGCGCCTCCATCGTCTCCTCGACGGGCGTGTCGTGGTCGTAGCGGTGGATCTGGTAGAGGTCGACGTAGTCGGTGCCGAGGCGGCTGAGGCTGTGGTCGATCTCGGAGAGGATCGCCTTGCGGGAGAGGCCGCCGCCGTTGGGCCCGGGACGCATCCGGCCGTGCACCTTGGTGGCGAGGACGAACTCGTCGCGCCGGGCGAAGTCGCGCAGCGCCTTGCCGACGATCTCCTCGCTGGTGCCGTCGGAGTAGACGTTGGCGGTGTCGAAGAAGTTGATGCCCGCCTCCAGCGCCTGCCGGATCAGCGGGCGGGACGCCTCCTCGTCGAGGGTCCACTCGTGGGTGCCGCGGTCGGGCAGGCCGTAGGTCATGCAGCCGAGGCAGATCCGCGACACGTCCAGGCCGGTGCGGCCGAGCTTCACGTACTCCATCGTTGTCTCCCACCGTCGAGATCACGTCGTACAGAGGCGAGCGTACGTCGAGCGGCCGTCCGGTCTCCTGTCGTGGCGGTGGTTATCGGACGCCGTCAGTGCTGCCGCTCCAGCAGGTCCAGCGCCCTTTCCCAGGCGAACTCGGGGCGCTCGCCGTCCGTTTCGGCCGCACCGGCGTAGGGGTCGTCGAAGCGGACACCGAGCGCACGCAGCCGGGCCAGGCTCTCCTGGTAGGCGGGGTGGGCGGCCAGCGCGCCGGCGACGCAGGGCAGGACGGCGATCGGCACGCCGAGTCCCAGGACCTCGCACAGGGTGCCGACGGCGAGGGTGTCGGCGAGCCCGGCGGCCCACTTGTTGACGGTGTTGAAGGTGGCGGGGGCGACGACGACGGCGTCCGGCGCGGGGAAGGGGCGCGGATCCGAGGGCCTGCGCCAGGCCGACCGGATCGGGCGACCGGTGCGCGCCTCGGCCTCCGCGGTGTCGAAGAAGCCGTTCATGGCGACGGGCGTGGCGATGACCCCGACCTCCCAGCCGCGTGCCTGGGCCGCGGTGATGAGCCTGCCGACGCCCGCGGCGACGCCGGCGGCACAGACGACCAGGTAGAGGAAGGGCTTGCGGGGTTCATCGGTCATCCGGGAACCCTATGCGGGTGCTACCGGAGCGGGAAGGACAGGCCCCGCTCGGCCTCCGGGCGCGGACCGTGGATCCGGCGCTCGTGCTCCTCGATCCGGACGTCGTTGATGCTGGCCTCGCGCCGGGTCATGAGTCCGTGCCCGTCGAACTCCCACAGCTCGTTGCCGTACGACCGCCACCACCGGCCGTCCGCGTCGCGGCACTCGTACTGGAAGCGGACCGCGATGCGGTTGCCGTCGAAGGCCCACAGGTCCTTGCGGAGCGCGTAGTCGAGTTCCCGGGCCCACTTGGCGGTGAGCAGCTCGACGATCGCGGCGCGGCCGGTGACGAAGGTGCCGCGGTTGCGCCAGACGGAGTCCTCGGAGTAGGCGAGCGCCACCCGTTCGGGATCGCGGGTGTTCCAGGCGTCCTCGGCGGCCTGGACCTTCTGGACGGCGGTCTCCCGGGTGAAGGGCGGCAGGGGCGGGCGGTCGGCCATGGTCTCCTCCTCGACAAGGGGAGAACGCGCGTTCTCCCGATCGCTGCTACCGTAGGAGAACGCACGTTCTCTCGTCAAGGAGTGGCCCATGGACAGCGCGGTCGCGCGTGAGCAGGCTCTGGACGCCGCCGAGCGGCTGTTCTACGGGCGCGGGGTGCAGTCCGTCGGCATGGACGACATACGCGGTGCCTCCGGCATCTCCCTCAAGCGGCTCTACCAGCTCTTCCCCGCGAAGGAGGAGCTCGTGGCGGCCTATCTGGAGCGGCGGGACGTGCGCTGGCGGCAGCGGCTCGCCGAGCACGTCCGGCGGCACGGGGACCCACGGGAGCGGCTGCTCGCGGTCTTCGACTGGCTGGAGGGGTGGTTCGCGGAGCCGGACTTCCGCGGGTGCGCCTGGATCAACGCGTACGGCGAGCTGGGCGCCACCTCCCCGCGGGTGGTGGACCGGGTGCGGGGCCACAAGCAGGCCTTCCGGGACTACCTCGCGGAACTGGTGGGCGACGCCGGGCTGGACGCCGCGCTCACCGGGCCGCTGTTCCTGCTCGCCGAGGGGGCGATGGTCACCGCGGGCATCAACGGGAGCGCGGAGCCGGCGGCCGAGGCCCGCGCGGCCGCCCGGGTGCTGCTGCACGCCGGGTGAGGTCGGGCGAGGGCGGCGAGCCGCGAGAGCGCGGCGCCGGCCTCGGTGAGGGAGGTGGCGGCGGAGCTGCGGGGCGCGCGGGCGGTCGCGGAGGGCACGGTGCTGCTGCGCGAGCGCGCCCGGTTCGCCGTACCGGCCCTCGTCGACGGCCGGGTCGGCCTCGTCGTCGCCCCGCGGGGACGTCTGCTGTCCGTCCTGCGGGTCACTGTCGACGGCGACCGGGTGGCGGCCTACGAGGTGGTCGCCGACCCGGCACGGCTGCGCGGGCTGGAACTGGCGGTGCTCGATGTGCCGGCGGCTGCCTAACCCGTCGGTTCCTTGATCGTGATGGCGTGCACCGGGCAGGCCCGGGCCGCCTCCTTGACCAGCGGGTCGCCGCCGCCGTCCTCCTTGCCGGGGAGCAGGGTGCTGAAGCCGTCGTCGTCCTGGGTGAAGACGTTCGGGGCGGTCAGGGCGCACTGGCCGGCGCCGATACAGACGTCCTGGTCGATCTCGATGTGCATGGCAGGAGCCTCTTACCAGGTCACGGGGAGTTCCAGCATCCCCTGGATCGTGTCGCCGGGTTTGAAGGGAATCTCCTCCGGCGGTGCGGCGAGCCGCAGGTCCGGGAGCCGCTCCCACAGGGTGCGCAGGGCGATCTCCAGCTCGGTACGGGCCAGGTTCTGGCCCAGACACTGGTGGATGCCGAAGCCGAAGGCCACGTGATGGCGGGCCGGGCGGTGCCAGTCGAGGGTGTCGGGGTCGTCGTACACGGACTCGTCGCGGTTGATGACGGAGGTCGCGAAGAGCACCCCGTCGCCCTTGCGGATGGTGGTGCCGTTCAGCTCGATGTCCTCCAGGGCGACGCGCAGCAGCCCGTCGGCGATGGACAGCATCCGCATCAGTTCCTCGACGGCGGCGGGCACCAGCGCGGGGTCGGCGCGCAGTTCGGCGAGCCGCTCGGGCTGCTGGAGCAGGGTGAAGGTGCCGAGCGAGATCATGTTGGCGGTGGTCTCGTGTCCGGCGACCAGCAGGATGAGGGCGAGCGCGACGACCTCGTCGCGGTCCAGGGCGCCGTCGCGCAGCCGCTGGTGGACCAGGTCGTCGAGGACGCCGTCGCCGGGTACCGCGTCCCGGCTCTTGCGGTCGGCCAGGTCGCCCAGATAGACCTCCAGCTTTTCACGCGCGTCCAGGGAGTCGGCGGGCTCCGGACCGCGCAGCAGCCGCCGGGACTGCGCCTCGAAGAACTCGTGGTCGGCGTAGGGCACACCGAGCAGGTCGCAGATGACCATGGACGGCACGGGCAGCGCGAAGGAGCTCACCAGGTCGGCGGGCGGCCCCTCGGCGATCATCCTGTCCAGCAGCTCGTCGACGATCCGCTGGATGGCCGGCCGCATCCCGGTCGCCCGTTTGAGGGTGAAGTCCGGGATCAGCATGCGGCGCTGGGCCTGGTGCTCGGGATCGTCGAGGCCGAGCAGGGCGACCTGACGGCGCTCCCGGGCCACCGCGAACCGGGCGTTCGGCATCGGGAAGTCCTCCCGCCGGCGGTCGCTGGAGAGCCGGGGGTCGGAGAGCAGCGCCCGGGCCGCGCCGTGGCCGGTGACCGCCCAGGCGGTGCGGCCGTCGTAGAGACGGATGCGGGCCAGCGGGTCTCCGTCCCGCAGCGGGTCGTAGCCGGTGGGTGGGTGGTAGGGGCACGTGCGGTCCTGCGGCCAGGCCACAGGTTCGGCCGGGTGGACAGGATCGGTGGGTTCCGTCACGTCCGTCAGTTCGTTCATGGAAGACCTCGCAGACGAATGTCGTACGTCGTGCCGATCTTCATTAGATGCCCGGGGCACCCATGGGACGACCGCAAGTTCAGCCAGATCGGTGAATCGGGTGATCTGGCCGAACCGCGCGCGGTCGGGGGACGATTCCGCGCCGAAATTCGCTTGCCGGTGCGGCGACGCGGGTCCCAGGATCTGCGCATGAACACTCCTGACGCCGTTGTGCCGCTGACCACCGCGACCGTCCGTCGGGTGCGGGTCCAGCAGCAGCCCGGGCGTCCCTGGAGGCCCGAGCCCGCACGCGCGTGACGGCCGCGCTCGTCGCCGGCCTGCTTGCCGGGTACGGGATCGCCGTCCCGGTCGGTGCGGTCGGCACATATCTAGTGTCCCTCACGGCTCGCACGTCACTGCGGACCGGCGCCTGCGCCGCGCTCGGCGTCGCGAGCGCCGACGGCCTGTACGCCCTGCTCGCCACGGTCGGCGGTGCCGCGCTGGCGGCGGCCCTGCTGCCGGTGCTCGGGCCGCTGCGGCTGGTGTCGGCGCTGGTGCTGGTGGGGCTCGCCGTGCGCGGTGCGACGGTCGCGCTGCGCCAGTTCCGGGAGCGGCGGCTCGCGACGCGTCAGGAGCGGCCGGTACCCGGCCCCGGGCGGGCGTATCTCGGCCTCCTCGGGATCACGCTGCTCAACCCGACGACGGTGATCTACTTCGCGGCCCTGGTGGTCGGCACCCGGTCCGCCGGGCCGGTACGACCGCTGGAGCAGGGCGTCTTCGTCCTCGCTGCCTTCGCCGCCTCGGCGAGCTGGCAGCTGCTGCTGGCGGGCGGCGGCGCACTCCTCGGCCGGGGCCTGACCGGCCACCGGGGCCGCCTGGTCACGGCGCTGCTGTCGAGCTGCGTGATGCTGGGACTGGCGGCCCGGATGGCACTGTCGCCGGGCTGACCGCCCGTGCGTTCGGGGCTCGGAGCGCGGGCGGGATCCCGTCACGGGACCGGTGTCGTGTGGATGATCCGGGGCGCTCCCGGTGTTGAATCATGGCGTCAGTCATGGAAGCGAAGAGGGGACGGACCTCATGCCTCTTGAGGGCGAGTACGAGCCCAGCCCGGCCGCGTGGGTGCGCGAGCAGGTCGAGCTGTACGAGAGCTCGGGCGGGAAGGAGGGCACCACCCTGATGGACACCGGGATGCCCGTGATCCTGCTCACCACCCTGGGGGTGAAGAGCGGGAAGATCCGCAAGACTCCGCTGATGCGGGTGGAGCACGACGGGAAGTACGCCTTGGTCGCCTCCCAGGGCGGTGCGCCCAAGCATCCGGTCTGGTACTTCAACGTCAAGTCGCACCCGCTCGTCGAGCTCCAGGACGGGCCGGTCAAGCAGGACATGGCCGCCCGCGAGGTCACCGGTGCGGAGAAGGCCGAGTGGTGGGAGCGGGTCGTCGCGGCGTACCCGCCGTACGCCGACTACCAGAAGAAGACCAGCCGGCAGATCCCGGTGTTCGTACTGGAGGCGCAGTAACGGGGAACTGACGATTCCGGGAATCCATTCCGGCCGGGGACCGTCGGAATTTAGAAAAATCTGTTTCCGGAGGGCATGAACCGGCTTCGGGCCGGGCAGCCGAATAGCAGGCCCCGCCGCGTTCCCCCGTCGCGGCGGGGCTTTCATGTGCCTCCGTCTGCCTCCCGCTGCCCGAGGGCCACGAACGCCGGCCGCGCGGACGGGGGCCGGTCACTCCGTACGAGAAGCGGAAATGCGGGAACGCATTCCCGCAGGGCCCCCGGTCGACCGCGGGCGGCCCCCGGGCAAGGAGGACGCATGAGCGACGGTGGCGGCAACAGCGAGCTGGGACACAAGGCATTCAGCCGGTCCCCCAGCCATTTCACGGACCGGATCACCGCGGACGGACGGGACGGCTGGCCGGTGGCGGCCGGACGCTACCGGCTGGTGGTCAGCCGCGCCTGCCCGTGGGCGAGCCGGGCGGTGATCTCCCGGCGGCTGCTCGGCCTGGAGGACGCCCTGTCGCTCGCCGTCACCGACCCGATCCAGGACGACCGCAGCTGGCGCTTCACCCTCGACCCGGGCGGCCGTGACCCGGTGCTCGGCATCCGGTACCTGAGCGAGGCCTACGACCGCCGGGAGACCTACTACCCGGGTGGCGTGAGCGTGCCCGCCGTCGTGGACGTGCCGAGCGGACGGCTGGTCACCAACGACTACCAGCAGCTGACCCTGGACCTGGCCACCGAGTGGACGGCACTGCACCGGGACGGCGCGCCGGACCTCTACCCCGCGCGGCACCGGGACGAGATCGACGAGGTGATGGCCGGGGTGTACGAGGACGTCAACAACGGGGTCTACCGGGCCGGGTTCGCGCACGAGCAGAAGAAGTACGAGGAGGCGTGCGCGGGCGTGTTCCGGCGGCTGGAGCTGCTCGCCGAGCGGCTGGCCGGGCGGCGCTACCTGGTCGGGGACACCCTCACCGAGGCCGACATCCGGCTGTTCACCACACTGGTGCGGTTCGACGCCGTCTACCACGGCCACTTCAAGTGCAACCGCTTCAAGCTCGCGGAGAACCCGGTGCTGTGTGCGTACGCCAGGGACCTCTACCAGACACCGGGATTCGGTGACACCGTCGACTTCGACCACATCAAGCGGCACTACTACCAGGTCCACACCGGGATCAACCCGACCCGTATCGTGCCCCTCGGCCCGGATCTCGCCGGGTGGCTGACGCCCCATCACCGGGAGGAACTCGGTGGCCGGCCCTTCGGGGACGGGACGCCGCCCGGCCCGGTGCCGGCGGACGAGGAGGTCGCGGTCGCGGGGCGGCCCTGAGAACGCGGAGGCAGGCATGGCCAGGCGCAGGAAGAAGCTGAGACTCCCGCTCGTCTACGCACCCGTCGGCTTCTTGCTGAGCTGGGCCGGCGGGGCGCTGGGCGCGCTGGCCTTCCGCCGGACCTGGAAGGCGCTGCGCGGCGAGGAGGACGCACCGGACGCCCTGGACCAGGACCGCGGCTGGGGCGAGGTGCTGCTGGCCGCGGCAGTCCAGGGCGCGGTCTTCGCGGTGGTGCGCAGCGCCGTGGACCGCACCGGCGCGACGGCCATAGAGCGCTCCACCGGAGTGTGGCCGACGGCCGGCAAGGGCGGCCGGGACCGGGTCGGCCCTCCGGGGGCGGGGTCCGACGCGGCGTGAAGGAGTGTCCGGCCGGGTCGCCGTGACCGCGCTCCTCGTACGGCCCGGCCGGGCGTCCGTCCCCGGTCAGCGGATTCGGTCGCCCGCCGGCCGCTTCCCGGTGCACAGCTGCGCGAGCCGCGCCTCGGCCGCCGTCAGCAGCAGGTCGAGGGCGGCCGGGTAGGAGCTGTCCCGCATCGAGGCCACGAGATGGCGGGCGGTGGCCGCGATGTTCGGGTGGCTGGTGGCGGGCAGCCGGGCGTAGGTCGCCCGCCACACGTCCGCCTCGGCGTCCCGGGCGGCCTTGGGCAGGGCGGTGGTGGCGGAGTCGAGGGCGCCGTACGCCAGGGCCTGGTCGACGAAGGCGTGGTAGACGCGGACCGCCTCCGGATCCGGGAAACCGGCGTTCCGCAGCACCCCGAGGATGGTCTCGACGGCCTGGATCTCGTACGTCCGCCCGGTCACCCGGTGGGCGCTGAGCACCGCCGCCCGGGGGTGGGCGAGGGCTCCGGCGTGCATGCGCAGGCCGAGGTCGCGCAGGTCGGCGCGCCAGTCGCCGGTGGGCCGCCAGACCCGCAGGGTACGGCCGATCAGCTCGTCGGCGATGGCGAGCATCAGGTCGTCGGTGTGCCGGAAGTAGCGGTACAGGGAGCTTGGGTCGGCGCCCAGGGCGCGGCCGAGGCGGCGCACGGACAGGGCGTCGGCGCCGTGCTCCTCGATCAGCCGCATCGCGGTCCCGACGATCAGCTCCTCGGAGAGGACCACGCCCTGCCGGGTGGGGCGCCGGCGCTGCCGGGCGGCGGCCGGTACGACACGTTCGCTCATGGAACCTCCCTCACGGTGTGCCGGGCACCTTATGACAACACCGTTGACCTGTGAAGGGCACCGGCAGTTTCATGTCCCGTCACCGGGGCCGACCAGTCCGGCCCCCAGGTGCGAGCGGAGTGTGCCGGCCATGACCGACCAGCCCTACACAGCAGACCCCCCTGAGTTGCGCAGATCCCTCGGCGTCCTCGACGGCATCGCGGTCGCCGCGTCCAGTACGGCCGCCACGACCAGCATCGGCATCGGTCTGGGGGTGACGGCCGGGGTGGTCGGGCTGCATCTGCCGGCCGTCATGCTGCTGGCGTTCCTGCCGGTCCTCGGCATCGCGGGCGCCTACTCCCGGCTGAACCGGGTGGAGCCGAACGCGGGCAACGGCTATGTGTGGGTGGGCCGTTCGCTCAATCCGTGGCTCGGCTTCATGGTCGGCTGGGTGAACATCGTGGCGACGGTGGCGTTCCTCGCGTACACCACGGCGGTCACGGGATCCGCGATCCTGCAGCTGGCGGGCGAGGCCGGGGTGCACCGGATCGGCTCGCTCGCCCTCGACCCCGGCTCCACCGCTCAGACCACGGCCGTCGGCATCGTCGTCCTGGTAGCCGTCACCCTGACCGCGGTGACCGGCATCCGCACCGCCGCCCGCCTCCAGACCGGGCTGCTGGTCTTCGAGTACGTCGTACTGCTCGGGTTCTGCGGCTACGGCATCGTCACCGGACCGCACCCCTTCAGCCTGAGCTGGTTCGACCCGTTCGCGATCCCGTCGGCGACGGCGCTGGCGCAGGGCCTGCTCCTTTCGGTGTTCTGCTACTGGGGTTTCGAGGCCGCGTTCAGCGTCAACGAGGAGGTCCGCGACCCCCGGGACGCCTCCCGGGCCGGCCTGATCACCCTGGTGACCATGCTGGGGCTGTTCCTGCTGGGCTCGGTGGCGTTCCAGCGGGTGCTGTCCGAGAAGGAGCTGGCCGGGCACGGGGCCGAGGGGCTGGCGTTCTTCGGCGACCGGCTGGCCTCGCAGCCGTGGGCCGCGCTGCCGCTGGTGGCGCTGATGTTCTCGGCGGTGGCCTCGCTGCAGGCCGGGGTGATCCCGACGGCCCGGGGCATGTTCGCGATGAGCCGGGACCGTACCCTCGGGCCGGTGTGGTCCAAGGTCAGTGCCCGGTACGGGACCCCGGCGGCCGGCACGCTGCTGATCGGTGCGCTGGCCACGGCGGTCGCCGCGCTCGCCCTGGTGATCCCGCGGCTCGCCGACATGATCATGGCAACGGTGAACGCCGTCGGCATCGTCGTCGCCCTGTCGTACGCGCTCACCGCGCTCGCCGCCGCCGCGCGCTTCCGTCAACTGCTGCGCGACGACTGGCGGCAGGGTGTGCGGGCCGTGGTCCTTCCGGCGCTGAGCGCCCTCGCCCTGCTGGGCCTCGGCGGCTATCTCGGCTGGTCCTTCTACACCTCCACCGACCACTTCGAGGTCAGCGCGGACAACGGCTGGTTCCTGCTGACCACCCCGCTGGTGATGATCGCGTCCGGGTTCGTCGCGGCCGGGTGGGCGAAGTACGTGCGCCGCTCGCCGTACTTCCGCACCGGCGAGGGCACGGATGCCGACGCGCCCCAGCTGCTCACGACCCGCAACTAGGAACAGGAAACATGCACGCAGATCTGGTCTTCACCGGCGGTCCCGTCCTCACCCCCGAGGGCCCTGCCGACGCCGCCGTCGCCGTCACCGGTGAGCGCATCACCGCCGTCGGCCCCGCCGAGGAGGTGCGGGAGCTCGCCGGGCCGCGCACCGAGGTGGTCGACCTGGCCGGGCGGCTGCTGCTGCCCGGGTTCCAGGACGCGCACATCCATCCGGTGCCGGCCGGCCTCGAACTGGCCCAGTGCGATCTGACCGGGCTGCGGACCGCCGAGGAGACCGTGGCCGCCCTACGCGCCTACGCCGCGGCGCATCCGGAGCGGGCGTGGATCCTGGGCGGCGGCTGGTCCATGGAGGCGTTCGCGGGCGGCACACCGACGAAGGAGCTGCTGGACGCCGTCGTACCGGACCGGCCCGTGTACCTGCCCAACCGGGACCATCACGGGGCGTGGGTCAACAGCCGGGCCCTGGAGCTGGCCGGGATCGGCCGCGACACGCCCGACCCGGCCGACGGGCGGATCGAGCGGGACGCCTCCGGCGCGCCGAGCGGCACGCTCCAGGAGGGTGCGATGCAGCTGGTCGGCCGGCTCGCACCGCCGGCCGGCCCGGCGGACCGGCTCGCGGCGCTGCTGCACGCCCAGCGGCATCTGCACGCGCTCGGCATCACGGCCTGGCAGGACGCGCTGGTCGGGGAGTTCCTCGGCATGGACGACCCGTCGCAGGCGTATCTGACGGCGGCCCGGGACGGTTCGCTGACCGCGCGGGTGGTCGGGGCCCTGTGGTGGGACCGGGAGCGTGGCGCCGAGCAGATCCCCGAACTCGTCCAGAAGCGGGACGCGTTGAGCCATGGCCGGTTCCGGGCGGGCACGGTGAAGCTGATGCTGGACGGGGTGGCCGAGAACGGCACGGCCGCACTGCTCGATCCCTACCTGGACAAGTGCGGCTGCGCGACCGGCAACCGGGGCAAGAGCTTCATCGACCCGAAGCAACTTCCGGCGTACGTCGCCGAGTTGGACTCGCTCGGCTTCCAGTGCCATTTCCACGCGCTCGGGGACCGGGCCGTACGGGACGCGCTGGACGCGGTCGAGGCGGCGCGGGCGGCCAACGGGATGAGCGACACGCGACCCCACCTGGCGCATCTCCAGGTCGTACACCCCGATGACGTACCGCGTTTCGCGCGACTCGGCGCCACCGCCAACATCCAGGCGCTGTGGGCCGCGCACGAGCCGCAGATGGACGAGCTGACGATCCCCTTCCTGGGGTCCGAGCGAGCGGGGTGGCAGTACCCGTTCGGGGCGCTGCTGCGGTCCGGGGCGCGGCTCGCGGCCGGCAGTGACTGGCCGGTGAGCAGTCCCGACCCGCTCCAGGGGATCCATGTCGCCGTCAACCGGGTGGAACCGGGCGGCGACGCGCCGGTGTTCCTGCCGGAGGAGCGGCTGAGCCTGGCGGCGGCGGTCACGGCGTACACGGCCGGTTCGGCCTACGTGAACCACCTCGACGACACCGGGCGGGTGGCGGTCGGAGCGCTCGCGGATCTGGTGGTCCTGGACCGCGATCCGTTCGCCGGACCCCTCGGGCGCATCGCGGACACACGCGTCGCGTACACATACGTGGGGGGCGCGCGAGTGTACTCAGCTCAGGAGGCATGAGCAGTAACACACGTCACGGTCAGGTCACGCGTAGATCATTTACGCTCTGGGCAGCCTCGTAGCGCCTCACGGCTCAACTTTCGAGCCACGAAGGCCAGTTCGAGTGCACGGGTGGCCGACAGGCCACCCGTTCGCAGGGACGGGGGGACTCTGCGCACTGTCGCCCGAAAGGAAACACATGCCTCAGGACGTCACCTTCGACCTGCCCTTCGAGACCCCCGTCGGTGAGCATCTGCAGTTCGCGCGCGCCCGGCATCTGCGCCGGCTCCGGGACATGGACCTGGTGTACGGCAAAGCCGGGTTCGAGGAGTGCACGTCGTGGGACCTGTCGCAGGCCGCGGACCGGACCTGTCCGCGCGCCTCGGCCGAGGACATCGGCGTCCTGGTGACCTGGTCCGCACCGGCCTTCCTGGAGCGGCCGCGTGCCTCGGATCCGGTGGTCGCGCCACGCCTGACGGGCCGCGAGCGCTTCCTGATCGACACAGCCGAGGCGGCGATGCAGGTGCTCGTCCTGTAGCAGGAGTGCTTCGACAACGGGCGGTCGTTCATGGCAGGCCGGCGGGCGGGTCGGCGACCCGCGCCGCTTTCCCGGCCGTCGACGCAGCAGTCGTACCCCCCTCGCGGTCGTTCGCAGCAGGAGCCGGTCGCGTGAGTCCGGCTGTCCGGCGAGGCCGTCGCGGCAGGGACAGAAGAAATTCCCGGGCACCACCGGCCGACGACCACGGCCGGTCAATTCCCTTGCCAGGACCACAGTTTGAAGGAGACCGGTGTGAATTCTCGAGTCGTAGGCGCTGTTCCGACGGCGTCCGCCGACAGCCTGCTCCCGGCGCAGCCAAGCGCCCAGCTCCAGCCCGCGGAGGCGGCGAACACCCTGGCCCGCCTCTTCCTGGAACGCGTCAACGGGAGCACGGAGCAGTACCGAAGGTCTCAGGACGCCGCTCAGCAGCGGCTGGACGCACTCGGATCCCCCCACGCCGGCACCACGCTGCATGTGGAGGGAGCCCTCCAACTGGCGCCACGCACGTTCCTCCCGCCCGACGAGGAGGGTTACGCCAGGTTGAAACGGCTCGACACCGGCCTGCGCACGATCGAAGCGGCCTTCCCCCAGGTCAGCACCGATGCCGAGATCTGCCGACTGACCTGCACGATGCTGGAAGGGGCCTGGCGGAGCCGGGCGCTCACCCCGCCGCGCGAGGAGGAGCGGGCAACCGCCTGCGCCTGCCCGCTGTGCCGTCGGCTGCCTACGCCCCCCGCGCGCACGCTGGGCGACTACAGCTGGCGGCAGAGCGCCGGTCGTCCCCTCACCGTCAAGGCCTGGCCCTACCGCCGGGAACTCGACAGCGTCCTGACCGCTGGATGGATCTGGGTCCGGCAGTTGAACGACCTTGAACGAGACCTCGGCCTCCGCCACCGCTTCGAGGACGACATCCTCGTCTTCCACGAGTACAAGCGCGTCATCGACACCATCGACACCACGCACGTCACCCAACTCGTCGAAGGCCGCTTGGCCGAGAGTTTCAGCACCAACAGCGCACGGGCCCTGGTCTGCGGACTCTACGCAGCCCATAAGCGATCCGTCGACGAGAACTGGCTCCAACAGCACCACGCGGGCAGCGTCACGCTCCCCCAGACCAACCCGCTCAGCCAGAGCACCTATTCAGCACTGCAGATGCTGGACTGCCTGTTCTGGCACGTCTCACCCGATACGGAACTCTGGCAGGAAGAACACCTCGCCTCCCTGCTGCTGTGCCGCGTCATCGACGACATGGCCGACGTGCGAGTCGACTCCCTCACCGGCGAGATCAGCAACTTCTGGCTCGCCGACCTGCCCACCCACACCAAGGCCCTCTACGCCGCCTGCACGATCGCCCTCATCAAGTACGGCTGCATGCCCGAGGCGCATGAACCGATGTGGAACACCTGGTTGATGAGCAGCACCATCGTCTGGATGGGACTCACAGGCCGCCACGCCCTGTGGTTCGACGGCATCACCGAGGGACTCCCCCCGGCCGAGGACTGCCCGCTGTGCGACCTGCAGCCCAACCCGTGCACCGGCATCCTCACCCACGGCACCACCCTCACCATCGGCCCGCGCCCCACCGCACCGGCACTGAGCTCCCGGACCGCCGAGCTGTCCGCACTCTGCCGAGCCCAATTCCCCCGGACATGGGCCCTCTTCGACGCCGAGCTCCATGCCTTCGAAGCACTGCACGGCCCCTGGCAGGGCAACACCGACAGCACATGGGAGATCCTGCGACGCACCTACGTCGCCGCCGTGGAGGCATCCATGGATGCACCGTCCCCCGACCGCGCTCGGCAGGTCCAACAGGACGCCGGCGCAGTCGGATCCGAAAAGTTCTACACCCTGTACGACCCTCAGACCGGGAGGGAGGACACCGCGCTGCTCTCCTACATGTTCGGCTGCGCCCACCCGCATTTCATCTGGAACGCCACGGGATACCAGCCCACGACCGTCACCGGCGACTGGCTCGACGGCTGACGCCTCGATCCTGTTCCGGAACCACCGACGACGCTGCTGCCCGGCCGGTCTTCCGGCCGGGCAGCAGCGTACTCAGACCGGGAACTCGACCGGCAGCCTGTCCAGCCGGGACTCCCAGGTGGAGGCCGTCGAGGTGAGCTCGTCCGCCGGCGTGGCCAGCCGCAGGCCCGGCAGCCGGTGCAGAAGGACGTCCACCGCGATCTCGATCATGGACTGACCCATACTCTGCCCGGGGCACTCGTGAGGGCCCGCGCCGAACGCCAGGTGCGCCTGGTTGCCCTCCACCGAGACACCCGGGTCGGGCCGGACCTCGGGGTCGAGGTTGCCCGGGGCGAGACCGAGCACGAGCAGGTCGCCCGCCCCGATGAGGTGCCCGCCCAGTTCGACGTCGCTGGCGGCGAAGCGTCCCGGCAGGACGGTCAGCGGCGGGGAGTTCCACATGGCCTCCTCCATCACCGCCGAGATGTTCAGCTGACCGCCGATCAGCCCGGAGAGCCGGGAGGCGTCGGTCAGGACCAGCCGCAGCACCCGGGCCAGCAGGTTGGTCGTGACAGCCGCGGCGATCATCACCATGCGCAGGTGATCGACGATCTCGTCGTGGTCGAGAGCCGCGTGATGGTCCAGGAGGTCGGTGGCGAGGTCGGAGCCGGGTTCGGTCCGCCTGCGCTCGACGAGTTCGCCGAAGATCTCCCTGATCCTGCCGTCGTGCATCACGGCGTCCTCGCCGCCCTTGAGCAGCTCGGCGCAGGACTCGACCAGCCGGCGCCCCTCCACCTCGGCGAGCCCGAGAACGCGGCTCATCACGAGCATCGGGACAAAGTCGGCGTAGTCCGCCACCAGATCGGCGCGGCCGACGGCCGCGAACCGGTCGATCTGCTTGTTGGCGAAGTGCGTGGCGTGGCGCCGGATACCGCGGCCGACGGCGGCCTGCAGCACGTCGTTGACGGCGCCGCGCAGCCTGCGGTGCGGCTCGCCGTCCTGGGAGACGCAGTCAGGACGCCAGGCGAGCATCGGGATCAGGGCAGAGGTCTCCTCGATCCGCCCCTCCCGGTAGTCCCGCCAGGTCCGTGCGTCCCGTGGGAACTGGCTGGGATTGTCGAGCACCCGTCGGCTGTCCCGGTAGCCCAGCACCAGCCAGGCGTTGATGTCGCCCTCCAGCAGCACCGGCGCGACGGAGCCGTGCTCCTTGCGCAGCCGTTCGTAGATGCCGTGCGGGTCGGTCGACGCCTCGGGCCCGTACAGCCGCGCGAGCTCGGGCGAACCGTGCGCGACCGGGCAGCCGCGGGGGGCGTCGGGACTGTCGAGGCTCTGGTCGTTCATCGGGGCTCCAGTGCGACGGCGGAGCGTTCCTTCAAATGACGTATCAGGGCGATCAGTACGTCACGGCTGGAGGCCCGGTCCCGGGCGTCACAGGCCACGATCGGGGTGTGCGGGGAGATGTCGAGGGCGTCCCGGATCTCCTCGATGGGGTGTTCCCTGCAGTCCGGGAAGACGTTCAGGGCGATGACGAAGGGCACGTTCTGCCGCTCCATCTCCTCGATGGCCCGGAAGCTGGAGGCCAGGCGTCTGGTGTCCACCAGGACGATCGCGCCGAGCGCGCCCTTGAACAGGCCGTTCCACAGGAACCAGAACCGTTCCTGTCCGGGGGTGCCGAACAGGTACAGCATCAGGCCCTCGTTGAGGCTGATCTTGCCGAAATCCAGGCTGACCGTGGTCTCGGCCTTGTCCGCGACGCCGATGAGGTTGTCGACGCCGACGGTCGCCTGGGTGAGGGTCTCCTCGGTGGTGAGCGGCTTGATGTCGCTGACGGAGCGGACCATGGTGGTCTTCCCGGTGCCGAACCCCCCGGCGATCATCACCTTGACCGAGCGGGTCCCCCCGGCACCGGGGTCGCCGGGATGGTCAAAGCCTTTCAAGTCCACTGAGTACCTCCTGGAGGAGCGCGAGGTCAGGCCCGCGTCCGGCGCGGTGCGCCGGAATGGGATCACGGGCTTCAATACGGCCTGCGTCCAGCAGATCCGCCAACAGCACCGCGAGAATGTTGAAGGGCAATCCGAGATGGGCGGTGAGTTCGGCCACCGACAGCGGATCACGGCAGCGCCGGACTATCTCCTCGTACTCGTGCTGCATCCCCGGGACGGGGGCGGTGCGGGAGACGACGAGGGTGGCCACGTCGAGGCTCGACGCCGACCCGCCCGGTCCGCTGCGTCCCCCGGTGAGGACGTAATAACGCTCGAGACCGGACGGATCCGTGGGCCGGCGGGGAGCACTCATCCAGAGTGCTCCTCCAGGCGCGGAGAGGTGCCGAGCAGCTCACCCATCCGCCGTGACAGGTCCCTCATCTGGTGACCGAGCAGCCCCTGGTCGAGCCCTTCGCGGGCGAGGACCCCGAGATACGTCTCCACACCGGCCCGCACGACGAAGAGGTGGCCGCCGTCGACCTCGATCATCGCCAGCCGCAGCTGCCCCGCGTACTTGGGGAACTGCTCGGCGACCGGCTGGGCCAGGGCCTGCAGCCCAGCCACCACGGCCGCGAAGCGGTCCACGTCGTCGGGGTCTTCGGCGCCAAAGGAGGTGATGGCCTTGCCGTCGCTGGAGGCCACGAGGGCGAAACGGATCTCCGGGATACTCTCCACCAGATCACGGAGCGCCCAGCTCACGTCGGTTCCCTGTTGCGTCATGTGGACTAGTCGCTCTCTTCAGTGCGGTGCTCGGCGGACTCGCGTCCGGCGGCGGCGTCATCGGCGCCGGCCGGGGTCGCGGGTGCCGCGTCGTCTTCGTCTCCGGTCAACTCGGCCTCGCTGTCCGCCGCTTCGTCCGCGACGGGCGCGCGGCCCGCGGTGGCGAAGGCGGCCAGGCCCGCGAAGGACTCCTCGGGCGGGACCGCGGGGAACACGCTGCCCTGCGTGCGGGCGGTGCGCTCCTCGGGCTGCTCATCCTCGCGGCGCCGGCTGCGCCGCCGGGGCAGTCCGCCCGGGGTGGTGTCCAGGGCCTCTCCGGACTCCGGCTGAGTGACGGTTTCGACGGTGACCGGGCTGTGCGCCTGCAC
>NZ_JBHXLU010000128.1:0-30933 GCF_042720695.1 Streptomyces sp. NPDC058457 | reverse complement strand
GGGGGGCTGTTCCGGTTTTGATGTTGGTGGTGAGGTGTTGGTTGGGGCCTTGTGGCTTGTGGGTGTCATGGTGGGGAGGGGGGCTGTGATTGTGGCTTTTCGGGGTTGTGTTGCACGGGGTCAAGCGGTTGGAAGCGGCGGGGAGGGTCGCTGTGTGGGGTGCGCGTGGTGAGTTTGATGTGGTGTTTCCTGATGTGGTGTTTCCTGATGTGGTGCCGCCTGCGGAGTGTGGTGACGGGGTTGGTGTTGTCTGATGCCGTCCCTCTACATCGGCGTCTGCTGGCTGCTGGATGTCCGGGAGAGCGTGCTGGGCTATGACGACCTGGCTGTGGCGGACTGTTCTGCGCTGGTTGCTGCGGTTGCCGGGCGCAGGACCCGGATGCCCGCCTTCGCGACGGCCGACCCGGACGCGGTCTGGCGTGCTGCGGCCCTTCTGCACACGATCGTGCGTGTGGAGCCGCTTCCGTACTGCAGCAGTCTGTATGCCGCGTTCTTTGCTGCTCAGTACGTGGCGCAGGCCGGCGTGGGCGTCGATCCGCCCTGTGGCGCGCTGTCCGGCCTGGTCGGCAGGGTCCGCGACACCCGTGTCAGCGTCCGGGATGTCGCCGATCAGCTGCGTGGCTGGAAGCTGTAGCGCCGGGCCGGGGCGGGGATCGCCGCTGTGTTTGTGGCGCCTTCGGTGGTCTGCCGGGTGGCGGTGGCGTCTTGGGCGGTCGGTCCCGTACGGGGGTGGGTGCCGGAGGCGTGGTTGCGGGAGAGACGGTGAGGTGCAGGTGACGACGGGGTTGCCCAGGCCGGCCGGTCCGGCCGTTTCACGGGGGTTCGCCGCGGGGCGGCTCGGCCTTCGGTGCCCGGGTCGCCGTTGACTGCTGGTTCGCGGGCCCGCTTCCCCCGGAAGGGTGCACGGCCTTCCCCGGGGTGGGCCGGGTTCCGTATCGGCTGGGCGGCCGGGAGCGGATCGCGAGGACGCCTGGTGGATCTCGTCGTGCGGCAGCCGGCAGGCCGGCCCGGGTGGCGGTAGCCGCGGGCAGAGCGTCGTAGTCCCGAGTTTCCTCCGCCCTGCCTGTTCGGGGACACGGCGATGGCGGTGTACGGCAGAATGACGCCCGGCGAACTGCCATAGCGCAGCCGTGACCGCAAGTGCCCTGTTTCATGCGGTCCTTGGGCGTGCGAGGAGAGGAAGACGTGAGCGAGGACCGGAGTGCCACCGCCGCAGTGCAGCGACTCGACACTGGGACGGCGCACAACGCTCGCGTGTGGAACTACTGGCAGGGCGGCAAGGACAACTACCAGGTCGACCAGCAGGTAGGCGATCATGTTGCCGGAATGATCCCCGTGATCCGCGACATCGCGCGCGCAGACCGGGAGTTCCTCGGCCGCGCCGTGCGCTGTCTGGCACAGGAGCACGGGATCCGTCAGTTCCTCGACATCGGCACCGGCCTGCCGGCCCTGGAGAACACCCACGAGATCGCCCAGCGGATCGCTCCCGGGTCGCGGGTCGTGTACGTCGACAATGATCCCATCGTGCTCGCGCACGCCCGCGCCCTGCTGACCAGTGCCCCGGAGGGCGCCACCGGCTACATCGACGCCGATGTGCACGACCCGGACACCATTGTGCGCATCGCCGGACGGACTCTCGACTTCACCAGGCCCACCGCACTCATGCTGCTCGGCATCCTCAACTTCGTCCTTGACGGTGACGAGGCGCGGGCCATCGCACGTCGGCTCGTGGAGGCGCTGGCCCCCGGCAGCTTCCTCGTG
Source organism: Streptomyces sp. NPDC058457 (assembly GCF_042720695.1). Lineage (NCBI taxonomy): Bacteria > Bacillati > Actinomycetota > Actinomycetes > Kitasatosporales > Streptomycetaceae > Streptomyces > Streptomyces sp. NPDC058457. The sequence goes on along the minus strand of NZ_JBHXLU010000128.1, from coordinate 29,172 downwards.
CTGACCCATCCCACCACGGAGCGCGAACTCGGCGGCGACCTCCAGCTCGAGGCGATGGAGTTCTGGAACGCGAACGCCAAACCGCCGGTCACCGCCCGCAGCAGCGGGGAGGTTGCCCAGTATTTCGACGGGCTCACGCTCCTGGAGCCCGGGCTGGTGTCCTGCTCGCTGTGGCGGCCGGAGCCCGGGGAAGAGCCCGCGGTCGTACCCCAGCTGGGAGCCGTGGCGCTGAAGCCGTGATCTCTCGCTTCACTTCGCTGCCGCGCACACTCAGCTGATCTGGTGTGTTGTTGGTTTGCTGAGAGGTGGGGTAAGCGGTTTTGGTGGTGGGGTCAGGGTGTGTGATCTGGGGTTCTTTGTTCTGGGTGGAGGGGGGTGGGCTTGTTGTAGTGGCTCTGGCGTGAGAAGGCTCGGTGTGTGTTTGCGCTGGTCAGGTGTGTTTTGCCTGGTCGGGTGTGGTGTTGTGCTGGAGCTGGTTTCCTGGTCGGTTGTGCATGGTCGTCGGGTGGCGTGCGGATCAGGGGAGGTCGGGGTGCGGTGAGAGCTGCAGGTCGGGCTGGGCGCGGGGGAACTGCGTTCGTTGCAGGGGTGGTTGCGTGCGGATCCTGGGGTTGGGTGGTCTGTGGTGGTGGGGGTGTGGGGTGGTGTGCCGGGGCCGGGGGGGATGGGTACGGTCGTGGATGTGCTGGAGTTGGTGACGGGTAATGGGTGGGGTGCGGCGTCGTTCGTGCTGGCGGTGGCGGTGTGGCGGCAGAGCCGGCCGCAGCGGGCGTGGGTGGGGATCCGCCGTGGGGGGACGGTCATCGTCCTTGTGGAGGGTTCTGAGGGGAGATCGCGCGGGCGGTCCGGGCGCTGGAGGCGGTCGGTGGCGGTGAGGGCGGGGAGCGGTGAGTGTGCTGTCCGATCCGGGGGCTTCGCGCGCTGTGCTGGTGGGGACGAGCCGGTATGAGCGTCTGGAGCGGTTGCCGGCTGTCGCGAACAGCCTGCAGGTGTTGGCCGGTGTGCTGCGTTGGCCGGTGTGCTGCGGGGGCCGTTGTCGCTGTGGTTGCCCGGGGAGCATGTGACGGTCGTGGAGGATCCGGTCACGGCACGCGGAGTCGTGGGCGCGGTACGCGAGGCGGCTGCAGAGGCTATGGACACACTGGTCGTCTACTTCGCGGGGCACGGGCTGGTTGATGCCCGGGACCAGCTCGTTTTGGCCCTGCCGCATACCGGGTTCGGCCGTATCGAGACCGGTCTGCCTTATGACGGGGTGCGCCAGGTGCTGCTGCTGGATTCCAGGGCCGAGCGTCATGTGGTGATCCTGGACTGCTGTTGCAGCGGCCTGGCTTTGGGGAGGATGAGCGCCGGGACGGGGCTTGCCGACCAGGCTGTGGTGGAGGGCAGTTTCCTCCTGGCGGCGGCCGCGGAGACCCGCACGGCTCTGGCGCCGGCGGGAGACACCTGTACGGCCTTCACCGGGGCCCTGCTCGACAGGGGGATACCCGGTGGTCCCGCGCTGCTCGATCTGGGCTCCCTCTACCGGCATCTGCGCCGGACGCTGGAGGCGCGGGCGCATCCCGTTCCGCAGGCCCGGGACCGCAACAGCGGTGCCCAGGTCGCACTCGCACGCGATCATTGCGATGTGCCGGTTTGGTGTCAGTGGTTGGCTGTCAGGTCGGGGTGTCAGGTCGGGGTGTTTTCGGTGGTGGGTGCTGGGGGTGGGCGGGGTTGCTGACGTGGGGTGGTGTCTGCTGTCGTAGCGACTGTCGTGGGGTGTTACGCCTCGTTTCGTGTTGCTGTCATGGGAACGGCACTTCTGGTCTTTTTGCGGGGCGGGCGGGTTCACGGTGGTCTTCTGTCGGGCGTGCGGCCGGGGGAGGAGCGGGTGGGGGAGCGGGAGCTTGAGGGACTGGTGTCGGTGTCCCGGCCGGTGTTGGTGGGGCGGTTGCTGGAGCTGGATGCGTCCGGTGGTTTGACGTCGGCGCGTGTGCGGGCGGGGGCGCGGTTGGCTGGGGTGCATTCGAGGACGGTGTGGCCGGTGGGTGGGTGCGGCGTGCAGTGAGGGCGGTGTGGAGCGTCGCAGGCGTTCCCGGTTCGAGTTGTCGCAGGGGGCGTGGGAGGTGTTGGCGCAGGCGGGGGCAATGTGTCTGTGCTGTACGGGCATTTGAAGGAGTGCGGGGAGGGGGATGCGGGGGTTTCGCTGGCCTCGGTGTACCGGGCCGTGCACCGCGAGCTGGCCTCGGGCCGGGTGTTGCCGGACGGTGCTGTGGTGCGGCAGGAGCGGGTTGGAAGGGAGACCCGGCAGGCTTTGGCGGATCTTGCCGTCGCGGGTGCCGGCGCCGGTACGCCGTCTGCTTCTGCCGCGGCTGGTGCGGCTGGGCTGAGGCATGCAGCGCGGGAGGCTGCGGGGGTGGCGGATGTGCCGGGGGTGGTACTGCCGATGGGGGCTCGGGCGGTGCGTGCGGCGTCGGTGCGTGCGGTGGCTGAGGCGGTGGGGCAGGCGATGGCGGCCGGGGGCGCGGGGTGTGTGTTCGGGGATGCGGGGCGGGGCAAGACGGTGGCGCTGCGGATGGCGCTCTCGGATCCGCCGGCGGGCTGGCGTGTGTCGTGGGTGCGGGTGCCGGTGCGTCCGTCGGTGTCGGAACTGCGGCGGACGGTGTTCGAGGCTCTGGTGTTGCCGGGCCGGTTTCCGCACCGTTCGGCCGAGGCCGATGAGCGGATCGTCGGCGCCGTGGACGAGGCTCGGGTGCTGGTGGTGGTTGAGGCGCAGCGGTTGCCGGTGCCGTGTCTGGAGTATCTGCAGTCGTTGTGGGGCCACCCGCATGCCCGGATGGCGCTGGTGCTGTGCGGGGCGGGCAGCGAGCGCGCGGTGGCGCGTGTGCCGCAGCTGGCATCGCGGATCTGTGCGTGGCAGGAGGTGGTGCGTCTTGCCGTGGGCGAGGTGGCTGCGGCGGTGCCTGTCTTTCATCCGCTGTGGGCTGGCGTCGCGGGCGGGGAGGTGGCGTGGATCGATCAGTCCTGCACGCACGGCGTCTTCCGTATCTGGGCTGCCTTGACGACGTACCTGCAGAGCGCGCTGGTGACCGTGCCGGACGCGATGGTGGGCCGGGAGCTGCTGGGTCGTCTGTTCCGGCGTCTGAGCCCTCCGGCCTGACGGCCTGAGTGGATGTGAGGGGAGGGAGGGGGAGATGGAAGACGGTGGTGCGGCCGGCGCCGCGCGGGGCGGGCTTCCGGCGGCGTCGCGTACCGCGCTGCGCGGTGTGGCGGTGCGCCGGCTGCTCGCTCTGCGGGTGCGGGGCGAGTTGACGACCGGTCATGTCCGGGTGGCGGCGGATGCGCTGGGGGTGTCGGAGCGCACCGTGTGGCGGTGGCTGGCCGCGGCCAGCCGCGACGAACGGGCAGCTGACGAACCGGGGGCACGGGCCCAGACCGGCACGAGGTTCACGATCACACCGGAGGTTCCGCGCTCTGCTGGCGTTGTGGAAGGGCAATGTCGCCGCGGTGCAGCGTGAGCTCGCTGCTCGCGCGGCCCAACGCCCTGCAGCTGATGCCGGTGTACAGGTCGGGCCGCCGACCGGTATCGGTCTGCCGCCGGAGGTGCCGTCGCTGACGACGCTGCACCGGGCGATCCGCCGTGATCTGACGCCGGGGGGGCGGGCGGGGCTTGCGGGTGGGGAGCGGGCGGCGCGCAAGCATGATGTGTTCCTGGCCCGGCCGCGCGGCTGGCGCAACAAGGTGTGGGAGAGGGACCACATGCAGGCACCGGTGCTGGTCGATGTCGACGGCGAGGCTCGCAGGCCGTGGATCACCTGGTTCACCGACTGCGCGACGAACGCGATCACCGGCGTCGCGGTCACGCCGGGAGATCCGTCGCGGGAGTCGGTGCTGGCCGCGCTGCGCTCCGCGGTCTTGCGCGAGGACCCCTACGGTCCGTTCGGTGGTCTGCCCGAGAAGGTGCGTGTCGACCGCGGCAAGGACTTCCTGTCCCGGACGGTGACCGCCGCGTTCGATCTCCTGGACGTGACGGTGGAGGACCTGCCTGCGTGCACGCCCCACCTCAAGGGCACCGTGGAGGGGCTGAACCGGGCGGTGGAGAGCATGTTCCTGGCCGCGCTGCCCGGCTGTGCCCGCCAGCCGCGCCCCGGTAAGCGTGCTTCCCGTCCGAAGGACGAGGTGCTGCTCGGCTTCGAGGACTTCACCGCCCGGCTGCTGGAGTGGACTTCGTGGTGGAACACCGAGCATCGCCCCGCGCCCTTGCGGGGCAGGACTCCGCTTGAGGCGTGGCAGGACGATCCCACCCCGCTGCGGGACGTGCCGGCCACGGATCTGCGGACGTTCCCCTGGAGGACGCCGGCACCCGCACGCTGACCACCTGCGGCATCCGGTTCAGGAGACGCGACTATGTGGGGCTGTGGATGACCGGCCTGGCCGGGATCCAGGTTCGGGTCCGTTTCATGCCCCGCCACGATCACCGGATAGAGGTCTGCCACGCGGCCACGGGCCGTTATCTGGGGCCTGCGGACCTGGCCGACCAGGCCGCCGACGAACAGATCAGCGCCGTACGGCGGGCGCGGGCCGCTCGCTCCCGCCGTCTGAAGAAGGACCTGGAGGCTTGCCAGCGCGAGCGCTACGCCGCTGTGAACCAGCCCGAGGCGCCCCGGCGGCTTGGCGCGCTGACCACCGCGCAGGCCGAGGGCGAACTCGCCCAGACCGCCGGCACTGACCTCGCGCAGTTTGCGCTGCCGGGCCTCATCCCGCCCGCCGTGCCCCCGGCCGACTGGCGCACCCCGCCCTCCCTCGTCACCCGGACCATGCCGGGCCGGCCTGCTCCCGTCCTGTCCGAACCTGCCTCCGACGGCCTGCCCGAACCCGTTGCACAGGCCGCTGAAGACGGAGACGCCTCGTGACCGCGGCCGCCTACCAGTACGTCGGCCTGCCCGATGCGTCCGTGGTCACCACCCGCGCCCTGCTCACCGCCCGGGAGAACATCTCCGACACGGTCGCCGCGCGGGCCATGATGTGCATCCACGGCGGCGCCGGCTTCGGCAAGACGCTCGCCGCCCCCATCTGCCTGCGGGGGCTCGAGCCGCACGAGGACGTCCGCAAGATCACCTTCCGGGCCCGTCCCACCGCCCGCGCGGTGCGCTACGAGCTGTTCACCGCGCTCGACCTGGCCGGTGAACCATCCCGCCACCCCGGCGGGTTCGACCGACTGCTGAAGACGGCCCTGTCCGAACGCCCCCGCACCTTCCTCGTGGACGAGGCCCGGTGGCTCGACGGGGAGGCGTTCGAATACTTCCGCTGCCTGTGGGACGAACCCGCTACCCAGCTCGCGATCATCTTCGTCGGCGGGGAGGGCTGCCACACCGTGTTGCGTCGCGGGCCGATGCTCTCCTCCCGCATCTTCATCTGGCAGCACTTCACCCGCCTCACCCCCGGCGAAGTCCTGGAGGCCATCCCGCTGTTCCATCCGGTCTGGGCCGACGCCGACCCCGGCGACATCACCTTCGCCGACCAGCACGCCGCGCACGGCAACTTCCGTGCTTGGGCGCAGTTGACCGCGCACACCCGTACCGCCCTGACCCGCACCGGCCGCCCCCGCGTTGATCAGGAACTGCTGCGCTGGGCCTTCAGCCGCCTCGCCTGACCACCACGGCGCCATGCCGCCTGCCGCGCCACCGCCGCCCGTGACTGTGGTCATCGACCCGGGCGACGACGTGATCCACACGCATACCGCTCTGGCCGCCCACCACGTGCCGTCCGGCCGGATCACCCTGCACCCCGGCCCGGGAACCACCGGCGAAACCGGCCTCGCCCATGACCTTTTTGCCGCCCTGGGTAAACCGCCCCTGCTCCCGGGGCGTTTCTTCGCCGGCCGTCAGCCCGCCGGGGAGGCGGCCACCGCCTGGATGACCGCCCTTCCCGTCACCTGGTTGACCGTCCTGCGCGCCCACCGCCTCACCGCCCGCCGAACGATGCGCCTCCTGCAGTTGCGCGCCCTCACCGGCATCCACCTGACCCTGGTCTGCCACCGCCCCCGTCTGCCCGCCGCCCTGCACCAGGCCCTGCAGAGGGTCGATTACACCCTCACCGCCGAACTTCCGGGCCGCCCGCCGCCACTACTACGGCACGACCGCTCCCATACCCCCGCCTGTTGACGAACCCGCCCGCCCGGCCAGCCGGTGGATCACCCTGCCCGCACTGGAGCGCCTCGTCTCCTACGGCAGTCCCGCCCCTTGTACCGGCCTGTGTACGCCGCCGCCGATCGTCTTCCGGCACCGCCCGTCACCGACACCCCTCACCGAGCAGATAGCCCGGGAGGCCGCCCGGCGCCTGGCCGCCGTGACCGCCCATCCCCGCTTGGCCGCCGCCCTGGCCACCGCGCTCTTCACCGGCGCCTCCTTCCGGCAGCTCGCCACTGCCCGCCCCGGCGACTACGACGATGCCGCGGCCACCCTGGCTCTGCATGACCGCGCCCGCTACGCCGACGGCTGCGCCGCCTACCGCGTGCCGCCGTGGGCCCGCGTCTTCCTGAAGGCCGCCGTCTGCTTCGCCCGGCTCGCGCCCGCCCAGGACCAGCATCTGCTGGCCGGACCCCACGACCGCACCCTCCTGCTGCGCGTGGCGGAGGCAGCCAGGCTCCGCCCGCCCCAGCCGCCTGTTGGCCGGCGCACCGGCCCTGCCGGCCGCATTCAGTGGGACTGGCGTGAACGCAAAGAAGGACAGGGCTACGACACGATGCTGACACGGCACCAGATCTCGCCCTCGTCCTGAGCCCGAACCCGGTGCACGGTCAGCCGATGGAGAAATCGGCGAACTCGACGTCGGTGAAGGCGATCCCGAGACCGTGGGCGCGCAGGCCTGTGTCCCGGAAGCAGGCATGCCCCACCGCTCGGGCGAGGATCACCATCTGCTGCTGCTCGCCTGCGCCGGCGTCCCGGGCGGCGAACGGCTCGCGGGCCACTTCTCCCGGCAGGTACTGGGTGATCAGCCGCACTCGCGGGTCGTCCGACGGGCCTGCCGGAGCGGCGAATCCGAACCGCGCCCTGGTGTGGAGGACAAACCCGTCGACTTCGGCCCGGGCCCGTCGGCGGGCGCGCACCCGGGGCTGCCACCGAGCCCTGACGGCCACATCGATCAACCCTGCATGCACAGCACCGGGGTTGCGGCGCGTTCCCGGCCGGGTGGTGACCCATCTCTGTACCGTGCGCTGAGAGATCCCCAGGAGGACAGCCACGTTCTTCGTGGAGCCTTTCTCCGCCTGGAGCAGGAAACGCACAGCGGCATCCCTCGTAGGCACGGGACGGGTCAGCAACGCGCGTTCGCGCCCACTGACGATCTCACCCATGCCGCCCCCGAGCGTTCTGCCACCGCGATGGCCGGTGCACGGCGGCCGTCTGCTGCTCCAGATCTCTCACACCAAGCCGCGTCCTCCGGCCAGTTCAGGCATAGCCAGGACATCAGAGCGGATCCTCGGCTGACGGACCTGCAATAGGCCCACGAGAGCAAACCTTGACCAGCTGTCACCGAGGATGGAGCGAACGTGGTTCGTGAACCAAAGACTCCGCTCTGAGAGCCGACGTTACGGGATGGGCAGCTGGCAGGTCGGGTGCAGCCACAGCACGCTGGGACAGTCCCACCTGGCAAGTGAGGGCCCGGCCATGGGATGCCGATGCTCGTTGGCTGCGATCCCGGCCGCAGGCGCGTACACGGCGTCCCAGCCGGCTGCTGCCATCGCCTCCCAGTCAGGCGCAGCGCGACGCATCGGGCGATCCGGCGGAAGCGGGAACGCTGCGACCAGCCGGTTGAGGTCGTCTGCGGTGTCGATCAGGTAGATCCGCGCCTCGGGCAGCGGCTCCACGGTGATGATCCGCGTGTAGGTACCGCGATACGCGGAGCCTTGCCCGGTCACCTCGTCCGGGGTCGCGAGCCAGTCGGTCCAGGCCGTTCTGGTCGGGGCGCCGTCGACGGACCACGCAGTGACAGGTGAGCACCACAAGCCATGCTCCGGCCGGATGAGGTCCACTGAGTTGCCGGCAGCCTCGAACCTGCTCGGATACGGCGGTGGGACATCCACCGAGGACGCATAGGCAATCGGGGGCAGCAGCTTGAGGCCCGGTGGCATCAGTTCCACGGTGGCCGTCCTCCCGCAATCCCGGTCTCGCGACCGTATTCACCCGGCTGTAGGCGTCGGACGCCGCCCCGGGCTGCTGTCAGCCGCGGCCAGGCGACCTCCAGCTCCGCAGGCGATACTTTGAATCCTTAGATGGAAACTATCAGGATCCACCCTGGGTGTGATCTATGAAATCTAAGGCTTGCGTTGTGGTGCTGCCGGGCTCTACTGTTCCGCTATCGCCCCGGGGTGAAGGACCACGGAGCGGCGGATTGGGGGCTCGGCATGCTCAACATCGGACTTGGCGCCTACCGGACGTGGCCGGAGGACGAGCACGGGAAGTCGTCGGCTGGGTGGCGCCCTGGTCTGTCCGACGAGGAGGTGTACGCGGCTGCGCAGGGCCGCTGGAAGCTGGGGGTGCGGGCGGACCGGGAGCGGTACGTGGTGTTCAGCGCCATGGGCATCGTCGTTTTGGCCGTGGAGATCGACCACATCTCGGCTGCGGACCCGGACGGCCGTCGCACGATCCACGGCACGATCCTCAAGCCGGGCAACCCGGTGTACGACAAGTACGTGGGCAACGAGTCGCCGGTCGACAAGAGCCAGAACCCGGTGCAGTACTTCGACTCGCCCTTCGACCGCAGCAACTGTGCGTGCGGATGCGGCGAGGAGGTTCCGTCCGGACGCGACTTTCTCCCCGGACATGATCAGAGGGCCATTCATGATCGGGTCAAGCTGGTCGGAGGGGTCCTGCCGTTCATGGACTGGTTCGACGCGGCCTGGCCCGAGGCCAAGCCGCAGGCTTGACGGTCTGTGCGCTCTGCCCTGCCGACCGCGCTCGGCAGGGCACATCCGCTTCCTTGCGGTGGTCCGCCGTGGAACCTTAGCTGTCACTTACGCCGTCCGTACGCGCTTGGTACGCGAAACGTGCGCTTCACGCTAGGGTTGCGGGACTGGAGGTGCCGCATGTCCGAGCTGTTCGACGCGGTCGACGCGCTCATCGCGTCCCGCTCCCCGTTGCCGCCGCCAGTGGAACGCAGGCGGCTGCGCCAGGCGCACGGCCTGACGCTGGACGAGGTGGCCGCCGCACTGCAGGTGCGGCGCGCGACGGTCAGCGGCTGGGAGGCCGGCAAGACCGAGCCGCGGCCGCCGGAGCGCGACGCCTACGCCCGCATGCTCAAGCAGCTCGCCCAGCTCTATCCCGCCGACCCCAACGCTGCAGCGCCGGCTGAGGACACGGCGATCCCCGAGACGCCTGCTGTTGCGGCCGCTCCTGCGCCATCGGCAGCTGAACCGACCCAGGCCCACGCTGACTCCGAGCCTGCTCGCGGGATCACCGCACGCCGCTCCGCCGGCCCTGCCGCTGTACCGCGTCCGGCGGCCACGACCAGGCCGACGCCGCGCGGTCCGGCCACGAAGAAGGCCGCCCCCGCCATCACCCCGGCAGGCGGGAGGGATGCGAGGTTCGAGAACGGTCCGCTTGCGGTCGTCGACGTCGACGCAGAGGGCCAGGTGCTGGCGTTCTGCGTCGACGGCCTGGTCCTGGACGTACCGGCGAAGTCGATTGCGGCCCTGGTGGAGTGGACGCTGCACGAAGGGCGGCTCGGTCAGCCGAAGCTGTCCGGGCCGGGCAAGGACGCCGACCCGCTGATCGTGCTGACCGAGGCCGCGTGCGAGTACTACGGCCTGCCCATCACGCTCACCAAGGAGGAGCGCCTGGCCGGCCGGCTGCCGGAGGGCCACAAGGTCATCAAACAGCTGACGCGCGCCGGCTGGCAGCTGACCAAGCGCGGGTTCGGGCCGTGGGCGCGGATCTACCGCCCCGCACAGGGCTCGGACCGATCCTGCGCGCAGCTGTGCATTCCGTCGTGGGACGCGCTCGACCCCCGGCACTGGGCCGCCGCCGCCCAACTAGCGTCGGCCGACCTCGCGCGGCTCCTGGGCACCTATGCGGCCCGGGTGATGACGCCGCGCGGCTCCACCGCCGTCACGGGCCTGGAACTGATGACAGCCCTCCACCCGCCGACCCGCGCCTCCGAGCCCGACGCCGACGGCAGGCGGCATTCCGAGCGCAACCCCGGCTCGCTGGGCAAGGATCCGGTGGACTGCGCGCCGTGCGAGGCCCCCGACGGGCACCCGCTCCTCGCGGACCTGCCGCGTTTCCACCAGCGCACCCCGGCGGAGGTACTGGTGGAGGAGGCGTACGACTGGGCGCGTCCGCTCACCGACGCCGAATGCCTTCGCCCCCACCTGGTGGGCATCGACGTGAACATGGCCTTCGCCGCCGGCGCGAACGGCCTCACCGTCGGCCTCGGTGCGCCGACGCACATCAAGAATCCCGTCTTCGATCCGAAACTGCCCGGCTCCTGGCTGGTCGACCTCTCCCACGTCGACCTGTCCCGCGTGAAACTCGCCAAGGACAGGTGGGCACAGCTGGACGGCGAGCTGCTGCCGAGCCCGTTCACGCCGAAGGGCGAGCGCCCGCAGGGGCCGGCCTGGTACGCGACGCCGACGGTGGCGTACGCGGTGGAGCTCGGCTACGAGGTCACGCCGGTCGAGGCGTACGTCCGCCACGACAACGGCCGCTACCTGGATGCCTGGTACAACCGGCTGCGTGATGCCTACCTCGCCACGATGGCCGACCTCGGGGTGGGCGCGGACCTGCCCCCGGAGGAGTTCCTGAAGGCGATGGACGGCTACCGCCGGCGTGACCCCCAGCTGGCGATCGTGGTGTCCGCGATCAAGGCGACCGTGAAGGGCGGTATCGGCAAGCTGCGCGAACGCCCGCGCGGGGAGGGCTGGAAGCCCGGGCAGCCGTGGCGGGCCCTTGCCCGGCCCACCTGGCGCCCGGACATCCGTGCCGCCGTCATCTCCCGCACCCGCATCAACATGCACCGAAAGATCGTCAAGCACGCCGCCTTCACCGGGCAGTACCCGGTGGCGATCCTGTCGGACTGCGCCGTCTACGCCTCCGACGGGCCCTCCCCGCTGGACTTCCTGCCCTACCGGGACGGCAAGCCGCTGCCGGGCGGTTTCAAGCTCGGGGTGAACCCGGGCCTGGTGAAGTGGGAGGGCACCCAGAGCGTGCTGTGGGGTGAGGGCGTGCGCGAGCAGTTCAACGCCCCGGAGCTCAACCTCGCCCGGTACATCAAGGACGGCACCGTCACCGACGTCGACAACGGGGAGTAGCAGGCGATGAGTGTGTTCGGGGACGGCCTGGACGCCGCGGTGCACAAGGCGTTCACCCGCCCGGCGCCCAAGAGCGCGCCCGCGCAGATGCGGTACCTGGTCAAGCAGCTCAAGAGCACCAGGGCGGTGGCCCAGATGCTGCGCATCTCCCAGCGCACGGTCGAGCGGTACGTCAAAGACCAGATCAAAAAGCCGCGCCCGGACCTCGCCGCCCGCCTGGAGGCCGAGGTGAAGAAGCGCTGGCAGCCACAGATCCGCGCCAAGGCGCGACAGAAGGCGGCGACCACTGACGGCATCGTCATCGACACCCGCGCCCGGATCGGCTACACCGCGCCGATCGGCACGACGGACGAGGACCGCCTCCGGCACCTGACGGTCGCCCTGCCGCCCCGCTACGCCGCCCGCCTCTTCAACGCACAGGAGCAGGGCGCCAGCGACCAGCAGCTCCAGCAGATCGCCGCCGAAGCGCTCAAGGAGGTGTACTTCCAGGACAGCGGCCGCCGCGCCGGCCAGCTGGAGGAGGTCCGCCTCACCGACATCGAGCACCTCGAGTTCGACCTGTAGATCCCGAACAGTTGCTCCATCCGCTCCGGCTCCATCCGCTCCGGCGCCATGTGATCCGGCTACCCGACCACACACAGCGTCGCGGCCCTGCTCCGCTGGTTCTCGATGCACGCCCCGAGACGGAGCTTCCTCTCGTCCTGGTCGCGCTTGTAGACCCCATGGGCGGCGCCGGGCAAGTTCAGGGGTGCGTCCCAGGAAGTTACGACGTCGACGTACCCGGCGCTACGGCTGGTCGAGGACGCGCGAGGAGTGGCTGAGGTAGGAACGGATCTGCTGGCAGAACTCCCGCAGTTCGCTGGTCGGGTTCTGGTACCAGCGTTCTTGGCCGCTGAACACGTCGGCGAGCCATCGGGCTTTGTTCTCCGGTGGCACGCTGCGCACCCACCGTTCCAGCTCACCGCAGGGGACGATGAAGAGCCCGTGTGCTGCGCTGCGCTTCAACAGGCGCTCTGCGGTGGTGTACAGGTCGCCGCCCAGAGCATTGAGCCCGCTCCTCTTGAGGACACTCCAGCCGGATGAGCCCTCAATGAGTTCGCTCATCTTCTCGGTCATCTTCTCGGTGAGCTGCCTGTTCCCACGGCCGGCCAGTACTGAGTCCATCTGCTTGCGGAAGCCGGCCACGGTGGGGACGGTGCGTTCGGCGTTGGCGTAATCGTTGAGTGTCTTGATGTCCGCGCTCATGTCGCGAACGGTGCCGCCCAGCGCGGTCATGGCATTGCGGACGTTGGCGTAGTTGTTGAGGAGATCGAAGTCGGCGATGACAGCTGTAGGGATCCCGAACGTTCGGAGTCTTCGGGCTGTGTCAGCGAGGCGGTCCTTGCCGTTGGTGTGGAGAAAGATCGTGTTCTCGTGGGGCGCCGAAGCGTCGCGGGTGACATCGAAGGTCGCGGCGAAGAACTGGCAGTCACCCTCGGCTTCGCAGAGTACGACGCGGTCGTAGAAGAGGCCGGAGGAGATGTTGGAGTAGCGCAGCAGCGGTGTGCGCAGAAGCTCGGCAACGGCGTCAGGTTCCAGCTGGCGTGCGCGCGGACTTCCGGAAGACCGGTCGAGCCGGACCAGAGCAAGCGGGCGGGCTTCCTGAGCATCCAGTACGCCAGCAAGGAAGTCGGCACTGTGCGTGGCGACGAAGACCTGGGTCTGTCCCGGCAACTGAGCAAGCATCCGTCCGAGAAGCCGAGCCTGGGGCGGGTGGAGGAAGGCTTCCGGCTCGTCGATCAGGACGACGGGGGTCGGGCGGAGAACGGTGTGCAGGAGGATTTGTACGAACGCTTTGAAGCCGTCGCCCTGTTCGATGAGCTGCGGCAGTCCGCGATAAGCCTGGACGAGTTCTGGCGGAGGCGGCGTGCGGTCGTCCATGCCGGTGCTTCCGACCCGCAATACGAACGTCGGACTGGTCCAGTCCACGACGAGTGGTTTCCCGAAGGCCTCTACGGCGTACCGGGACAGCTTCTCCTGGAGTTCCGGATCCTCGTACAAATATTGGACAGGGTCCGCGGCAGGCTCGAAGTGGTCCCAGTTCTGTGACGTCGCGCGGACGTCGAGGCGTCCGGCAGCCCATTGTTCCGTCACGAGTATGCTGCGAAGCTCCCTGAAGAGGCCGCGCTCCCACCATTCCGCGGCACTGTCCGTTGGGACTGCGCTGTCTGCGGTGTGCCCGCCCCGGAGCACTGGAACCCTCGGAGGCTGTGCGTCAGGAACCCAAGACCTGTGCCCGCGTTCCGCGACCCAGCTGAGGAACTCGGCGCCGTTGCCGGTACCGGTTGAGCGGACCTCGGACACCCATCTCGTGTCGCCGGTGGTCGGATTGGTGATCCGGGGAGACAGCTCGCGGAAGAGCACAGATTTGCCGCTGTTGTTGGGGCCGATGAACACGGTCATGCCGTTGGCAGGCGGATTGATGGCGGTGCCGTCGTTCAGCGTGATCGTTGAGACAGAGAAGGAGGTGGACATGGTGCTCCTGCCGTGCCTTCGGACGCGTGAGCGCCTCGGTCGTGGACGAACCCTAACGCCGCAGATGACGGCTTGTTCGGCAGTTGCAGGTGCGGGCGATCTTGCAGCAGGCCTCTTCTGCAAATGAGGTAGCCGTAGACACACAACCGCGCCTGGCGGGCCCCTCCTCCGACGTCGTCTACGACCACCGCATTCCAATCTCGGATAGCTGGTCCATCCGCTGCTGGGAGAGCGTCGCGGCTCTGCTGCGCTGGTTGCTGATCCAGGATCCGAGCCGGAGCTCCCGTTCCTCCTGGTCCTCGTCGTTGCCGTCAACCACGATCGTCTCCACGTGCTTGCGCGGAACCTGGAGGTGTCCCTCGCGCTCGTAGAACTGGGTGGCGGCGGCGAGGTTGGCGGCCCACTTGCCGGCCTGCGTCTGGCGCTTGGGCTTCTCGTCCTCGGTGGCGGGGGCGATCCCGAGGATGTGCTCGCACATCCACTGCTGCACGGCGGTGAGCTTGTCGAAGCCGAGCCGCCGGGCACGCACCCACCGTCCGAGGTCCTCGCCCTGGCGCACGACCACGCCGGGCTCGATCGGCAGCGCACCGCCTTCGTCCAGGTGCAGCCGGATGAGGTGGAAGGCGCGCTGCCACTCCACGGGCCACGTCGGGCACCACGAAGCGTCGATCTCCTCCAGCTGTTCGCGCCGGTCGTCGGACAGGGCACCGGCCACTGAACCGACCGGCAGCCCCTCGGCACGCCGCTGCTCGATCTCGGCAGCCTTCCGGGCGGCGGCCCGCGCGTTCTTCAGGAAGATCCCCACCTTCGCCCCCTGGTAGGTGGCGTCCAGCGGGGCCAGCAGGTGCCCGCTCTCGGCAGCCCAACCGCGGGCGGCGGACAGGCCTTCCTCCCACGCGACGTCGAAGTGCGACCACACCATGCCGAGCTTCTCCAACTGCTGGACGCGGTCCTCGTCCATGTCTCCGCGGGCGTAGAAGCGCCGATTATCGGCGATCCACTGCCCCAGCGGGAAGTTCGCGAGCGAGGCCGGCCACCCCTCGGCTTCCGCCTCCCGGCCCTCGACGACGGGCACGCGGTACGTGAACGGGACCTTCAGATCGCCGTGCTCGCGGGCGTAGATGACGGCGGCCTCCACACCGCGCCGCCAGTGCTCGTGCTCGGGGTTGAGGACCCGCAGGTTGATGAACAACGCCAGCTGCGCCGGGTCACGCGGCGTGGAGAACTTCAGCAGCCGCCGGGCAGGCGCCGACGGACCCCCGGACGCCTTCCCCGCGCCCCTCTCCTGGCCCTGCCCGGCCTTCTGAACGGGCTTGTAGGCACTGGGAGCCTGCTGCTGCGCCAACTGCTCCACCACCCGCGCATCGTGCGCCCTGAGCGCCTCCAGCAGCTTCGCCAGCCCGCCGAACGCCCGGGAGGTCAGCATGTTGTCCGCTGTCTCGCCCGGCCCCAGCAGAACGGGCACCACCAACGAGGCGACCTTGCCCTCACCCGGATGCATCCGCAGCGCCCGCCCGACGGCCTGGACGAGGTCGGGCATGGAGCCGCGGACGTCAGCCCAGTAGACGGAGTCGCAGTGCTTGGTGTCGATTATCTGTAGGTGGTGGCGGTGTAGGGAGTGTTTGTTGGCCTTCTGACCTGCTGGTATCCCGGTGCCCGAGTGATGTGTGCAGCTCCGTGGCATGCGTCTCTCGATCCTTGTACGACGGTCGGAGCGTTCGCGAGGAACTCTTGATCCACTTGCCAGAGGCAAGGTTTCTGAGTAGGTTGCCCGAGATTATCTCTTGACACAAGCAAGGTTTGGAGGTGGTATCGACATGGCAAATCGGATGGAAGTGCTCCTCGCGGCGCTGGACCGTCAGGGATTCGAGAGCCGGCAGAGCCTGCAGGGATCTTGGTTCTTCTCCCGGAACGGCACCATGATCACGGTCGGTCGCGAGCCGGACGGTACGGGTGAGTGGATCGACCTGATCTCGGCGCTGCGAGGCGCGGGCCTGGTCTTCCCGGACGAGGGCTAGCCAGGTGTAGAAGGGGGCCAGAAGGCCTGGCCCCCTGTACCTGTCCATCCGTGCACACCGCAGAACGAAAAGATGGAAGGAAAGGAGAGAAGCATGGAACAGGAATGGCGGGCATCTGCAACTGTGGATGCTGTCCGCGCCCTCCGGGATGAGCAATTCGAAGAGCTGCATCGGCACTTTGCTGGTGTCATCAAGCACGAGGCAGACAGCCAGCGTCTTTACCTTCTGTGGCGCCTGGACGCGCCCAGCTTGGTAGAGGCTGCGTACAAGGCTCTTAATACGGTGGCTGAGGGGCTGGGGGCTGCGATGAGTCATAAGCCTCAGCTGAGCGACCTGCGCGTGGTTTCTGCTGAGCAGGCGAACGCGGAGCGGGACTACCCCAGGGAACAGGAACTCATGGGGTACAGGGAAGCGGCTGAGGAACTGGATGTTTCCCGCCAGCGGGTGGCCCAGTTGGACGGTAACCATCCTGACTTCCCGCGGCCGATTGGCCGCACTGGTGCCGGTCCGGTCTTCACCGCTGAGTCCATCCGGTCTTTTGCCGCCAGGTGGGACCGGAGTCCAGGGCGGAGGAAGACCGCCTAGGCAGCTGGGCGTGAGTGAGCAGGCCCCACTGGCTGCTGGCCTTCACCAGCCAGCGGGGCCTGCTTGCGGCAGTGTCTGTCCTTGCTCATCTGCTGGCTACAGCAGGCGTTCTTGCCTCAGATCGGGAAACGGCCAACTGTCCCACCCCGCTCAAAGAGATCCATGGCTGCGGCCTCCATGCCTGCAGGCTGAGGGCAGCACAGAGGTGGATGTTTAGCCGTAATAATCCGGTGGCCCGGTCTGTCGGCGGGTGGAGATAAGGTCGCGGGACGCAGGCTCCTGAAAGAGGGGGCTTTGCGGTTTTTCGAGGGGGAGGCTGGGTGGGGCTGGCGGGTGGGGCTGCGGATAAGGCGGGTAACCGGTACGAGGACTGGTGGACCGCGTTGCGGGTGGCGGAGTTGCTGAGGGGGCGGGCGTCGCGGATTCGTCTGGAGCCCCCGGGGCCGGCGGGCGCCGGGATCGAGTTCGAGGTCGAGGCGGACGACGGCACGTGGTGCGAGCAGGTGAAGGACGTTCCCTCGAAGGGGCCGTGGACCCTGGATGCTGCGGGGAAGATCCTTAAGGCGGTCACGGGGCATCTTGCGGAGGGCAAGAAGGTCCGCCTGGTGCTGTCCACGGGGGCCCCTGAACTGCATGATCTTGCCAAGCGTGCCCGGACGGCCGAAACACTCGCCGAGTTCGAGGGCATCATCACAAAGGCCCAGCTTCCTCAGTTCGTGCAGGTACTCGGGAACTGGTCTGTGAACGGGGTGCCGGTCGGCCGGGAGGCCGGCTGGCGGTATCTGCAGGCCGTGCATGTGGAGCACTACTCACCGGAGGCACTGCGCCGCCTGGTGGTCTCCGAGTATGAGCTGCTGTTCGTCGGCGATCCGGAAGTGATCGTCAGGCAGCTGAGCGGCTATCTCGACGAGCACCTGCACCAGCGCCTCACCGGCTCGCAGATTCGCAGCCACCTTTTGACCGTGCCGGGAGTACGCCCACGGCTGTTGGCCGGTGACACCGGAATGCTTACGGCGCTGGCCGGGACCGTTGAGCGTTTTGTGCGGCGCGTGCGGTGGGACAAGCCTGTGTTCGGGATGGCGGCTCGCCCGCACGTGGAGCAGTTGTACCAGCGCCTGGTGGCTGAGGACGGCCCGCAGATCGTGGTCTGCGAGGGCGGCGCTGGCTTGGGTAAGTCAGCGGTTGTCACCGACGTCCTGGTCCGGCTGACCGAGCAGGGATGGCCGGCGGCCGCGGTCCGGATGGACGGCGCCGACGCGAGCGTGCAGACGGCCAAGGACCTGGGGACCAGGATGACCCTGCCGGACTCGCCGGCGGTGCTGCTGGCTGGGGTCGCGGACGAAGCGCCGGCGCTGTTGGTGATTGACCAGCTGGATGCGGTCAGCACCTACAACGGCAGGATGTCGGACGCCTACGAGGCCGTGGAAGACGTACTTGCGCAGCTGGTCATCGCCCCGAACGTCAAGGTGCTCCTCGTAGCCCGCACCGTCGATATCGACAACGACCGGAGGCTGTCCCGTCTGGTTGCAGAGCCCGCCCGGGCAGTCCGGTTCTCCCTCAGCGTGCTGGACCTGGAACAGGTGAGGGCTGTCCTGTCCGCGAACGGGACGGATCCCGACGGCTTGGGGCTGGTGACGCTGGAGTTGCTGCGGACTCCGTTGCACCTGTCGATCTTCAGCCGCCTGTCGCCCTCTGCGCGCGCCGCTTCGTACCGGACGCTGCAGGAGCTGTACGCGCGCTACACCGATGAACGGCGCGAGGAGATCGAGCGACAGGTCACCGCGCTGGACTGGCGGGGTATCACGGGCACGCTGTGTGCCTCCATGAGCGAACGTGAGACGCTCCAGGCGCCCGTGGCTCTCCTCGATGGTTTCGCCCGCCAGCACATCAAGGTCCTTGAGTCGCACGGTGTGCTGGTGCGCGACGGGGAACAGATCGGGTTTTTCCACGAGACCTACTTCGATTTCCTCTTCGCCCGGTCCTTCATCTCCACCGGGGAGGACATCCACGATTTTCTGGCCAGTTCAGGTCAGTATCTGTTCCGTCGCGCTCAGACCCGGCAGATCCTCGAGCACCTCGCCGGCACCAACCGCGATCGCTTTCGCGTCACGGTGGCCCAGCTTCTGAGCTCCGATCGGATCCGTTCGCACCTGCTTGATGTGATCGTCGCTGTCCTCGGACAGCTCGACGCCGCTCTGCCTGACTGGAAGGCCATCGAACCGGTCGCCTGGGGTCAGGCTCCTGTGGCGGGCAAGGTACGCGGTCTGCTCGCCCTGCCGCAGTGGTTCGATGCCGCCGATCACGATCAGAGGTGGGAACGCTGGCTGGGCACGCCGCAGACCGCCGATGCTGCGTTCCCTGAACTGCTGGCCGTCGCGCGGCACCGGCCCGAGCGAGTGGCGGAGCTGGTGCGACCGTACGTGGGCACCACGCCGCAGTGGGGGCAGCGGCTTCTGCGGTTGATCGAGTGGGCGCTCACGCCCGACCTTGTCGACCTTGCCGTCGATCTGGTTGAGAGCGGACATGCGGACGAGGTGCGTGGACCGATCGCGGTGAACAGTGACTTCTGGTCACTCCTCTACGGCCTGGCCGAGACCGCTCCCTCTTCCGCTGCGCGTCTTGTAGGTGCCTATCTGCAGCGTCACCTTGTCCGAGCGCGCGCTGATGGCTTCGGCGACCCCTTCGAATCCGGGCACTTGTCAACGCATTCGCAGGTTGCTGACACGGTCCTCTCCCAGATCGCGAAGGCTGAGCCGGAAGCCTACGTGAGCCAGGTCCTGCCCTTTGTCATCGACGTGGCTACGGCAGGCAGCACGGGGCGCCCCGACGCCTATGACCCTGGGGGCCGTTGGGCTTACCGTCATGTGGGCGGCCGTGGCGTCGACGCTGCACTGCTGGCGGCCCTCGATACGGCACTGCGCTCCCTGGCTGCCAACTCTCCGGCTGGCGCTGCGGACGCCTTGCAGCGACTGGCTCCCTCACTGGTTCACGAACTGCGCTTCCTCGCCTGCCGCCTGTACACCGTCATGAACCAGGCAGACCAGGCGATCGCCTGGCTCCTGAACGATGACCGCAACCTGAGCCTGGGATGGCTGGACAGCGCGCGCTGGGCCTCGCGTGAACTCATCGAGGCAACCACGCCCCACTGCAGTGACGAGACGTTGGAACGTCTGACTGCGATGCTGCTCGACTTCTACCCGGCGTGGGAGCGCCGACGGCAGAAGCGGCAGCGTAGCGCCTGGGGCTGGAGCCAGTACGAGCTGCTGTCGGCGATCTTCCCTTCGCGCCATAGTGATGCGGTACGTCGTCGGCTCGCTGAATGGGAGCGTAAGTTCCCTGGCCGGGTCCCGTCGCCACCGACACCAATCCAGGGCGGGGTTGTCGGCTCCCCGATCAGTGACCATGCGGCCCGGCACATGACGGATGAACAGTGGCACCGAGCTCTGGACAAGTACGCCCGCCCCCAACCCGAACGGCTCTGGCCTCTCCGAGGAGGCGTCCATGAACTGGCCCAGATGCTGGGCAGCCGCGCGCAACAGGAACCCGAGCGTTTTACCAACTTTGCCTTCACACTTGGCCCGGACTCACCAGCCGCCTATCTGTGCGCGATCGTGGAGGCGGTCACGCCCCATTTGCAAGCCGACCGATGGGAGCAGTTGGTTGTCCACACCCACCGGACCCTCGGCCCTGCAGCTGCCTTCACGGTATGCCGTGCCCTGCAGCCGGCCCCGCAACATTTCCCCCTTGCCCTGCTCCCGGTCCTGGACAGCTACACCACGGACTCTGATCCTGAGCACGACAGAGAGGACCTGGACGCCGAGGGAGCCCGCACGGACCTGCTGACCGTCGGCATGAACGCCGCTCGAGGTCAGGCAGCGCTCACCATCGCCGCCCTCCTGTTCCATGGCAGTCAGCACCTGCACGTGTTGACGCCCTTGGTCACTCGTCTGGCGAACGATCCAGTGCTCGCTGTCCGAGTCTGCGCTGCCGAAGCCGTGCTGGCCCTGATGAATCAAGATCCTCAAAATGCGCTGGACGTTGCGGAGCAATTGCTGAACCACCAGGACGCCAACGTCTACAACGCCCTCACCACTCAGCAGCTGCTCATCCAGGCGCTGGTCCGAGATTCCTCACGCTTCGCGTCCCACCTCAACCGCGCGCTGCAAGGCCCTGGAGGCACGGCCGAACTCGCAGGGCAGTCCTGGGCGGTTTCCGCTATTCAAGGGTGCCTCACCCCAAACCTTCCCCAGGCTGCGCGAGAACTCAGTGATGTTGCCCGGCGCGGCGCGGCAGCAGTTTTCGCCCGCAACGTCGACCGCTACTCTCACCTCGTTCCGCTGTTCAGCGATGGCGACCCCGAGGTCCGTAAGAACGCCTCCTGGGGTATGCGGCAGGTATTCGAACTCCTTCCTGCACAAGCCGACGAACTCGTCAGGGCATTCCTCGACAGCAAGGCGTTTCCCGACCACCTCGAACAGCTCGCCTTCGCTCTCTATGACCACGCTGGCCCCCTTCCCACTGTCGCTATTGATGCCTGCGAACGCATCGTCCAGCACGCGGGCAGGGAGCTCGGCGACCTCAGAACCCATCGCGCGGCGGACGGTCACTACCTGGTCTCGGCAGTCCTTCGCCTCTATCGGCAAAGCCCGCAGCCCGAACGGATCCGTTGCCTGGACATCATCGACAGGCTCTCGCAAGCAGGTGCCTACGGGTTGACCGCTGCCTTGGAAAACGAGCGCTGACCACACAAACCCCTGGCCCCGGCCCCGCGCGGATTATCTCTCTGTGGGGTGGCTTGTGTGGTGTGTTCGGTGTGGTTGCCACCTGGTCGTGTGGTGTGTTTTGGGAAGCGGCGCCGGCTGGGGGCGGGCTTGGTTGTGTTTGGTGGGTGGAGCAGGCCTATGTGGCGGAGTGCTCGGTCTCCCAGGCGACCGGTCTGGAACGCTGGGTGGTTGCTGATGCGTGCACCTACGATCTGCACGCTGAAGCGTGTGCGTTTTTAGCCGGGTTGCGCAGTAAGGGCCGATCGCCGAACACGGAGCGGGTCTACGCCGGCCGTCTCGCCCTTTATCTGAACTACTGCGCCGGGCACCGCATCGAGTGGGCCGGGCCGAGTTTCCTGGCGCTGTCCGGGTTGCAGCAGTGGCTGGTGACCACGCCGCTGCCGGCCCGCCGCCGCTTGCCGACAGTAATCGCGCCCCGTTACCGCTCGCAGGGGACCGCGAACGCGGTGATGACCGCGGTGGCGGACTTTCTGCGCTTCGGCGCGCTGCACGGCTGGGTTCCCGCGCAGACCGCCGGCCTGTTGTCGGAGCCGAAGTTCCTGCGGTATCTGCCTGCTGGCTACGACGGAGGCGAGCGGGGCCAGTGGCGTCAGGTCCAGTCCGCGGCCTTTCGTTTCCCGGTCAGCGAGCCGGGCTGTGAGGACCTTTCTCCGGAGCAGATCCGTGGCCTGATCGATGCTGCGTCCACAGCACGCGATCGTTTTCTGGTCGCGATGCTGGCCGCGAGTGGTGTGCGTATCGGCGAGGCCCTGGGCCTGCGTCAGGAGGACCTGCACTTTCTGGCCTCTTCCCGCTCTTTGGGCTGTCCCGTCCAGGGCCCGCACCTTCACATCCGCCGCCGGACCGACAATCCGAACAAGGCGCTGGCCAAGTCCAAGCACGCTCGTTTCATCCCCGTCACCGCCGATCTGGTGACGCTGTACGCCGACTACCAGCATGAGAGGGCCCAGGTGGCCGCGGCGGCTGAGAGCGCCATGGTGTTCGTCAACCTCTTCCGCCCGCCGCTGGGCCGGGCCATGACCTATCCGAACGCCAAGAGCATTTTCGACCGGCTGGCACGCCGCGTCGGGCATCCGGCTCGCCCGCACATGCTGCGCCACTCCGCGGCCACGCGCTGGCTGCGGGACGGCGTGGATCGGGATGTGGTCCAAACGCTGCTGGGTCACGCTTCGCCGCTGTCGATGGACCGTTACCGCCACGTTGACGAGTCCGAGACCCGCATAGCTGTCGACCGGGTCCACGCCTTGCGGGAGGAACAGTGAGCAACCTGCCCGCGGCGGAACCGGCCGCAGCGGCGCCGAGCGGGACGGAAGCGTGGCGGGCGTGGCTGCGCGGCCATATCGATCCGGCCTGGCGGCCGGGGGAGTGGGATGGCGCCAGGTGGCTGTTCACGGGCGACCTGGACAACCTGCGCACGTCATCCTCCCGGTGCCGTACCCGGCGCTGTGATGTGATCGTGCGGGCTCAGGAGACCTTTTGCACGTACTGCTCGGATCAGCGCAGGAAGAGCGGCATGCCGCGAGAGGAGTTCGCGGCCACCTTCGTACCGGTGCGTTCCAAGGCACTGCCCTTGACCGTGGTGGGGCAGTGCACGCTGACGCGTGACGGCGTGCGCTGTGTACGCCCTCAGGTGTCGGGAGGCTTGTGCGCCGCCCACCATGGATCGTGGAAGTACCACAAGGCCAGAGGCTCACTCGAGCGGTGGCTTCGCACCCGGGCTGCACCCTTCACCGAGAACCCGGCCTGCATGGTGACCCACTGCTCCGGCTGGGCGATGAACTCCCGGGAGCTTTGCAACTATCACTGGCGTGCCTGGAGAGCGGAATGCCGGTCCCGCACCGACCCCGTGCCTGTCGCCCAGTGGGCGCCGCAGCAGCCCCTGTACCTGCTGGCCCACCAGTTCCATCTCGCGCCGCTGGTGGAAACGCTGCGCTGGGAGATCCTCTACGCGATCCAGCAGATGGACCAGTGGGTGCGCGCCCTGGAACCGCACTGGATCCGTGGCGTGATCCGTGACCTCACCACCGCAGCCACCCTCCTGGACGACACCAATACCGCCCGGCTCACCAAGCCGCATCAGTCTGCCGTCCGCACACTGCAGAACCTGCAGACAGGCGCACGCGCCGGATACAGCCAGTTCTCCGGCATCACCCTCCTTGACCAGGACGTGATCGACCTCCGCATCCTCGGGCTGCGCCACAACGCGTCCGGCAAGCGCCGGCACCTGCCAGGCCGCGTCGACCTCCGCACCATCCGCCAGCCCTGGCTGCGCCAGGCGCTGCGCCACTGGGTCACCACTGCCCGCCCCACCACGGAAGACTTCAAGCGCACCTTCCATGCCACGACCATCGCCTCCATCGTGCTTGCCGAGCGAGCCGACGCCGGCAACGCCCCCACAGCGCTCTCCTTCGCGGACGCCACCACGGCCGTCAACGCCTTCCGCGCCGCACGCAAACGCAACGGAGACCTCTACTCTTCCTCCTTCCGCCGCAGTCTGCTGGGAACGTTCTTTCAGCTCATCGACTACGGACGCCGCTGCGGCACCCTCGATGACCTCGCCGGCACCTTCACCCGCGTCCCCGTCGAACACGTCATCAGCGTCGAAGAACCCAACGAAGACTTCATCGGCAAGGCCATCCCGGAATCCGTCATCCGCCAGCTCGACGCCCACCTCCACTCCCTTGGCACCGGCAACACCTACGGCTGCCGAGACATCGCCCCCGTCGCCCGACAACTGCTGTACCGCACGATGTACATCGTCCTGCGCGACACCGGACGCCGACCGCTGGAGATCGTCTCCCTGCCACGTGACTGCCTGGAATCCCACAACGGCCAGCCCACGCTGATCTGGGACAACCACAAGAGGAAGCGACACCGCCGACGTCTGCCGATCGCAGCCTCCACCGCCGATGCCATCCGGACCTGGCGCGCCTGCCGCGATGAGATCCACTTTCCTCCCAAAGGCGAGCGGTACCTCTTCCCTGCCCTCACCCCGCTGAGCGACGCCCCGCACATCTCCAGCTGCTACCTCAGCGACGCCCTGCGGCTATGGGCCGACTCCCTTCCCGAACTCCACGCCGAGGGCACCGACGCACAAGGACAGCGCCTGCCGTTCGACCGATCGCTGATCTACCCCTACGCCTTCCGCCACTCCTACGCCCAGCGCCACGCAGACGCCGGAACCCCCGTCGACGTCCTGCGCGAACTGATGGATCACAAGTCGATTGCCATGACGCAGCGCTACTACACGGTCTCCCTGAAACGGAAACGGGAAGCCGTCACCAAGCTCAGCGCGCACGTCCTCAACCAGCACGGCCACCCCAGCCCCAGCTCAAGCACCGCCTACGAGATGCGCTCGGTCGCCGTCCCCTACGGCGGCTGCACAGAGCCATCGAACGTGAAAGCCGGCGGCCAGGCATGCCCCATCCGCTTTCAATGCGCCGGCTGCGGCTTCTACCGCCCAGACCCCTCCTACCTGCCCGCCATCGAGCAGCACATCAACGAGCTACGCGCAGACCGCGAGACCGCACTCGCCATGGAAGCAGCCGAGTTCGTCACCACTGCCCTCTCCGCACAGATCACTGCCTACGAACAGGTCGTCGACCGCATGCACAAGCACCTCCAAGCCCTCCCTGAACACGAACGCGCCCAGATCGAAGAAGCCAGCACCGTGCTGCGAAGGGCTCGAGCAGGCGGCCACCACACCCTCCTGCCCCTCACTCCCGCCCGGCCGAAAGAGCCGCAATGAATCCCCGCGGCAACCCCGCTTCCCTCGCCGATTCCAGACGCCGCCACAGCCTCGACAAACGAGCCCGCGTACTCACCGCCCTCGCTGCTCTCGAAAAACAAGGGCAGCCGCTCACCTTCGCCGCAGTCGCCAGGGCAGCCCGCGTTTCCACCTGGCTCACCTATGCCCCAGGCGTACGGGAGCACATCGAGGCCGCCCAACTACGTCAAGCGCACACCACACCACCATCGACGGCACCTTCCCCAACCAGCCTGCGCGCCGAACTCGAAACCGCCTGGCAAGAAATCAAGGCGCTCCGCGCTGAACGCGAACGGCTCCAGGCAGCCCTGAAACGCCAACTCGGTCAGCAACTCGATGCCCTCCATACGCCCGGCTCCACCTCCAAGACCGACGAACTAGCCGCCAAGAATCAGCACCTCACACAGCAGCTCCAGCAGGCCCTGGCAGACAACACAGCAGCCCAAGCACGCATCACCGACCTCGAAGAAGACCTGGCTGCTGCCCGCACCAGCCTCCGCAGAATGATCCGCAATGAGAACCTGCGCACTTGACCACCGTGTGAAGTCCACAGCATCAATCCGGTGGCTATGCCCATTCCACGCCGAGCTCCCGGAGCGCTGCCCGCTGGGGCTCGGTGAGCTTGTCCCGCCTCGACTTGGTGTTCGAGACCCATACGCCCAGCTTCACGATCACCGGCTCTGCCGCGTCGTCGACCGCGATCTCCTCTGCGTGGCCCCTGGGGACGCGGTAATGGCCCTCGCGGGCGATGTACTGGGCGAGGGCCGTGAGGCTGCGGCGGAAGGCCGCTGACGCCTTCCCGGAGGCCTTTCCGCCGCCCTTGGCCGGGGCGGGCTGCTCAGCGGGCGTTACGCCCAGCGCGGAGAGCCGCTGCCGCTGCTCCTCTGACAGCAGGGCCCAGGTGCTCGCTTCCCGTTGCCGTGCCAGCCACTTGCCCAGGTCATCGCCCTCGAAGAGCACGCCAGGATGGATCTCGGGCAGGACGCCGTCGGGTTCGTCTGCGGCGAGGTGGGCGAGGACGCGGTAGTGGCGTTGCCAGTCGAGTGGCCAGGGGCAGTTCCAGTCCTCGTCGATGGCGGTCAGCTGTGCGGCCCGCGTCTGCGCGCGTTCGGGGTTCTTGCCGAGTCCTCCCTTCCTGCGGAGGTTGGCGATGTGCTGCCCGACGGCGACCAGTTCGTTCTCGGCGGCGCCCCAGACCGCGTCCTGCCTCGGGGCGAGGTGCCCGTGTGCGCGGTGATACGAGCGCAGCATCGCCAGCTTCGTCTCCCAGGCTTCCTCGCCCGGCTCCCACACCATCCCGGCTTCGTCGAGCAGTCGTTTGCGGTGGTCGTCCATCTCGCCCGCCCTCAGGGCCTTGCGCTGTTCGTGGACCCACCGCCCCAGAGGGAAGTGGGTGACCCCGAGTTCGACCTCGGTGTCGTAGGGGACGGCGTGCAGGCGGGTGATGCCGTGTTCCTTCCGCCAGCGGAGCAGGGCTTGGTATCCCTCGAGCCAGACCAGGGATTCTGGCCGGTAGACGCGGGTGCGCAGGAAGGCGGCGATGATGGCGGCGTCGCGCGGGCTGGAGAAGTGCAGCAGCGCTGATTCCACCGCGCCCTGGGTGTCGTCGTGCCCCTGGCCATCGCCGCCCGTTCCGCTGGCGGCGATGATCCGCCCGTCGTCGTCGCGGACGAGATGGTGCAGTTTGGCCCGCGGCTGCCTCGACAGGGCTCGCGAAGCCAACTGCTCGACGAGTCGTTCGTCGTGTGAGCGCAAGCCTTGGAGCACGGCTACGAGGGGGCGGAACGAGGCGCTGGCGACCATGTTGTCGGGGTTCTCGCCGGGTTCCAGGAAGACCGGAACGATGATCCGGGCGACCTTGGTCCTGCCGTCCGGGTTCGGGCGTAGGGCGCGGCCGATGTTCTGGACGATCTCGACCTGGGAGGTGCGGGTGTCGGCGAAGCAGACCGCCTCGACACCCCGTTCGCCGCAGATGTCGACACCTTCACCGAGAACGCGAACGCTTGCCAGGAACGCCCGGTGGACCCGCTTGCCGTCGGCGTCGACGCCGCCTGCGAACTGGCGGATCGTCTCGCGTCGTTCGGCCACGAGGTGGTCGCCGCACAGCCATGCCGACCACACGCGGTCTGGGGGTACGTGGCGGCTGGCCTCCAGCTCGTAGAACTCCGCGTCGATCGACGACTTCGGCAGCCGCTCCGCGTCGGCCAGAGCGTCATCGGACGCCTCGGTCGCGTACAGCTCCGCGGCCGTCTGCGGCATCTTCTCCGCGAACGCGGCGGCCTCTTCCACCCGCTGGTGGAATGTCATGACCGTGCGAAGGTTGTGGCGCGCGGTGTGCTCGAGGAGCGCGGTCTGCAGCAGCGCCAGGCGCCGGCCCCGCAGCGCCTCCTCCGACAGTCCCAGCACGGGCGAGGGGTCCCGGATCTCCAGCACGTCGATCTCGAAGCCCGCGAGGATGTTCCGCTCGATCGCCTCGGACAGCCCCAGCTCGTAGATCCACTCGCCGTACGTCCCGGCCGGGTCGCTGGTCATCGAGGCGATCTCCAGCTCCTGGCCGTCCGCGCCCTTCTGCGGGCGGGGCGAGGCGAGGATGCGCGGGGTGGCCGTGAGGTAGAGCCGGAAGGCTGCGGGGATCCGGGTGTTGTCGTGGATTGCCGCCCAGGGCCGGCCGGTGTCCCCGGCGAGTCCGTGGGCTTCGTCCAGGACAGCGAGGTCGAAGCCGTCCATCGACTGTCCGTACAGCCGCTCTCCGCCCGCCAGAGCGGCTTCCAGTGGCCCGCGTACCTTCGCCCGGCCGGTGATGTCCTCGGGGTCCTCGCGGTCCACGAGGGAGGCGTACGTGGCGAACACGACGACGGGCCCCTTCCCCACCCACAGAGCGAGCTTGATGGGGTTTGTGGTCGTACGGACCCCGAGCTGCTCCAGGACGTCGTCTTTCTCCAGCGAACACACGGCGACCATGGGCGCGTTGTGGCCGACCCGGCGCCACGCCTGCGCGGTCTGCACCAGAAGATCCAGGGTAGGGACCATGACGAGGACCCGCCCGCCCCGGAAGCATTCCAACGCGGCCGCGGCGGTGGTGATCGTCTTCCCGGAGCCTGTGGCGGACACGACCGTGGCGCGCGCTCCCTCCGAGGGCACAGATGATCTTGCAGAGAATCCCACCCACTTGCGGATACGCGTATTCGCGTCCATCTGGTGTTCTCGAAGCTGGATCACAGCAATTCTCCGGGTTCAGGAAGGACCTGTTCGACCGAGGTAATCTGGTATGCGCCCTGCGGGTAGAGGCCGCCTGGCTGTCCGTAAATGGTCCAGGCCCGGTGGGCGGCTTCGCTGAGGGAGGAGGCCATCATGTGGACGGTGAGCCGTGGTTCGCCCTCGCCCGGAGAGCCGGCTCGCTGGGCGACGATCCGGTAGATCCGATGACGCAGCATCTCGGCCGGTGCCCCGCTGTGTTGTTCTGCAGCGGCTACGTCAAGGGCCACACGCTGCATCCGCTGCTCCTCACGGCGGCCTACACACGGATCCTGTCCCGGCGCGTAGACAGGCATCTGTTGCTCCGTCATCACATGGGCGATCCGCTCCCATTCAGCGCACTCCCACATGGCGATCACCAGCTCACTCAAGTTGAGGATCTCTGCCGGTCCTCCGCGTGCACGTTCCTCGCGCTCTCGGGAGTGCCGTGCATGCGTCTGCACCTGGCTGAGGACGAGCCCGGCGGCTTTTCTCGTCACACCGAGCCGGGCTATTTCAGCCGGAAGATATTCGTAGACTGACATGAGCCCCGTCCCCTCGCCGCCAGAGCATGTCTCCTGTTTCCACCAATTCTACATTCTGCATCAGATCGCTGATGCGTCGCACTGAAACCAGAACAGCAACGAGTGACCCCCACCCCTCGTAGCCAGCCAGGCCTGCGACAGCGGGCCCCAAGGTCCTGGAGGCGAAGCCGGAGGGACCGTCAGGCGGGGGAGCGCAGCGGACCCGCCCCAGGAGTGCGAAGCACTCCCCAACTCCCCACAGAAACCCCAGGCCCGCAGCTGACACCCACTCAACCCCAGGCGGCCGCGCATCGCGGGTCGAGCCGGGCGGCGCAGCGGCCGGCCCCACCGGATCCCGAAGCGCAGCGCAGGGATCTGCCCGCGCAGTGCGCGGGCAGCGGGAGCGCAGCGACCGCTCGTCAACCCCGTTGCGCAGCAACGGGGTGCGCACCCGCGGAGCGGG